>NZ_JBBOYW010000001.1:676944-1009166 GCF_038008325.1 Lysinibacillus sp. FSL K6-0232 | reverse complement strand
TCTCCTTTAAAATAGTTTCGATAATAGCCATTCGTGTGTAAACACCATTTCGCACTTGCTCGAAAATACGTGACCGTTCACACTCCACTAGCTCAGAAGCAATTTCTACATCGCGATTCACAGGCGCTGGATGCATAATAATTGCGGATTCTTTCATTTGTTGCTCTCGTTCGATTGTTAAACCATATTCCTGATGGTAGCTTTCTTTTGAAAAGCTTTTGTTTACTTTATGACGTTCATGCTGCACACGTAGTAACATAATCACATCACTTATTTCGATTAAGTCATCCCATGAATGATGTGCCTCAAAACTTCCTGCCCATTCTTCTGGACATAGGAAGTGGACGTTTGCACCTAAGCGCTGCAATGCCACTGCATTTGATTTTGCCACACGGCTATGGGATATATCGCCAGCAATAGTAATATTCAATCCTTCAAACTTACCAAACTCTTTTTTGATTGTATAAAGGTCCAATAATGATTGCGAAGGATGCTGACCTGCACCATCACCCGCATTAATAATGGCTACATTAATACCGTTTAGCAGCTCATTGTAATATTCATCCTCTGTTGCACGAATAACAACGGCATCTAAGCCGATCATTTCTAGTGTTTTAACCGTATCATACATCGTTTCCCCCTTTGTAACACTTGAAAACCCGGCATCGAAAGGAATAACGGTACAACCAATTTTGCGCTCTGCCATTTCAAAGCTTGTTTTTGTACGAGTGCTTGGTTCGAAAAATAAATTGGCTACATTGTACTTACGAGATAATGATGATGCTTCACCGTTTTCAAATGCTTGTGCAAGGTCAAGAATATGATGAATTTCCTCTATTGTTAAATGTTCCATCGATAATAAGTTTCTCATTATATGACCTCCATTAGGTTGTGTGTCATGAACGTCTATGTATGACGTTCTCTTTATAAAGGAAAAGCCCCATTGATCGTATCAATGAGGCAGAAGGAGGCGTGACAAACTATAGCAGGTTATAGCACCTACTTCAGCTTGTCCACAGCTTCCCTTTTTTTGCCTCTCTGGACAATTCATTAAAAGGTACTACTATGAATTTTTATGTTGATTGTCTTGTACAGGTATTGCCGCTTCTTGTTTGCCTGGCAAAACAGCATTCAATAGCACACCGATAATCGCTGCTAGTGCCATGCCCTCAATGCTCAATGATTCTGAAATCACAAACTTTGCACCGCCAATACCGATAACTAAAATAACCGATGCAATCACTAGGTTACGGCTATTGCCAAAATCAATATGATTATCTACTAGCATGCGTAAACCACTTGCTGCAATAATACCAAATAGTAAGATAGATACGCCACCAAGTACCGCAGTTGGAATTGTTGCAATTACGGCCATAGCTTTTCCGAAGAATGATAGTAAAATTGCCACAATCGCTGCACCTGCAATAACGTAGATACTGTACACACGCGTAATTGCTAGGACACCAATATTTTCACCATACGTTGTTTTTGGTGGACCACCAATAAGCGCACTAATAAATGTACCAAGCCCGTCCCCAAGCAGTGAGCGGTGTAAACCAGGTTCTTTAATATAATCACGCTCCACAACTTTTCCTAATACAAGCTGGTGACCGATATGCTCTGAAATTGTAACAATAACAATTGGTACCATTGTCAGCAAAATTTTGGTTGTCACTTCAAATTCATAATGCACACCTGGTATTAAGAAATCAGGGATGGCAAAAAATTTTGCAGCAGCAATTGGTGTATAATCTACAATGCCAATGATCATGGAGTAAATATAGCCTACGATTAAACCAATTAAAATTGGCATTGTGCTTAAAATACCTTTGAAGGAAATCGTAAAAATAATGGCTGTAAAAACAGTAACTAATGCAGCAGAAAAGTGTAAAAAGCTATATTGACCATCAACGTTCATTGCCATATCTACAGCTGTGCCTGATAGTCCAAGACCAATTACCATAATAACTGGCCCTACTACAATTGGCGGTAAAATTTTCATTATCCATTTATAGCCACTTTTCCAAATAACTAAGGATACAATTCCATATGTAACCCCAACAGCCATCGCACCAATCATGGCGTGTCCCGGATTTACACTAGAGCCATCTGCATTTAAACCACCTGCTACAAGCAAAATTGGTGCAATAAATGCAAAGGATGATCCTAAATACGCAGGCACTTGAAATTTCGTAATTAATAGGAAGAAAAGCGTAGCAATTCCACTTGTTAATAACGCAATAGCTGGGCTTAAGCCAACGAGCTGTGGCACTAAAATGGTTGAGCCAAACATGGCAAACATATGCTGGAAGCTTAATGTCACCAGTTGGAGTGCGTTTGGTTTATCCTTAATATCTAACACTGCATTTGACATATTGCTTCCTCACCTTATCGTTCATCTTCTTTATAAATAATAACGCAATCTTCTCCATCAACTTCTTGCAAGTTTACAACAATACGCTCAGAGCCTGAAGTCGGCACATTCTTTCCTACATAATCTGCTCGAATCGGTAGCTCTCGATGCCCTCTATCCACAAGCACAGCCAATTGGATTTGTGCAGGTCTTCCTAAGTCCATGACAGCGTCTAGTGCTGCACGAACGGTGCGCCCTGTATAAAGTACATCATCCACTAAAATAATTTTTTGATTTTTTACGGTATAATCAATATCCACTTGCTCTACATGTGCTTGCTCATTTTCGTGCTTTGTTGTTAAATCGTCCCGATATAGCGTAATATCAAGCTCGCCTGTACGAATCGCTTGTCCTTCAATTTTTTCAATTCGTTGTGCTAGACGTTTGGCTAGAAAAGCACCTCGTGTTTTAATACCAACGAGAATACATTCATCAATTCCTTTATTGCGTTCAATAATTTCATGGGCAATACGCGTTAACGCTCTTGTCATTGACGGACCATCTAATAACTCATTTTGTGCCATATTCATGTCCTCCTCCCTATCATCTATTATCAGTCATATGTCCATAAAAAAACCTCTCAAGGCGAGTAGCCTGAGAGGATTATATACATGTTGAAAAAGCATGTTGAACAATTTGCAGCACAAATTATCACAACACTATCACATAAACCTTCTCAGCCTCTCTGGACTGTCATTAAAGGTGACTATTTAGTTTTCTTATTTATTCACTGTCGTTAGTATAGACCTTCTTCGTATATACGTCAATGCCTATTTCGTAAATCCTTTAATAATTGCTCATAATCAGCAGGAAGTGGCGCTTCAAATTCCAGATATTCACCAGATACAGGATGGTCAAACCCTAAAACACCCGCATGCAGCACTTGTCCACCAAAATCAAGTGTTTTTTTCGGACCATATTTTGGATCACCTACAAGCGGGAAGCCAATATAATTCATATGTACACGAATTTGGTGTGTACGTCCTGTTTCTAAACGGCACTCCACAAGCGTATAATCGCCAAAGCGCTCAATCACTTGGAAATGTGTAATAGCATGCTTGCCCTGATCAACAACAGCCTGTTTTTGACGGTCTTTTGGGTCACGTGCAATTGGTGCATCAATTGTTCCTTTATCATGTGCAATATGTCCATGTACAAGCGCTGTATATTTACGAGTGACTGTTTTATTGACTAACTGATTCACTAAGGATTCATGGGCTACATCGTTTTTTGCCACCATTAATAAGCCTGATGTATCCTTATCAATACGATGCACAATACCAGGTCGCATTACACCATTAATCCCTGATAAATCTTGACAATGCGCCATTAGTCCATTTACTAGCGTACCTGTCATATGTCCTGGTGCTGGATGTACCACCATGCCCTTTGGTTTATTCACAACAAGCACATCTGCATCCTCATAAACAATATCCAACGCTAAGTTTTCTGCGACAACATCCAATTCTTCAACTTCTGGTACATCAATAACAATGAGGTCACCAGCTTTAACCTTATATTTTGCCTTAACAGCATCGCCATTTACTTTAATAGCTCCATCACTAATCCAGTTCCCTATTTGCGTACGTGACCATTCTGACTGTAGACTTGAGAGTGCCTTATCAATGCGCTCTCCTTGTTGCTGTTCTTCAATTGTATATGTTACTTGCGTCATTGTTTCACCTGTTTCTTTTCTTTTTTATCTTCCACGATTAAGCCAATCATTAGCAGTACAACAGCTATTGTTAACGCAGCATCTGCTACATTAAAAATAGGGAAGTCATAGTTAATAATAGGAATGAAAACATCTGCAAAATCAACCACTTCACCTCTAAATAAACGATCAATAAAGTTGCCAATCGCGCCACCTAACAATAGCATTAAGCCAACCTGAAAAAGTGGTTTACCTTTTGCTTCTTTATGATAAAAGTAGAGAATCGCACATATAACGACAACGGTTACGATACTAAACAACCATATTTGTCCCTCCAGCATTCCCCATGCTGCTCCTCGATTGCGATGAGATAAAATGCCAAACCATGGGTCCCATAGCGCAATGCGCTCCCCATACGCCATATTTTTGACAACGAGCCATTTTGTCCATTGATCGAGTAAAATAACAAAAGCAGCAAATCCATAATATTTATACACAAACATTCCTCCGATCGCTCAACATCTAACCTATTCTACCATAACAGCACCCTTTGCCATAACTACGAGCATATAAAAATCTGGTGCTAACAGCATATGTGCAATAGCTATAAAAAAACAAGCTAGAAATCAAACAACCATTTCTAACTTGCTTTATATTTATTATGCGTAATATTTTTCTACAACATCTGCACAGCGCGCACATAATGTTGGATGTGCTGCATTTGTGCCAACTGTTTCAGAAATTGACCAGCAGCGCTCACATTTTTCACCTGCTGCCTTTTCCACAGCAATTGATACATGCTCAAGCGCTAATGCATGGGCAGGTGCTTCTGCTAATGTTGCTACCTCAAATGCCGAAACAATAGAAAGCTGTGCAAAATCAATATTTGCATCGTTCAGTAATACTACAATATCCTCTTTTGCATAGACAGTTACTTTTGCTTCAAGTGATTTCCCAATTATTTTAGCATTACGTGCTTCCTCTAATGCTTTTAAAATATCATCACGAACATCGATAACCTTTTCCCATTTTGCACGAAGGCTATCAAAATTCGCTTGCTCATCTACCTCTGGTAAGTCTGTTAATTGGACAGAAATTTCCTCTACAAGACCTTGTGCATATAGGTATGACCACATTTCATCTGTTGTATGTGGAATAATCGGTGTCATTACTTTCACCAATGTCATTAATGTATCATACATAACCGTTTGCATTGCACGGCGGTCTTGATTGTCATAGCCTTCAATATAGACAACATCTTTGGCAATATCTAAATAGAAGGAGGATAGCTCTACAGCAACAAAGTTATTGACCACATGGTACACAGCAGCGAAATCATAACGATCATAAGCAGCACGCACTGTTTTTAAGACGTCTTGCAAGCGCATATATACATATTGATCCATTTCACGAAGCTCTGTATAAGCCACACGATTTTTCTGTGGATCAAAATCAGCGATATTGCCGTGTAAGAAACGCAATGTATTACGAATTTTACGATATACTTCAGACACTTGCTTTAGCATATCCATTGAAATACGTACATCTGCTGTATAATCCACAGAAGCAACCCATAAACGAAGAATATCTGCACCATATTGATCCATTACTTTTTGTGGCACAATTGTATTCCCTAGCGATTTACTCATTTTTCGCCCTTCACCATCAAGCACAAAGCCGTGTGTTAAAAGCCCTTTATAGGGTGCAAAGCCGTTGATTGCTACAGATGTAATAAGGGATGAGTTAAACCAACCACGGTGTTGGTCAGAACCTTCTAAATAAAGGTCAGCTGGATACTTCATACCACGCTCTACTAAGACACCTTGGTGTGAAGAACCTGAGTCAAACCATACGTCCATAATATCGTTTTCTTTTGTAAATTCACCATTTGGGCTACCTGGATGTGTAAAGCCTTCAGGTAATAATTCTTTTGCCTCTTTTTGGAACCAAATATTCGATCCATGCTCACGGAATAACGCAGCTACATGAGCAATTGTTTCTGGTGTAATAATTGGTTCACCATTTTCAGCGTAGAAAATTGG
Organism: Lysinibacillus sp. FSL K6-0232; assembly: GCF_038008325.1. Lineage (NCBI taxonomy): Bacteria > Bacillati > Bacillota > Bacilli > Caryophanales > Bacillaceae > Lysinibacillus > Lysinibacillus sp. FSL K6-0232. Next base: position 1,003,057 of record NZ_JBBOYW010000001.1, on the reverse strand, counting down.
AATCGGCACACCCCATGCCCGTTGACGTGAAATGACCCAGTCGCCACGATCACGAATCATATTATAAAGACGAGTTTCACCCCAAGCAGGTGTAAATGTTGTTGCTTTTACAGCCTCTAGTAGCTCGCCACGGAATGCTTCAACCGATGCAAACCATTGTGGTGTCGCGCGGTAAATAACAGGCTTTTTCGTACGCCAATCATGTGGATATGAGTGTGTAAAGAAGTCTAGCTTCTCTAATGCTCCAACTTCTTTGAGCTTTTCTGTAATGAGTTTATTGGCATCATTATAAAAGACACCTTCAAAGCCAGGTGCTTCATCTGTATAGCAACCACTATTATCAAGAGGGCTAAGAATACCTAAACCATATTGTTTACTAATATAGTAATCGTCTTCCCCGTGTCCAGGTGCAGTATGCACACAGCCAGTACCAGCATCAGCCGTTACATGCTCACCTACCATAATAAGTGATTCACGATCATAGAATGGATGCTGTGCTACAATACGGTCAAGTGCCTCACCTTTCACTTCCTGTACAATTTCATACGATTCCCAGTTAAGCGCAGTTGCCACTGACTCTACTAATTCTTTAGCAATAATGAATTTCTTCTCTGCCACTGCCACTACTACATAGATAAATTCAGGATTTAAAGAAATCCCTAAGTTTGCTGGTAATGTCCAAGGTGTTGTTGTCCAAATAATAAATTTCGCATCTGCTGGCACAACGCCTTTTGCATCTTTAATCGCAAAGCTGACATAAATAGATGGTGATTTAATATCTTTATACTCGATTTCAGCCTCTGCAAGAGCCGATTCAGAAGATGGTGACCAATAAACAGGCTTTAAGCCCTTATAGATATAGCCCTTTTCTGCCATTTTCCCGAATACTTCAATTTGACGCGCTTCAAATTCAGGCTTTAATGTAATATATGGATTTTCCCAATCACCACGTACACCTAAACGTTTAAATTGCTGGCGTTGATTGTCGATTTGCTCATAAGCATATTTTTCACAAAGCTGACGGAATTCCGCCACAGACATTTCCTTACGTTTAACACCTTTATTTGCTAATGCCTGCTCAATTGGTAAACCATGTGTATCCCAACCTGGTACATAGTTCACATGATAACCAGACATTGAACGATGACGTGTAATCATATCCTTTAATACTTTGTTTAATGCGTGACCAATATGAATATCACCATTTGCATATGGAGGACCATCATGTAACACAAACTCAGGGCGACCTTCTGTACGCTCCATCTGTAATTTGTTAATATCCATGTCATTCCATTTTTCTTGCATTTTTGGCTCATTTGCTGGTAAATTTCCGCGCATTGGGAAATCTGTTTTTGGCATTAATAAAGTATCCTTGTATTCAACCATTAAAATTCCTCCTTTACGATTACAAACAAAACATCTACAACAATTATTGGCAAACATAGCAAACCTAATGCTTCTGCCTGCAAATAAAAAAAGCCCTCAATCCCACAAAGGGACGAGAAGCTTCTACTCGCGGTACCACCCTAGTTGCAGCACAATTCAAATTGCACTACCTCTTTCAAGCACGTTAACGTTGTGCGGCACGAAATAACTTACTGCTTTCAGTTATTTAGCTCGGAAGTGATCTTCATTGTTAGTTGTTTGTTTGGGCTTCCACTATCCCCAAATCGCTTCACTACGCCTAACAATTACTATCTTCGTCTTTGCCTGTATGCATATCTGTTCAAATAATTGCTAGTATAAAGTATATGAAATTCAATCATTCACGTCAAGTTTCAATTATAGGGCAAGAGAAAAAATTATAAATCTTCGGATTCCTGTGCTTCCTCTACAGACGCTTGAATTTCAGTTAGATCAATATCATATTGCAGCAAATGATCCCAATCATCTGCATTTAATAGGTCAAGCTGTGCCTCCACAAGCATTTTAAAGCGATTACGGAATACTTTGGATTGTTTCTTGAGCTCATCGATTTCAATCGTTACCTTACGTGCCTTTGTTAATGCTTCATTGACAATTCGATCAGCATTTTTTTCAGCTTCTTTGACAATAAGCTTTGCCTCTTTTTGTGAATTTCTGCGTACTTCATCCGCTGCCTCTTGTGCCACAACTATAGATTTTTGTAAAGTTTCTTCTAAGGTGTTAAAATGCCTCGCTTGCTCTAAAGCGATTTCTAACTGTCGATCAACTTCTTTTTTCTCACGCAATAAAATTTCATAATCTTTAATAATCTGATCTAAAAATTCATTGACCTCGTCCTCAGCATAGCCCCTGAAGGTCTTTGTAAACTCCTTATTATGTATATCAATAGGTGATAATGGCATACAATCCTTCTCTCCTTTACGTGTACATTCATAATTTCTATTATACAATTGTTGCGACAACTTAGCAGTAAAAATTAATGAAAATTACTTCACTTTCAAGCTTTTTGGGCCAATCGACCGATTTGTAGACGAATTTTATCTTTTTTTGTACGGCCTTCTGTCATAATAATTTTAACACGTCCACTTCCTCGTATCGATAAAATATCGCCCTCTTGTAATTCAAAAGCAACAGCATCTCGCTCTGTCCAATTTACACGTACTTTATTTCCTGTAATAAGTGCTTGTGCCTTTTGACGGGACACATTTAAAACAGTTGCAATAATAACATCTAAACGCATCGAAGACACCGTATGAGATTCCTCAAGCCATTCGTCCTCATTAACAAGCAGCGGCTCCATTTCCTTTATTGCCTCCACATGTACCTTTACCTTGCCAATGCCTGTTAAATGCAAACGTACATAGTCTGCTACCTCTTGCGCAACGACAAATTGCACCTGATGCTCATTCACACGAATATCTCCAAACTTACCACGGTTTAAGCCTAATGATAACAATGCACCTAAAACGTCAGGATGTCGCAATTGTACAAATTTCACAGGGTAATGAATGGTAAATGCTACGAGCTGGAAGTCATCCTCAGTCGGTTCAAAATAAGTAGGAAAAATAAGCATACGCTGCCTCTCCGCCTTATCAAATAACCCCATGCTTGCTGTTTTTAATGTATCGTCTTGTCCAATAATGGATGCCACAATAAAGCGCTGCCTTGGATCAAGAAAATCCGTTAGCTTTGGTGCATAGCGATCTTCCACCTCACGCTGCCAATTAACCACCTGTTCAATAAAGGGTTGTTCCTCTTTTCGAAAATGCTGAATTAAATGCTCCATTTGATTATCTCCTTCACCTTTGACATTCTATCCGCCACTTTTAGTATTCTATCCGTTACTTCCTTTATTCTATCCGTCACTCTTAGCATTCTATCCACCAACTACTATAGCATTAAAAAAACCCTCACCAAATCGTGAGGATTTTCTTTTAAATAAACATAAAGTATATTTTCTGAATGACTATAAAAAGCCCTCGTTCAATAAAATTCAGCATAAAGATTGCCACGATAGGAGAAATATCAATCATTCCAATAGGTGGAATAAATCGTCTGAAAATCCCTAAGTATGGCTCACATACTCTTGCCAGCATACGTCCAAATGATGAATTTTGCGCAGCAGGCACCCAAGACATTAAAATATATATAATTAGCAAAAATGAATAAATCCTAAATGCTAACGATATATAGTTAAGTATAATCAAAAAAGTCATATAAACTACAATCCTCGCTATTAATTATCGTCTAAAATAAAGTTCGTAATTTCCCCAGTTACTTCTACGTTATCAGGTGTGCAAAGGAAAATATCTTTACCAATTCGTTGAATATCCCCTGCAAGGGCATACACTGTACCGCTTAAAAAATCAATAATTCGTTTTCCTTGCTCCCGCTCGATACGCTGCAAATTTACAATTGTTGCCCGTTTATTTTTTAAATGCTCTGCGATATCTTGCGCTTCTGCATATACTCTAGGCTCAACTAAAACCACTTTTGCTCCTTTCGAACTCATCGCTGCCTGTAAACTAACAATGTTGTTAGGCGTTGCTGTGCTTTGTGGCATAATTTCATGGACGGGCGCTTTGCGTTCTTTCATGTTTTTTTTAGGCTTTGCTGTTTGAACTTGTTGCTGGTGTTGTATGGGTTGTTGCTGTTGAATAGGAGCTTGCGTGATCTCTTCTTCTAGTTCCTCTTCAAGGTAAAAGAAGTTTTTAATTTTATTTTTCATGCTCATCCTGTTCCCCTCTTTCATTTCCAACAAGAGCCGTACCGACTCGAACAAAAGTAGCCCCTTCCTCTACCGCAATTTCAAAGTCATTAGACATGCCCATTGATAACTCGGTACAAGGTGCATGTGCGAATCCTCGCTCGGCTATTTGCTGTTGACATTGTTTTAATTGCTTGAAAACAGAGCGAATAAGTGCTTTGTCTTCTGTATTTGGTGCCATTGTCATTAAACCCACAACTTGAATTTTTGTAAAACTTGTTAATGCTTCTACAAAAGGTAAAACTTCCTCAACCATTAGCCCATGCTTTGATTCTTCACCAGAAACATTTACTTGTACAAAACATTTAACAGGTTTTTCTGCTCGTTTTTCAATTTCTTGTGCCAAACTCAAACGATCTAAGGAGTGTAAATAATCAATGTTGTTAATAACTTGCTTGACTTTGCGTGTTTGTAGTGACCCAATATAATGCCAATGCACATCGGCTTGAATCGCTGCAATTTTATGATTGAAGCCTTCAGGTCTATTTTCGCCAAAATGAATAAGCCCTGCATCAATTGCTTCTTGTGTTCTTTCCACAGAAACTTCTTTTGTTACGGCAATAATTTGAACTTTACTAGCATCACGATTGCCTCGCTTTGCTGCTGCTATCAGTACATCATTTATTTTGCTTAAATTTGTTAAGATTTTTGTCACTGTTCTTCCCAACTTTACAACAATAGTTTCTCTTATTGTAACAAGCAATGGTTGATTTATCAATGAATAGCCTGACCTATATCAGCATTAGCATGCATAAAAAACGAATCTTTTGTCTTAAGAAAGTGCCTTCACTAAAATAACGTCCTTGCCGACGACAAGCACATCCTTCATATATACCTTTCTCACAGATTCCTCCCCTTTAAAAAAGCCCAAATATTTACGAGGCTCAGCAATTAAAAATGCGGTAACATAGCCTGTTTCCTTTGATACTTCAGCATCTACAACAAACCCTATAAAACGTCCATTCCCTGCTTCAATTACTTCTTTTTGCTGCAACATTGAGAATCGCACTAACATCCCTCCTCTATCTATTACCATCTACTTCCATTCTAAAACGTTGCTATCTCTTTATATTTATGTATCAATTGTTCATTGAATGAAGAGAAAATGCGCACCGAATAATCGGATGCGCATTTTTTTATTTGTAATCTTTTTGCATTGTTTCAATCGCATTTTTTTCTAGGCGTGAGATTTGTGCTTGTGAAATCCCTAACTCCTTGGCAATTTCAGTTTGTGTTTCACCGTAATAAAAACGCTTTGCCACAATCATTTGCTGACGTTCATCTAACTTTTGTAAGCTTTCCTTCACCGATACATAGGCAACCCATTGATCCTCTGATACATCATCATCACGCAATTGGTCCATCATATAAACAGCATCTCCGCCGTCTGAATAAATAGGTTCCTGCAATGAAACAGGGTCTTGAATAGCATCTAAAGCAAATAACACATCTTCTTTTTTCATATCAATCATTTCGGCAATTTCTTCAATCGTAGGTTCTCGCAAATTATCAGTTATCCATTGCTCTTTTGCCTGCATTGCTTTATAGGCTATATCTCTTAAGGAGCGAGAAACTCGCAATGCATGATGATCACGCAGATGGCGACGAATTTCACCAATAATCATTGGCACAGCATATGTCGAAAACCGTACATTATGCTTTAAATCAAAATGATCAATGGCTTTCATAAGGCCAATACACCCTACTTGAAATAAATCATCTGCCTGTTCACCTCGATAGGCAAATCGACCAACAATACTTAGCACTAACCTTAAATTGCACATGACAAGCTCTTCTCGAATTTCCGTTTCCCCTGCTTGCAAACGGATAAAGAGCTCCTTCATTTCCTCGTGCTTTAAAATTGGCAAAGTCGATGTATCTAAGCCGCAAAGATCTACTTTTGTTCGCATATTCGATTCCTCCGGATGTTATTCTCTGACTAAACCGTGACATCAGTTTGTCCGAGAGCAACAAGAATATGCACAAAAGCTATGACCAATTTTAGGTAGGGTAAAATTCCCTTTCTATGATATCGGTTGATTTAAGTTTTCACGTAAATCTTGAATAATTTTCTTTTCTAAACGGGAAATATAGGATTGAGATATACCTAAATGGTCGGCAACCTCTTTTTGTGTCATTTCCGCTTTACCGTTTAGTCCAAAGCGGCATTCCATAATATAACGTTCACGTGCACCAAGCAAATTAATCGCATGGAACATATGCTGACGTTCGATTTTTTTCTCTACATTATCTAAAATAATATGCTCTTCTGTTCCTAAAATATCCGATAATAATAATTCATTTCCATCTGCATCGGAGTTGAGTGGTTCATCTAATGAAACTTCACCTTTCATACGGCTTGTTTTTCGTAAGTGCATTAAAATTTCATTTTCAATGCAGCGTGATGCATAGGTTGCAAGTTTAATATTTTTATCTGTATTAAATGTTTCAATCGCTTTGATTAATCCAATGGAGCCAATGCTAATTAAATCCTCAATTGGCGTACCTGTATTATCAAAACGTCTAGCAATATAAACAACAAGACGCAAATTGCGTTCAATTAGTGTATCTCTAGCTCGTAAATCACCGTTCATAAAGGATGCAATCACTGTAACTTCTTCTTCTCGACTTAGTGGCACTGGCAATGAATCATTTCCCCCTATATAGTACGTTTCACGACTTCGAAACTTACTCCATAATTTTTTCAAGCTAGCAAGTAGCCTAAGAAGCAATCGTTCTCCCCCTCTATGAGTTATTTGAAAGCGCTGAAAAATGTAAAATTGCTGCTGTGCTATGCGGAAAATTTTTAGCTTTTTTGGTTAACACGATATATTCATTTGTTTTCACTTGTGAGGGCTCTCCCTTGATATGCCATTCATCAAAACGAAAGCCAAGTACAACGCTTTGCTGCTGTACGGTATTAACATGAATAAATCGGATATAACGCTGGTAATCTTCTGCAAACATGGATACATTGTATGGGTCTGTTTCCTGCCACTCTATTAATGATTTGCGGAAAGCTGCGGGTAAATGTGGACGTAAAGCTGTATAAGAAACAAAATGAACAGGTTTTCCTGAAAGTGGTTCAATCGCTTGATTGCCTGTATCAACAAAGGCAGATAGCGGTATGGCTGCGCCAAAAATTTTCAATGTCGTATCAAAGACAAACTGACCACTTAAGCGTTCAAGCTTAACGAAACCCCATTGTTTATAAAACAAGACGAGATTCGCCACTGCAAGCACAAAGCAAATCATAATAAAATGAGCAACAGCTAGATTTTTTAAATAAGGTTGTAAAGCTGTTAACAAACCGCCAATTACAATAGTTGCTGTTACAACAATAGGTCCTTGCTTTTGAAAACTTCGAAGCTTGAATTGAAAAGCTATACCAATTAATAATAGAAAGCTTAGCACCGTTGTCCACAGCGTTTGGCCGCCAATGACAGCTACTAAACTACTGCAAATCGAACTCATTAATAATCTTGAATGTTTAACAACAACGCCTGTTACTCTTACTGTAAACATAAGTATTGCTAGATTAAAAAGTGTATTAATGAGCACCAGCCATTCTCCATACATAACAGCCGCCTCCTACTTACAAAGTTAGCATGTTCCTCCCACAAATATTGTCAAACAATCGCATCATTTTCAGAAAATGTTTTGACAAAAAACATGGTTTCCTTACATGTTTGAACATCATTGTGGCAAATATAAAAAGCTCATAATTTACATATGTAAATTACAAGCTTTCTAGAAGTTATTTATTGAAGTTATCCGCGATTTTTACGATTGCGTAAAAATGCTGGTACTTCAAGCATATCGTCTTGTGCATAATTTTGTTGATTTTGACGTGGCTGCTCTTGTTGTGTAGGCATTTCTTGTCGTTGTTCACGAATAGGAGCCTGTTGCTGTGGAGCAGATTGTCTATTTACATTAAGCGATGGCTTCGGTGTATTGCGTTGCTGCTGTAAAGCTTCCTCTGAAAAACCAGTTGCAATAACAGTTACAATGATTTCATCTTTTAGATTTTCATTGATAACAGAACCGAAAATCATATTTACTTCTTCATCTGATGCAGAGGCTACAATATCTGCTGCCTCCTGTACTTCAAATAAGCTAAGATTCGAGCCACCTGTAATATTCATGAGGACACCTTTCGCACCATCAATGGACGATTCAAGCAATGGACTTGAAATAGCCTTTTTTGCTGCTTCAGAAGCTCGGTTTTCACCTGTGGCAATACCGATCCCCATTAATGCTGAACCTTTATTAGACATAATTGTTTTAACGTCTGCAAAGTCTAAGTTAATAAGACCAGGTGTTGCAATTAAATCTGAAATACCTTGCACACCTTGACGTAAAACATTATCAGCTTCTCTAAATGCTTCTAACATAGGTGTAGATTTATCGACAATTTGTAGGAGCTTATCATTCGGAATAACAATTAATGTATCCACTGACTCCTTCATGCTGCCAATACCACCGATTGCCTGTGTTTGACGTTTACGACCTTCAAAAGTAAATGGACGTGTCACAACACCTACTGTAAGGGCTCCTAATTCACGAGCAATCTGAGCAATGACTGGTGCAGCACCAGTACCTGTTCCTCCACCCATACCAGCCGTTACGAAGACCATATCTGCGCCACGCAGTACCTCTTCTAGCTGCTCTCGGCTTTCTTCTGCGGCTTTTTTACCTACTTCAGGATTTGCTCCTGCGCCTAGCCCACGCGTTAGCTTAGCACCAATTTGTAGCCTTACTTCCGCCTTTGATAAATTTAATGCTTGTGCATCTGTGTTCACTGCGATAAAGTCAACGCCTTGTACACCATGCTCAATCATACGATTGACAGCGTTGTTACCGCCGCCACCGACACCTATGACCTTTATTACTGCAAGTTCATCAACACTTGTATCAAATTCTAACATCTCTTTTTCCTCCCACGGTAACTCGACTCTGTATCATTCATTACGCATTCTAGTTAATCAAAAAACTTATCGAATAATTTTTTTGCTTTCCCGATTACGCTTTCTTTTGGTTCTGAAGGTGCAGAATACTCTTGCTTTTTAGGTGTAGCTGCTTGAGCTCCTACAACTGCATATTCAACAGGCTGCGTATTCGTACTCTTACCGTAAAAATCATCTTCTAAATGGGCGTAACGAATAAGTCCAACTGCCGTCGCAAATGAAGGCTCTCTAACGCCAATATAATCGGGTGTATAGATTCTTACACGCGTTTGTAGAATTTGACGTGCTAATTGTGCGATACCTTCAAGCTTTGCAACACCACCTGTTAAAACAACGCCACCAGGTAAATCTCGAACACCTAAACGTGCTAATTCATCAATCACTAGCTCTAATAATTCCTCTAAACGAGCACCAATAATTTCTGATATATAACGCTGGCTATACTGGTCAGTAGAATCTGTACCCACAATCGGTACTTCAAAAACTTCATCATCAGATGCATCGTCATAAAAGGCATGTCCAAATTGGTGTTTAATTTGCTCTGCTTGTTCTGTTGGTGTTTTTAAAACAATTGAAATATCTTTCGTTATATGATCACCACCGACTGGTATAACACCTGTATGCGTTAACAATCCCTCTTCAAACACCGCAATTGTTGTAGAGCCACCTCCTATATCAATAAAGGCAGTCCCTTGGTTTTTTTCGTCTTCCGTTAAAGCAAAGTAGCCTGATGCTAATGGCTGTAAATATATTTCTCGTATACTTAAACCAGCCCGCTCAACACAGCGCAGAACATTGTGTAAAAGCGTTTTGGATGTCGTTATCATTGTTGCATCCATTTCAAGACGGATGCCAATCATGCCACGAGGGTCTTTAATCTCATCAAGATTATCCACAATAAATTGTCTTGGAATGATGTTCACTAATTCACGTTCAGGAGGTATCGACATGACTTGTGCAGATTCTACTACTCTGTCTAAATCATCATCTGTAATTTCTCTGTTTTCACTATTTACAGCGACAACACCTTTAACTAGCTGTAACATCGTCTGGTTAGCAGGAACACCTAAAACGACTTCTTGAATTTGATATCCTGTCATTCGTTCGGCTTGTTCTATTGCTTTTCGAATAGATTGAACTGTTGCATCAATATCAACAATTGCCCCTTTTCGAACCCCATTCGACTTTACATTTCCGACGCCAATTACATGTAACTGTCCGTCGCTCATTTCACCGATTAATACCTTGATAGAGGACGACCCTATATCAAGAGAAATGTATAAATCTTGCTGATTCAATTCGCTGCACCTCCTTGAAAAATGCTCTTATTTTCATTCTATTGTAAATTTAGCGTAATGTCTAAGCAAATCGAGTATTTTGGTCAATTTTTCTCTTATTCTACGGTAGTTTTCTTCTTTTTGTGATGTTTCTCATCTAATCGAGTTAGTAAAATCCGCCTAATTATTGCTATATTCTGGAACAAACGTACACCAAAAGCGAAAATTGCTGCTAAATATAAATCTATTCCTAAATTAACACCTAAAAAGGCTAATCCTGCTGCTAGCATAATATTAAAAAAGAATCCTGATAGAAATACTTTATCATCATATACTTGCTGTAATTGTGCACGAATACCACCAAATAATGTATCTAAAGCTGCTAACACAGCGATTGACAGATAACTTTCATACATAGAGGGGATTTGTATATTTGTTAATAAGCCCAGAGCAAGTCCAAATATCAAACCTAAAAATGGTAGCCACATATATTAATCTCCTTTTTTTACCTCTGCTAAATAATCACTTGTCAATGGCTGATCAAATGCTGGTATTTGTAACTGTTCGCTCGGCTCTTCAATCACTAATTTAAAATTATCTAGATAAAACGAATCAACAAATGTTGAGGCTTGCAATGAATTATACATTTTTTGTGCTGCCTTAAAATCGCTTGTCCCAACATAAATTTCAAATGGTGGTGAGGACAATGGCGTGCTATTCACAGTTGTCCTTCCATTAATATCTCGAATAGCAGTTGTTTGGACAACACGATTTCCGTCTATCGAAACACTTGTGGCATCATTTTTAAATAATGTATTTAATAATTGTGTTAATAAATCTGGTGAAATTTCTTTTATTTCGTAACCCATTGCTATTAACTCAGCTGCGGGTTCAACGCGAAGTATCACCCCCGGCCCAGTAACTTCTGTTAGGCCTGCTTGAAGCTTTAAACGCTTTAATGTTTCCGTTAAAGCCGCTTGCTGATTTACTTTTTCAGATTGCTCATAGCGATCCACTACTTCCTGCAGTGAGCGAATTTCTGCTAGTAATGTGGAATGTCGTTGTTTTTCTTGTGCTAATTCCTCTCTGATTGCCCAAATATCTCGTGTATCTCGCTCAGCTGGTTTTTGTATGGTATTGTATTGTACCGCTATCATCAAACCGATAATAAATAGCACGATCGTTATTCGGGTATACATATTTCTTTGCAAAATAGCCCCTCCTAGACGTATCGTATGCCTCCTTAGGATACGACCCTAAACTCTTCTGCCACTTATTCGGAGGCTAAGATTGAACTGTAAACAAGAGCTTGTCCTTAGCTCTCTACTTTTACCTTTGGCATTGTAAGCTTTTGACTTTCTTCTAACGACACCACGATATTATCATTTAATAACTGGTCGACTACACCACCATTTAGGTTTAAAGAAGCCATTAATGTTTCAGCGTTACCAATCGCTTCAATAACAAATGGAGCAGGATGCTGTGTACCATCAATCGTTATCACTGGACCATTGCAGTGAATATAGGAGTTTGCCATTACACGTTGCCCATTAATAGCAATCGCTTGAGCACCTGAAATTTTTAACTCATTTAACAATTTAAAAACATGGCTCTCATGAACAATATAGTCGTTAGGGTTCAAAGATTTCGGATCATAGTCACCATCTTGCAGTGTAATGCGCACGCCCTTCCCTTCACTATTTAATTCACCAAGCAATAATCGTAAATCCTCTGCTTGCTCCACTAGCTTTTTATAGGCTTTTTCATCTGAGGCAAGGGATTGCTCATATTCCCGAATTTGCTCCTGCAAACTATTTAGTTCCTCTGAAAGCTCTTTGTTGCGTTCCTGCTGTGCAATAAGCTCCTCACGGTATGACTCTTCTTGTTCAAAAAGCTCTGAATCAATTGCACCTGCCTCACGTTTATCTTGCGCCTGGTTGTATGAATAGCCAATAATAAACCCTGTTGTAATGCATACAAGCAATAATTCAAATTGTTTTCTTGTGAAAAAGCTACCCTTGCTATTCTTCTTGTTGTTCATCTTCTGTCACTTCCTGGTTAACCATTTCCCCTTCTGCAGTGGTCTCCATATTGATATCTACCTTGTTGTATTCCTCATTAAAGGGACGATAATACGATCCAACCTCTAAATCAATCACACCTTTTTCTAAATCTGCGATTTGCGCTACAATTGAGGGGTAATAATTTAACTTCTCCGCTAATGTTTGAATAACCGCTCGCACTTCATAGCCGTCATTCATATAAAGCTTCACTGCATTTGGATTCGTTTCATTATTATTTGTGTTAACCTGAGAAATTAAAGCTAATACTTCTGGCTTTAACTGTGCTAGCTGTTCGACAAGCTTCTGAATCGTTTTTTCGCCAGCTATACCGATAAAAACAGGTGCATCAATGGGATTATCATTACCTGCTTGCTCAAAGCGTTGACCGTTTTCAAGCAATGGATAATAGGTGCCATCACCAGCTAAGTACGCAACTTTTTTCCATTCTTTAATATCAATTGTTACGCTCTGTAGCCACTTACGCTTAACTTGTACCTCTTTTACCCATTTATCCTTTTGTAAGCGCTTCTCAATATCTTCTACTTTGAAGCCCCACATCGATTTACCCGGCGCAAGTGTACTTGCCTCCACATAATATTGTTCATCTACAAGCTTAGCCCCATTGACAGTTATGTTCTTAATATCGCTGTATGGAGATTGAAAATAAAGGAGTACCCCTAAAACAATAAAGAAAAGTAATATGAGCACGATAAATTTCCGATTTGTACGCTTTTTTCGTCGCTTTTTTAGCGTAGGTATACGATCTTCTATATCAATTACTTTCTCCAAAAAGTACCCCTCCTTTATATTTATTTCGCTAATTGATAAATAATACCTATTATTAACCACATTGTTACTAAAGATGTTCCGCCATAGCTAATAAAAGGCAATGTTACACCTGTTACTGGCACTAAACCAATCACAACAGCTATATTAAGAAATGCCTGCACCATCAGCATTGTGACAAGCCCTATAATGGCATAATAGGATGTTCGTGTTTTAGCCTGTACAGCAAATTTATAGCCTGCATAAATCACCAGTACAAAAAGTGCCAAAATAACAAGCCCACCAATTAATCCAATCTCTTCTAGAATAATGGCATAAATAAAATCATTTTGTGGCTCTGGTAAGTATAAAAACTTTTGACGGCTTTGACCAAAGCCATGTCCAAAAATACCAGCTGGTCCAATCGCCATGAGTGATTGAACTGCCTGGAATCCACTTACCAGCGGATCAGCCCAAGGATCAAGAAATGCCTCTATGCGTTTAAGTCGATACGGTGCTGTTGCAATCATTCCTACTAATCCAGCAATGCCAGCTAGCATAATAATGGCATACAGCTTTAATGGATAACCTGCCACAAAAAATAATAAAAACACTGAAACAACGAGAATAAATACAGAGCCAAAGTCTGGCTGCAACATAATGAGTGCAACAGGTAACAGCAGCACTAAGCCATGACGCCAATTTACAACGGGCGCACCTGTTTTATGCTGTGCCAATATATGGCTCAAGTACACAATGACTGTAATTTTCGCTAACTCTGCTGGCTGAATCGTTAAAGGGCCTACACCAATCCAGCTTTGAGAGCCATTTCGTACAAGTCCAATACCAGGTATTAACACTAGCACAAGTAGAATAAGCGAAAATATATAGGCCATTTTCCAGAAGGACTGCTCTCTTAAAATTTTCAAGCGAGTTGTGATTAAAAACACAATAATCGCAACTATAAAATAGACACTTTGCTTCATATAAAACGGCATTTTTCCACTATAATGAACGGCACTCCAATAAGTACCTGCAGAATAGACGAAAATAATGCCGATTATTGATAACATCAAAGTTGTGACGAGCAATAAATAGCTTTCTTTCCCTCTCAGTAATGCCATCCTTCCAAGTCAAGTATATTCTAAAATAGTTACAGGGTCATTACAGCTTCATTACAGCATCAATAAAAACATCGCCGCGTATTTCAAAGCTGTCATATTGATCCCAGCTTGCACATGCTGGTGAGAGTAAAATCACATCACCCTCTGCAGACATCGGTGCTGCATAATGCACAGCATCTTCTACATTTTGCGCGATAACTGTTTGTGAAACGCCGCATGATTTCGCAAACTCTACAAAACGTAAACCCGTTTCGCCAAATGCGACAACACCCTTCACATGATGCATACAAGGGCGTAATTCCTCAAAAGAATGTCCTCGGTCTAAGCCGCCTGCTAGTAAAATAACAGGTGCTTCGAATGCGTCTAATGCACTCTTTGTCGCTAAACAGTTGGTTGCTTTAGAGTCATTGTAAATCTTACGACCATTCCACTCACGCACAAATTGGGTACGATGCCTTACGCCACCAAATGTTGCTAGCACTTCTTCCATTTTTTCTTTGTCACAGCCTACTAAAATGCAGGCTGCTATAGATGCTAAAATATTTTCTAAATTATGCTTACCTGGCAAGGCAATATTTGCACGTTCCATATATGGTTCGCCTTGCCAGTAAATCGTTGTATCATCGGCACTAATGCCATGTGCTGTCCGTCCATTCACGCTAAACGGAATTTTTTGTGCCTTTGATTGTGTTGCATAATCTGCCACAATCGCTTGGTCCGCATTATAAATAAAATAATCGCTGTCATCTTGATTGCACGTCACAGCAAACTTTGCTTGTGCATAATTATCAAATGTGCCGTGATAGTCAAGATGTGCATCATATAGATTTGTTAAAATAGCAATTTTAGGCTTAAACGTTTGTGTTCCCATCAATTGGAACGAGGATAATTCTGTTACAATAATATTATCCTCTGTTGCCTCCTTTGCAACGCCACAAGCAACTGTTCCAATATTGCCCGCAATCAAAGGGTTTTTACTACCTTTATCAAGCATATCAAAAATTAATGTTGTTGTTGTTGTTTTACCATTCGAACCTGTAATACCAATAAATGGCGCATCACTAATTAAATAAGCCAATTCAATCTCTGTCCATACAGGAATCTCTCGGCTAATTGCATCTGCCACAATGCGATTACTATAAGGAATTCCTGGGTTTTTCACTACTAATTCAAAGCCCTCATCAAGTAAATCCTCAGGATGGCGACCACAGATAACTGTAATCCCTTTCTGTAATAGCCCTTGTGCATCTGGGCTTTCATCAAATGGTTTTGAATCATTGACTGTGACAAAGGCGCCTAGTTCATGTAAAATTTCAGCAGCTGCCACACCACTCTTTGCTAAACCTAACACAAGTACCTTTTTATGTTGTAAATCCGTATAGTTTTTCATTAAAACGCCTCCGATAAAACTGCAATCAATGCTACTGCTAGGGCAGTTGACCAGAACACAAGCACTACTTTCCATTCTGACCACCCTGATAATTCAAAATGATGGTGGATAGGACTCATTTTAAAAATACGCTTTTTTCGAAGCTTAAAACTACCTACCTGCAAAATAACAGATAATGTTTCGATAACAAACACCAAGCCCACTAACAATAGTAAAAACTCCTCTTTCACTAAGACAGATACCATTGCCAATGCGCCGCCTAATGCTAATGAACCTGTATCACCCATAAATACCTTTGCTGGATTAGCATTAAACAGTAAAAAGCCTAATAATGCACCTGTTACAGCAAATGTAAATAAAGCGATATCTGCTTGGCTTTGGAATAATGCAATAACACCAAATGCTGCAAAAGCAATAGAAGCCGTTCCTGCCACTAATCCATCCAAACCATCTGTTAAATTTACTGCGTTGGAGAAGCCTACTAACCAGAAAATTAAAAAGGCTACATAGAAAACTCCAAGATCAATTGTCCACTCTGTAAACGGAATCGCAAGTGTTGTATCAAACGCTCCAACATACAGAAGGAAGTAAGCAAGAATAGCAATGACAATTTGACCAATCAGCTTTTGAAGTGACGTTAATCCTAAATTTCGTTTAAACACAACCTTTAAGCCATCATCCAATAAACCGATTAATCCAAACCCTGCTAATACTAATAATAATACAACGGTTTGGGTTGTTAATAAGTCTAAAAAGCTACCTACACCAACAGTTGTTAGGATGATAGAAAGTAAGAAAATAATACCTCCCATTGTTGGTGTACCAGCTTTTTTCATATGGGATTTTGGCCCTTCTTCACGAATACTTTGCCCAAATTTTAGACGGCGAAGAAGCGGAATACTAATTGGTGCTAGGATAACTGTTACTATAAAAGCAAGAGCTAAAATGGTAAGTGTTGTTGCGAGTTTCATTGAAAAATCTCCTTTAAATCTTGTTTCACTTTCTTCTTTTGGAAAAAAGCATAAACTTTCATTGTATTTATTACTACCCTTCATAATAATAGTGGTTCTTTCCCATTTTTTAAAGGTAAAGTTATATTACTTCTCCAAATATAAATGAATGGTACCATCTTGTTTGATAACACTATCCACCTCAGGTAACTGATTGCCAATTTTCGTGCCCTCTCCATGCCATTCTATACGGAATGGATAAAATTGCTTGGCAATATCATCCTTTGTTTGACCGATGAAATTTGGTACCTTCACAGTAATTGGATCACCATAACGATAATCCTTTTCAAGCTGTTCCTTTGATTTTTCAATACCAACAAAAGGTGCAACGTCCTCAATAATTTGCCCAACAATAGGTGCTGCTACAACACCACCAAATTGTGTTGTCTTTTTTGGATTGTCAACTGCTACATAAACGACGATTTGTGGGTCATCTGCTGGCGCAAAGCCAATAAAGGATACAATATATTCACCACTTTTATAGCGACCATCCTCAACCTTCTGTGCTGTTCCTGTTTTACCACCAATTCGTAAGCCCTCTCGAAAGGCTTGCCGCCCTGAGCCTTTTGCTACTACTGATTCCAGCGCGCCTCGAACTTTTGCAGAAGTTTCCTCACGAATTACCTGATTTTTCACAGTCGGCTTTGTTTCCTGAATAACCTCTCCTGTTTTCGGATTAAAAACCTTTTTCACAACATATGGCGTGTATAGCTTGCCTCCATTAATTGCCGCAGCTACCGCTTGCACTTGTTGAATCGGTGTAACAGCTACCCCTTGCCCAAATGATGTTGTAGCCTGCTCCACTGGTCCAAAGGCTTCCTTTGAAAATAAAATACCTGAAGCTTCACCGGCAATATTAGAGCCTGTTTTTTGACCAAAGCCAAAATCTTTAATATATTGCAGCAAGCGTTCATTGCCTAGTCGTTGCCCTAGCTCAATAAAGCCAGGGTTACAGGAGTTTTCTACAACTTCTAAAAACGTTTCATGCCCGTGCCCCTCACGCTTCCAGCAGCGAAGCCTTGCACCAGCAACCATTGTATAGCCTGGATCATAAAATGTATCATTTTCTAAATCGACTACATCCTCTTCCAATGCTGCACTCAACGTAATAATTTTAAAAGTAGAGCCTGGCTCATATGTCATCCATACAGGTAAATTTCGATTATAAATAGCAGGCTCTACTAATTGATAGTCAGCAGGATGAAAAGTTGGATAGGACGCTAATGCAACAATTTCACCATTATTTGGATTCATCGCAATAGCCAATGCTTGATCAGCATCATAACGTTTCATCGCCTGTGATAGCTCACGCTCAACAACCTGTTGCACATCCACATCAATGGTCAACTCAATCGTTGCACCATCCTCTCCTGCCTTCCAAGCACTTGCAACATTAGGCAAATTATTGCCTTTAGCATCTGTAAAAAGACGAATGGCAGATGAATTCGCTGTTAAAAACTTATTATATTCATATTCAATACCAGCTAAGCCTTGCGCATCATAGCCTGTAAAGCCTAAAAACCGTGAAAGCATTGTACCGTAAGGGTAATCTCTGGAGTAATCTACACCGCTATATAGCCCTTCAATCTGCATACCCTGCAATTCCACGGCTTTTTCATATGGAATATTTTTGCCTTCTGGTGCTAGTTTAACTAAGTAATCCTTTTTCTGCATCTTCTCAAGCAGCTTTGCTTTATCCACCTCTAAAACTTGTGCAATTTTTTCGGCTGCTCCCTCAATATCTTTGCTTTGGGCAGGCATAAAATATAAGGTTGGTGCTAGTTTATTTGTCACAATGCTTTTACCATCGCGATCTGTAATATGCCCTCGTTCATTCGCAAATGGAATTTCTCGATCCCAGTTTTCTTCCGCTTTTTGCGTTAGCTCTTTTTGATCTAACACTTGCAAAAAAAACAATCGAATAATAATTGCCGCTGCTACACACATAAACAACACATATAAAATTCGTAAACGTTTTTTAGAATGGATAGAAATCCACTTCATTCGACATCACACCTTGTTTTTTACAACGTATGAAATAAAGTGGACTTCTATTCAGCGTTATTTTCATCCTCAATTTGCTCTAGCTCTTCTTCGGGAATTTCTTCTCCCTCAGAGGACGCTTCAACATCCTGAATAAAACTTTCAGCTGGCGTTTTAAGCTTCACAACAATTGGTGAGCTATCTGTAATAATTGTACCTGCTGACACACTTTGACTAGCTACAAAGCCCTCACCGAAAACTTCTATATCTATTCCTGCCATTGCTTTAAATACAAGTAAATTTCGTAATGACCAATTCGTAAAGTCTGGCAATGTAGTATCACCATCTGTCTTTAAAAATACAAAACTACCTTTTACTAACTTTTGAACATCCTTTGGATATTGATCAATAATTTGGCCGCCACCGCCAACAATAACTGGCTGTAAACCATCATTTGCTAACTCTACTTGAATAGCATCCGCATTTCTGCCTGTATAATCTTGAATACCAACATGATCTACATGCTGAACATCATCTGGATTAATATTGAGATGCTTTAAACTATTTAGCATAACAGGCTTAAACACTTTAGATACAGGCACTGAGCCCTGCTCACCTTGCTTTAATTGCGGCTTTTTCACTGAAACATAGACAATTAACTGTGGATCATCGACAGGCGCTAAACCTAAAAATGAATACAAATATTGGTTTGAAAGATAACCACCGCTCGCTTTTGGAATTTGGGCAGTACCTGTTTTCCCTGCAACCTCATAATCCTCCAATATAAAATCCTTCGCTGTACCATACTCTGATGTTAATGTAGATGCAAGAATTTCTCGTACTTGTTTAGCTGTATCCGCTTTAATCGGCTGCCCCTTTTCAACAGGCTTGTGGTTTTGAATCACCTTCCCTGTTGACGAGTCTACAATCTGATCAATAACGTATGGCTGCATCATTTTTCCATCATTTGCGATAGCTGTCATTGCTTGTACTAGCTGAATGGGTGTTACGGTAGAGCCTTGACCATAGGTAGTTGTGACACGCTGAATTGGATATTTAGATAGCAGTGTACCTGTTGCCTCATTTGGTAAATCAATGCCTGTTTTCTGCCCAAAGCCAAAGCGATCTAAGTAGTCGTAAAAGACATCCTCACCAATAATCTTTAATAAATGTGCCATTGCTGTATTAGATGAACGCTGGAACCCTTCTAAGTAAGTAATCGTTCCCCATCCTCTACCATTATTATGATCTCGAATATCACGATCAAGCACTCTATATCTACCTGACGCATAGGTTGCATTTGGTGGCCATGTATCTGTATCAATCGCCGAAGCGAGCGTGAATGTTTTCATCGTTGAGCCAGGTTCAATTGTTTCCTCAATCACTTCATTGAGCCACTTCATATTTTGGCTATCTCGTGTTTCAGGGTTAAATGTAGGGCGCTGGGACATTGCCAAAATTTTCCCTGTTTTCGCATCTGCAACAACTGCTGTCATCCCTTCAGGGCTATATTCCTTTTCAACCTTTGTCATTGCCTCTTCTAAAAAGCTTTGAATAGTTTTATCAAGTGTTAAATAAATATCATTACCGTCTTTTGCAGGTGTAATCATTTTCTCGCTATTTGGTAGTAAGTAACTAAATGCATCTGTTTCGTACTTGACCTTACCATTAACACCTGTTAATTCCTTGTTATACGTATACTCAAGACCCATCTCGCCTTTTGTTGTAACAGTACCATCACCATTATCCTTTTTTAATGCATAGCCTATTAAATGTGAGGCAAACACCCCATTTGGATAATAACGCTTTAAGTCATTAACAAATAAAATTCCCGGTAATTTTTCCTCTTTGATTTTTGTCATCACTTCATAGCTAATATCTCGACCTGCACTACCAAACTCCACTTGGTATAAAGGTTCCCCATCACTTCGATAACGGTTATTCAACCGTTCAAGGATATCCTCCTTCTTCATTGCAGGAATATATTTAGCTAAAACCTCTGCCGTTTTTTCAGCATCTACAACATGGCGAGGATTTTTTGCATCAATTGTAGCCTCTTCATTCACAATTGCCACTAATCGATAGCTTAATGTATCCTCCGCTATCACTTGACCATTGCGATCATAAATCTTTCCTCGATTTGCTGTAATAACACTCTCTTTGCCATACTTAGCCGCTGCCTTTGCAGCAAGCTCTTGTCCTTCTACCTGTCCTGTCGCTTGAATGGTTACCATTCTTGTGAATAATAGAAAAAAGAGCCCTCCATAAAAAATTAATAATAGAAAGGCTCCCCACTGGAATCGAAATCTCTTTTTTTTCATTCTCCCGGCACTACCTTTACATTTTTCTCATTTTGAGTTAAACCGAGTTCTTCCGCTTTTTTCCATATATTTTCGTATGTAGAAAGTTCACTTACCCGCACTGTCAAGTCAACATTCTGTCTTGCAACTTTATCTGCTTCTGCTTCGATTTTTTGAATGTCTATACTTGTTGTTTGAATAGCTGCTTGCTTATTTAGCACGAATACGCCCAATACAGCGATAATACCAACTAATACGAGTAGCATTGTTTTTTCAAACTTCTGGTTTGTTTTTTTACGACGTCTGATAGTGGGTTGTGGACTAGGTGGTGTTATTGGTTGTTGCACTTGTTGATGTTGGTGCTGTTTTACACGAACTGCTGCCATTTACTCACGCCCTTTGTCGTTAATTTTTTCTACCACTCTAAGCTTTGCTGAACGCGCACGATTATTAACTGCCAATTCCTCATCAGAAGGAACAATTGGCTTTCGTGTTATAAGCTTTAAAGTTGGTTTCATGTCATCAGGAATTACAGGTAAATTTGGTGGTAACTCCGGTAATGACGATGCTTCCTTAAAAATGGTCTTGCATAGGCGGTCTTCCAATGAATGGAACGTAATAACACTAATACGTCCACCTACATTAATCATATCAATCGCATCGACTAGTGAATCCTCTGCTGCGCCTAGCTCATCATTAACAGCAATTCGTATTGCTTGGAAAATGCGCTTCGCTGGATGTCCACCCTTTCGGCGTGCCGCTGCTGGAATACCCTCTTTAATTAATTCTACAAGTTGGCCAGTTGTTTCGATTGGTGCTGCTTTACGTGCTTCCTCAATTTTACGAGCAACTTGCTTTGAAAACTTCTCTTCCCCGTATCGGAAAAATATCCGCACAAGGTCTTCATATGCCCATGTATTGACAACTTCAAATGCTGTAAGCGTTGCCGTTTGATCCATGCGCATATCAAGTGGGGCATCGTGGTGATAGCTAAAACCTCGTTCAGGTGTATCTAACTGTGGGGAAGATACGCCTAAATCATATAAAATACCATCAACCCGCTCGATGCCATGAGCTAATAATTCATCTTTTAAATAGCGGAAATTCGCATGGATAAATGTTACGCGCTCTATATAGGGCGCTAAGCGAATTTTCGCATTTTCTATAGCCGTTATATCTTGGTCAAAGCAAATTAAACGACCTTTATCTGATAATTGTTGTACTAAATATTCACTGTGTCCTGCACCACCTAACGTACAATCCACATAAATACCATCAGGATCGATGTTCAACCCATCAACAGTTTCCTTTAGTAACACGGTTGTATGATCGAACATACCACTCGCTCCTCTCAGGCCTTAACCTTATTTAGCTAGCGCTAACATATTTATCAAAAGTTAAAAATCAAAGCCAATCATATTTTCTGCAATTTCATTAAAAGATTGTTCAGACTCACTAAAGTACGCTTCCCATGCATCCTTCGCCCAAATTTCAATGCGATTGGAAACGCCTAACACTACACATTCCTTCTCAAGATGTGCATGCTGGATAAGCGTAGCTGGGATATTTATGCGACCTTGCTTGTCTATTTCTACCTCCGTTGCACCAGAAAAGAAAAACCTTGCAAATGCTCGTGTATCTTTTTTGGTCATCGGTAAACCTTTTAATTTTTCTTCGAGTTTTCGCCATTCATTCATAGGGTAGCCAAATAGACAATTATCAAGCCCTCTTGTCACAACAAACGTTTCGCCTAAAGCCTCACGAAATTTTGCAGGTATGATCAATCGTCCTTTTGCATCAACGGAGTGTTGATATTCTCCCATGAACATGCTACTCACCCCACTTTATTAAATAATGTACCACATCCCCCCACTTTCCTCCACTTTTTTTAAAAAAAACTTGACATTTTATCAATGAATATGCAAATAGACCTTTAATGAAATATTTGATATATGCTAAATGGCATAAAAAAAGAGCCATCCTTAGTAGGATAGCTCTTTATATACTATTTTTCTCGACAGTATTCATCAAATCTATATCGCATCAAATTATTATCTGGGTATAAAGCATCTAATAGTTGAGATTATATATATAGTAAATAGTGGTGTTTATCAATACTGTAATGTTGCTTTAACATTTCTGTAATAAACATAGGTCCAAACTCATTAAAATATTGATATGGATTATAAGCTCGCTCTTGGAAGCCATCGTTTGGATATAGCTCATTGTGTAATGTCATAAATTTTCGAATGGTTGTTTCATGCTTGCTCAGTACCATTTGTTCAATTTTTTGCTGTAGATAGTCAAATTGCTTGAGATGATTCTCTTGATTTTTTACAAGTATTTTATCGAGATAAAGGTGCTGCTCCTCTAAATAACCTGCAAGCTCCTTGTATTTTTCAGTGATCATTTGCTGCATTGCTTGAATTTGACGCTTCGCCTCATCATCCTGCACATCAGCAATAAACTGTTCCTTTAATTGCAATGCTTTCCCATCCCAAACATCAGCAACCGTTAGCTGATACTCCTGCAATAACTGCTCTACATGACGTGTCACAATTGTAATATGCAGGCGGGGAGCAAAAATTGGCATTTGTAGGTCTAATGCTGTAAAAGCATTTTTCAGTGTTGCCCAATACGCCAGCTCCCCTGGTCCACCAACAAATGCAAGCACAGGCAATACCATTTCCTGCATTAACGGACGTGTTACAACATTATTACTTAAACGTTCAGGGTGCTTTTCTGCTATCTCCAAAAGTTCCTCTTGAGAAAACTTAATGTTTGCCGCTAAATTAACAAAAAGCTTATTTTTTCTTTCTAGCAGATGACGCTCTCCATCCTCTACATAAAATAAATTAGCTGCATCCTTTGTTGCTAAAATAGGTTTACTGTAGCCAGCACACTCAAGTGCCTCTTCCTGCTCAGTAACAACGCTGGCAATTTCCTCAGTGTGCTGAATAATACGTGTGAAAGGCTTGCTTTCATATTGGCGCAAGCGAAAATCTGCTGCATCTATTAATAATAAGCCCTCACCTTTAAATAATTGATTCATCAATCGTGCAAAGAAATCCGTAAATGTTTCGCTATCATTTAATACATTTACTAATTGCTCCATAAGCCCTTCTGTAAATGCGGTTTCGCCATAATCTCTCACAATTGTATTGATTAATTGTGTCATTGCCTCTTTATTTAGCGCTGTTGCAGAAGCCATCGTTTTACGTCGAGAGCGCTCACTATATGTGCGTTTTTTAAGCGCTTCGCCTTGCATTGTATAGGTGTGATTAATCTCTTCTAAATCATGATCTTCTCCAGCTATCCAAAAAACAGGAACGACTGGCTGCTGAAGCTTCTCACTTTGTTCTTTTGCTAATGCAATAACCGAAATTGCTTTATGAACGGAGTAAAGGGGACCCGTTAAGATACCTGCTTGCTGCCCACCGACTATTACCATAGCTCCTTGCTCTAATTGTTTTAAATGTTCACTTGCTTTGCTGGATAGCCCAAGTGGCTCCATATATTGACGGATAATTGCTGTTAGTTCTTTTTGGTCATGGGCACGCTGTGCTAAATACGCTGCTCTTTTCTCAAAAGCTTGATCATGATAATCGTATTCAAAAAACTTATGGATGGCAGTATTTGGCGACCAATAATCTGCAAGCACATGATTTTTAATCGGTGCTTGGATAGACTCCAGTTTCATTTAACAAAAACTCCTCTACTCACTAAATCATTTTCCTCATTTTTAACAGGAAATCGACTCCATTCATACTATGCATATTATGCTATCAATAGTGCTGCTGCGCTGTTGTAAAAGTGCATGTTCCCTTCAAATATCATTCACAACAGCAAGCTATTTCGATACTATGCTTCTAGCACTAGAATTTAGTCACTATTCCCGTTTATATAAAATGATTTTTTATTACTATTTTCAATGCTTATTATTTTAACGCTTATAGCTCTAACATGAAAAGAAAATGCTTAAGCCACCTGTAAATATTCTATAATCGATTGAATAACGCCTACTAGACAAATCACAACATATGCCGTGCTTAGTATTAAAAACAAAAAGCGCCAAATTTTTTTCAACAGCAGCTTTACTTCTAGCTCCTTTTTCGTCCGCCAATCAATATATGTAAAAATTATCGCCAGCATTATTGCCAACATCACTAACAATGCCCCTACATTTATATGCCAAAGCACACCAATTGCTAAGGGCACTGAAAAGAATAAACATAATGTTGTAATATCAGATGCTGCACCAAATGCATGTGTGCCACGAATTTTAACTTTTCGACCAATCCAATAAACAATGATAAAAAGCACAATTGGGCAAAAAATTACAATACTAATGATGATATGTAAAAGGTCTTTCAACTTCGTTCACCGCTCTCCTCTATCGCAAGTACCTGATGATATAGAGTACGCAAGGTAGGTAAATTGTGTCCATTCACTAAAGCCTTGTTCAAAATAGCGCCAACAATTGTTTCAATTTCACTTTTTCTACCCTGCATACGATCTGCAAGCATAGATGATGTATTTTCGGCTGTTTTCCTACATAAGTCTACCACATCGTTAAAGGATATAGTGTGTGCAATGCTTGTAAAAGCTGCTGTCAGCTCCTCATATATCGTTTGCATTAGCAAAAACGCTTGTTGATTGGTTACTAATTCTCCATTCTTCACCTGTAAGACAGCCGTTAATGGATTAATCAAGCTATTCAAGATTGCTTTTTCAAATAGCATTTGCTCTGCGTCTTCAACATGTTCGACAGGAAATAAATAATGGTGTAGCTGAAGTAGCTGTTGAAAGGCCCGCTGTTGACCACGCGCTATCGCAATTTTGCAAGAACCAATCCCGCTATGTTGAACCGTTGATTGCCCTGCTATTCGCGCACCAAAAGACACTGAGCAAAAGGCAATATTGTGATGCGGTAATGCAAGAGCTTCTTCAAAATGCGCTAAGCCATTTTGCATAAACAACAATGGTGTATCATGTGCTAACGTTATAATTTGTTGATAGAGCTTTTGTAAATGACTATATTTCACAGCAATTACGATTAAATTTTGTGGTGGTAATGTAGCTAAATCTGTGGTAGCCATCACCATATGCTTGGTTTTTGTACCATCCATATTGATACGTGTTAGCTGATGTGTTTGAAGTTCATTTACCTGCTCCTGTCTTCTTGCTACCAATGTCACTGACATACCAGCTTCTGCGAAAAAGCTTGCTGTTAATTGACCAACTGCGCCCGCACCAATAATGGCTACCTTCACTCTCTCCACTCCTTTCCTTTTGATAACAACAAAGTGCCTTAGAATATTTCCAAGGCACCTTCTATATACATTCTTCTATTATACAGGATGGATGAATTGTTGACGATAGACAGGTAGAAAAACACATACACTTTCTTTTCGCTCTTATATTGCCCTTAATCTTTCATTAATGAATATCCCTGTTGTAGCCATTTCACTAATTTATCATGCTCATTTTGCAATTCGCGATGCTTCATTTCAAGGTTTTGATAAGCTTCTGTTAATTCGTCAAAACTTGTCAATGCTAATTTTAAGTGACTTCGCATAGATTGTTGTGGTTGATTGCGTACAGCTAATAGTGACTGACTATATTGGCTACGCAATGTTTTATTCCAGCGAAAACCACATGCTTGTTTTGTACGACCTAGCTCTGCAGCAGCTAATTCAAATGCCTCTAACTGTGTTTTGCCATTTTGCACATTATGCAACACAATTTCTGCTAGTCTTTCATCGTCTTCCTTTGTCCATTGGTCTTTTCTTTTTTTCAATTCCATAATCTATCACCCTCGCATTTTTTACTACTATATGCAAAAGCGAGCAAAATAGAATCATTGCATAAAAAAAGACAATGATGATGTTGCCCTCTCATCATTGTCTCTATCCATTACTGATTATTTTTCTTCGTCAAGAAATTATTAACAGCCTCGTGATGTGCCTCACTTTCCCACAATTTCGCACAGGTGCGAACTTCCTCCATCACACGTTCATACATATTGCGCTCACGCCACTTACGAAGTTCAATTTCTTTATAGGCTTTATGAACAGACGGATGAATTTTTCGCATATGTTCAATAAAATCGTTTAATGCCTCTTCCTTTGAGCCTTCGAAAACCCGCATTGCCCATCCTATTTCATATAGTAGCTGTGCTGGATATGGCTTGGCATCCACTAGCATCTTCATGGCACGGTCATGGCGTAAGCCTCGTTCAAATAGATATGTGCCACCACCCCAGCCGCTTGTAATTGCTAAAGTTCCTTGAATAAACCCACATTTTGCATGGCTTGCTACTAGACGAAAATCACATGCTGTAGCAATTTCACAGCCGCCACCAACAGCCGTGCCATTAATAAGCGCAATAGTTGGTACAGGAAGCGTCGCAAGGTTGTATAATATTTTTCCCATCTTGCTTAACATACCAAATGCTTCGTCCTCTGTTTCCAGTGAATGAAACTCTGATAAATCTCCTCCTGAGCAAAATGATTTCTCTCCTGCACCTGTCACTACTAAAAAGCGCACATCCTCATGCTCACGAATATATGTAATAACTTCCTGTAGTCCATCCATTACCTCATCATTCACAGCATTGCGTTTTTCTTCACGATTAATCGTAAATGTCATCACACCATCATGATGGTCAATTGTATAAGACATACTATTCCCCCTTTGTTTCTATGAATAGATTGTATCATACAATGATTTTACGATTATATGAAACTGCAGCACCAACGAAATATTCTGTCTTTTTAAGCTAACAAAAAGGCTAGTAAAGAGCCATGGTCTCTCTACTAGCCTTTTAAGTGAGCAAACACTGTATTATTTGCTTACTACTTCTTTACCTTTGTATTGTCCGCAAGCTTTGCAAACACGGTGTGATAATTTAGCCTCACCACAGTTAGGGCAAGTTACCATACCAGGTACAGATAATTTGAAATGCGTACGACGCTTTCTTTTTGCAGTTTTAGAAGTTCTTCTAAATGGTACAGCCATTGATGGCACCTCCTTACAGATCGTCTATTCGTCTGTTTGATCAAAATACTTAGCTAAAGCAGCTAGTCTTGGATCCACTTTTTGTTCGTCAGCTTTTTTGTGTAGCTCTACGTCTTCATCTGTTGCATAAGACCAATTTTTACCGCCTTGCACTTGTCCTTCAGAGTTTTCTTTGAACACTTGCATAGGTACCTCAAGTAACACAAGTTCCTCAAGCACTGGTTTCATGTCGATAACTTCACCATCAATATAGTGAATATCTCCATCATCGTCTCCTCGTTTATCTTCGTCAATCCAGCTAAAAATTTCAACTGTATCCACGTGGATAGGGAACTCAACATCCTCCCATGTACGAGCACACGGAAGTGTTAACGTTGCTGTCACAGTTAACTGACATGTCATTTGCGATGCACCAAAAGTACATAGCCCTTTTACATGAACGGGCGAAATTGCTCGAATATCCTGGTTTCGCGCCATCACTTCATCCAGTTGGATAAAGGCATCAATTGGCATCCCGTTTTGACGGTACTTCGATAATTGATGAATTGACCATTTCATTCGCTTAATCACCTCGAAACAACACTGTTGATTATATAATGTGTAAAAATAGATGTCAAGATAATTTCTTGTCACCATAAAAAAACCCACCTATAATTGTATACGATTAAACGTATAATTGCGTCTAATAAGTTTACAGCAAAGACATAATTGATAAGGAGGGATGGCATGCAAGCAGTTGGAATTGTTGTTGAATATAATCCATTTCACAATGGACATGCCTATCATTTAAAGCAGGCTAAAAAAGCAGCACAGGCGGACCTTGTGATTGCTGTTATGAGTGGAACATTTTTACAACGCGGCGAACCCGCAATGGTGGATAAATGGACGCGTACTAAAATGGCTTTGGCTGGTGGTGTAGATATTGTCATTGAGCTACCATACGTCTATAGTACAGCACCTGCTACAGATTTTGCAAAAGGTGCTATTTCATTATTAAGTGCTGTTGGTTGCAATTCCTTTGCATTTGGCAGTGAAGATGGTTCAATCCAGCCTTTTTTAAATACATTTGAACTTATCAACAATCACCGCGCTGAGTATGATGCACTTATTAAAGATAGCCTTAAAACAGGCGCAAGTTATCCAAAAAGCCTGTATTATGCCTATCATCAGCTTTCTCAAAAGTTTCCTGCTTCATACATTGATCTTGCACAGCCCAATAATATATTAGGCTTTCATTATTTAGAGGCAGCAAAGGCTCTTAATCGCCCTATAAAGCCACTGACGATTCCTCGCATTGCAGCAGGCTATCATGATGCGCTACAGGAGGATGCCTCCATTGCCAGTGCCACAGGAATACGTCAAGCACTTGCCGCTAGCCAATCATTACAAAGTGTGCAGCAAGTTGTTCCTGAAGCATCCTTTCAATATTTAACAGATTGGCAAACAAAATATCATACATTTGCAAGCTGGGAAGCATTTTGGCCATTGTTACGCTTTACAATTATGCGTCATACGCCTGCTGAACTTACTCGCTATGCAGAGGTAACAGAAGGAATTGAAAATGCCATGCTCAAAGCAGCTAAAACAAGCCAATCGTTTAGTAGCTTTATGGAAAAAATCAAATCAAAGCGCTATACATGGACGCGCCTGCAACGTATGCTGACACATATCTATACAGGCTTTACAAAAGAGCAGCTCCAAAGCTTTCAAGCGCCCTCCTTTATTCGCTTATTAGGCATGAGTACCATAGGTCAGGCTTATTTAGGGCAACAAAAAAAGCATATTGAGCTACCATTAATTAGCAGGGTTGCAGCTACGAATGATGCCATGCTTGCTATCGATATCCATGCAGCAGAGCTCTACAATTTAAGTATAGAGCAGGGAACTACAGGCTTCAGTCTTCCAAAAGACTACCAAACACCTCCCATTCGTTTTTAAACATAGCAGAGGGATGCTAGTTGTGTTGCTAGCATCCCCTTATTTTGGTTCTAGTTGTCTTAAATAATCAATTGCATCATCCACTGTTTTGACAGGAACAATTTTCATCTTTGTACCAATTTCCTTTGCTGTTTTTACGGCTGTTGCATAATTTGATTCTAGTTCTGGATGCTTAGCCTTGATCTCCTCCGAAATTTCATCATCTGGTGCAAAGAAAATTTCCATGCCATCACGATCAGCGGCGATCACCTTATAATCAATTCCGCCAATTCTACCAACAGAGCCATCTACAAGCATTTCACCAGTGCCTGCAATTGCATAGCCTTTTGTTAAATCTTCCTCAAGTAGCTGGTCTAAAATTTCAAGCGTAAACATTAAGCCAGCAGATGGTCCCCCAATGTCCTCTGTTTTCATCGTTACCTTTGGATGGGTTTCAATTGATTTGCTTTCTGTATAGGAAATACCTAAACCTGCACGATGCTCTTCTGTATTCGGAATTTCCTTTAATGTAATCGTAGCTTGTTGTTGCTTCTCATTACGTATAAATTGAACGGTTACTTGATCGCCAAGTTGCTTCGGCTCTAAAAGATCTATCAACATTTGCTGATTTGTTATTTTTTGACCATCCACCTCAACAATTTCATCTCCAGCCTTTAAAATACCGTCAGATGCCCCACCATCTAATACGTTTAATATAAAAACGCCATTAAAATGTACCGTTGTTTCTAACCCTGCTCTTTGAAAAGCTACATATTTTGCATTAAATTGGGAATCAGACATTAATTTTAATTGTCGAATATTATATTCTTCATCATCTTCTAATGGATTACGCACTTGCTCGATATCCATAAGCTTTTGATATTTTTGCCATTTTGCCCATGCATAAGTAAATGGTGTCGCTTGCTGCATAGCAACTGTCATTAAGCTCATGGAGCCTTCACTATCTGCCTCTTTGCCACCGACAGTGACAAATTTACTGACATCATAGGCACTGCCAGGCTTCATAATATACGCGTCTAGTCGGTATAGCATCGAAAAACAAATCACGACTAATAACACTACATAAATACTAATTTTTTTCTTCAATTTAACACACCTCCTAGGACGCCTACAAAACGACACGTTCATGTTTTTGCCTTTTTCACATATATTGATTTTAGCATTTGCCTATGTGAATGACAAAAAGTTGAAACGAGATGATAACATGTTTGCTACAATTCAAATAGCGCTCTGCATAATTCTTATTCTCTTACTCTTGTTATTCCCACAAACTGCTCATAGTGGCACTGACTTAGGTTTAAATCTTTTTATGGAGGCACTATTTCCATATTTATTGCCATACCTTATATTGACACAATGGCTTCTACGTTTAACAGCTCCTATGCGTACGAAAACAAAACGTGCCTCATTATACGTACAAGCATATATAATTAGTGCACTTGGCGGCTATCCAACTGGCGCAACAACCATTGTTTACTTAAAAAATAGCGGTCAGTTAC
This sequence comes from Lysinibacillus sp. FSL K6-0232, assembly GCF_038008325.1. NCBI lineage: Bacteria > Bacillati > Bacillota > Bacilli > Caryophanales > Bacillaceae > Lysinibacillus > Lysinibacillus sp. FSL K6-0232. The sequence continues at coordinate 971,529 of NZ_JBBOYW010000001.1, read as the reverse complement.
ATGTAAAAGAAGCCAATTTTTTGCTTGCTGTTTGCCATGCACCAAGCCCACTCTTTGTCCTTGGTTTTGTAAGCCTTGATTTACTACACAGTAATACGTTTGGATGGTTGTTTTTATGTTTACTACATACGTTTAATATTTGTTGTTTAATAACTGGTTATTTTTTATTTCGCAAAACAGCTCCACCAAGTATCTCCGTCCACAATACACCACTATATACTGCACCTTTCTCAGAAAGTATTCGAGAAACAGCTCCAACCATCCTTTTAGTTGGTACAACCATTATCTTTTTTACAACGATTCAGACCATTGTGCAAGAGGGTTTAGACCAAATGTTTCCTACACTGCCCTATACCCTTGAACTTTCCATCGCAGCGATCCTAGAGGTGACAAATGGTCTTCAAATGACTGTTACAGCCTTTCCAGACCTTCCATATACCTCTTTACTAGTTGTCATTTTATTAACAATGCAAAGCATTAGCATTCATTTACAAATTTTCGTTATTGCTAAATCATCTAGACTCTCTGTTCGTCCCTATATTAAACTACGCCTTCTTAGCATAATCATTGTGCCAACTATTTATGCTCTATTTTTTCTGAAATAGCACACTACTTTCAGAGGCTATCCGTCACTTTGCAAGCTCTATCCACAAACAAAAAGAGGATGTCTACTACACTGACATCCTCTTTCACACTTATTTTATAAAGCCATATTTTTCTTTTAAAGCCTGTGCCACATAAGCAGGTACAAGCTCGTCCACATTGCCACCATATTTTGCAACTTCTTTCACAATGCTGGAGCTTAGGAATGAATACTGATTTTTCGTCATAATAAAAAATGTTTCAATCGTTTCATCTAAAAAACGGTTCATAGATGTAATTTGCATTTCATACTCAAAATCCGAAACTGCTCGCAAACCGCGCACAATAGCCTTTGCATTTTTTTCCTTCGCATAGTCGATTAACAGACCTGAAGAGCTCTCTATCCGAACATTTGGCAATGCCTTTGTAACCTCAGCCATTAAAGCCATACGTTCCTCTACAGAAAACAATGGCTGCTTCGCTGAATTATTTAAAACTGCTACATATACGATATCAAACACATCTGCTGCACGTTTAATAATATCTAAATGGCCCAATGTGACAGGGTCAAAACTTCCAGGAACTACGGCTATTTTCTCTGACAACTTATTCTCCCTCTTCCTCTGTACAGCGATAAACAGATATAATTGTTCCGCCATAAGTTTCTTGTCTTGTTAAGCTAAAATCTCCAAAGCTTTGAGGCAATTGCACCTCTTTCGCATGCTCGCATAAAATAATCCCATCTTGCTGAATTTTATGATGGTCAACAAGCGTTTGGACTAAATCATAGTATTCCTTTTGATGGTATGGTGGGTCTAAAAAAACAAGTTTAAATGTAAGGTCACGCTTTAATAGCGCTTTCACAGCCCGCTTTGCATCAATACGAAATAGCTCTGCATAATCCTCATAGCGGCATTTTTTTATATTTTCTTGTAGCACTTGAAATGCCTTTGCATCCTTTTCAATAAAAATCGCATGCTCTACACCACGACTTAGTGATTCAATCCCTAAGCCACCGCTTCCAGCAAATAAATCAAGTGCAATGCCCCCATCAAAAAATGGACCAATGATATTAAAGATTGATTCCTTTACTTTATCAGTTGTAGGTCTTGTTGTATTGCCAGCTATTGCTTTTAGTGGCATTCCTTTGCGCTCTCCTGCTACAACTCTCATAACAGCCTATCACCATACTTTCATTTATATCAATTACAACTTGCCATAGTTGTATCCAGATTTTTTCGGGTTTACGAGGGACACTGTGACCTCTACGGCTTGTACAAACAGCCGTTAAGTCAGCATAAAGCATTTTGCAGCGGAAGACTACGTCCCCGCTGCAAAAATTATTGTTGTTCTTGCGAAATAACTTGAATTTGTTGATCTTTCTTTTGTAAATCAACAAGGAATAAACGCTGTAACCACGTTTCCTCCACATAGTAACGATCAGCAATTTTAATAATCGGCTCTGAAATTGTTGAATATCTACGTTGATTGAATACATAGAAGCCATGATTTAGTGGGAAGCGGAATGTACGATTCTCACTATTGACGTAATAGCCATGATCCCCTTCTCCAGCCGAATAGCCGAGATAAGGTAATAACGTATCTGCTGTATACAATTTTTGACCCTCATATAAAATAACACGAACATCCTCTCTCTGTATACCATCTACATATACCTTGCTTGCATCTTCAAATAATAGCGGATAGGTGCCATTTTTTTGAGCTGCATTTAATGTAAAGTAGGATGTTTTCGCATTTAATACTTGTGACAAATGATTATCCATTGTAGCTGGTGTAATCGGTTCATCGCTCATATTTTTTAGTGTATCTTGCCAAGCTTGCTGCTGATTAGCTGTCATATATTCATTTAATGTTTGAATAATTTTCTTTGCTTTATCTGTACCAATCACATCATTTACTAAATAGGATGCCACTACCTCTGGTAACCATTCTGGTGCATCTTCAAATGTAAATTGTGACTTTATTTGCGATAAAATCACTTCCTGCTCCACAGCTTCTGGCGTTAACGCTGGTAAAAATAACAATCGATCATCATGGGCTGTTACTGGGCTTTTATCTTGAATAATCGCAATATGTTCATCACTTAAAAACTGTATATTTTTCAATGCTTGAAGAAAATCATTTGGAATGGCTTGCTGTGCATAAATCGATAATACAGATGTTTGTTCCTGAAGCGCTAGCCCACCTGCCTGCCAATAAATATCATGCACAGCACCGTATCCGCTAAACATTGTATAATTAACCAGTGATAGCTGTTGCTGCCCAACTAATGGTAAGCCAGTTACCCATTGACCCTGCACTTTACTATCTGTTGAAATATGAACAATCGAATAGGATGCTTCCCCATTTGTTAGTGTGGCAAAAATATTTTGAAGCAGCATTTTATTTTTCAAGCCACCCTCAATTGGAATTATGTATGATACAGATTGTGATTTTGTTTCTCCCTTTGCAAAATAAGAAAGTTCTTCTGATAAACGATTGCAGCTTTTTTCATTTTCAATAAAGCAACTAGGGTTTACAGCTTTTTCTGGCCATTTAATGTTGACCTTTTGATCTGGTAAATTTTTAAAATGTTGTCGAATATCTAAACTATTTTCACGATAGACCATTTCTATTTCCTGAGAGTAATGAAAATCCCCCCCACCTGTTTCTAAATCGGATGAATAGGCATGGTATTGGAAAAATAGTGTCCCCGCAATAATAAGTGCTAGAATGGAAAAAAAGCTTAATGCAAATTTCATGTGCTTGACCTCCCGCAGCATGATACTATAAGGATTGGAAAGGATGTGCATTTATTATGCCACAACAATTTATAGAATTAGGAGAAGGCTATGGTGATGTTTACGAGCTACTCGAAATTATTAAAACGAATCAGGAACGCTTTCATCAAGCCTTTATACTAACCTCTACTACAAAAGAAGGTAAACAAGTTCTCTCATTAGCAGTTGCATTCAAACCAGTTGGCGAAAGTAAATTTATGCCTATTTATATTTGCCGTGAAGGCATTCCTTTTAATGAAGAACAACCGACACAGCGACAAAAAATGTTTGAAACACAAATAGAACAACTCAATCGAAAAGTAGTTGTTGTAGAAATAAAGCACTCATCTATATTTTCGGAATCAAAACTATTTTATCAATACTTAATCGGTATATTAAGACTAAATAACTATATACCTGCATTATCTTAATATTATAAACCTACCTTATAATCATATTCCTTGGCTTTATCTGGCTTCGCATTTTCATATTCTGTTTTTACAAATGGACGATAAGATTCCACAACGTCTTTCACAAATGGAAGGCGTTGTAGTTTTGTTGTCATCATATCAATGTCCTCACGATTGCAATAAAGCACAACGTATTTTTGCCTTCTTGAAATATAAAGAACATGACCATATTTTCGCAAAGATTTCGCATGTTTTAACTGATGGACGTAAACGATTAGCCCTTGTCGTTCGTTCATATTAGACTCCCTCATTTCTTACATAAAAGAATACCATAGACCAGAAAATGATAGCAACAGAGTTTAGCTGACAGATCGCTCAATTTTCCGTTATAATGAAAAACATACTTGTAGTAATTCAAATCACCACAAGTTACAATATATTTGAACCATTATTAAAGGACAAAAGCAAACATCATCTTTCACTTATACTAGTTACTAGTAAAGCATCTTGACTACAAGAGCTGATGAATATTTTTATATAAAGCGAATTATTAAGGAGGACAAATATGGGTAAGAAAACAAAAATTGCACTTGCCATTGCAGCAGCAAGTGCAGCAGCTTGGGCAGGTAGTAAGGCTATTTCGAAACCACAGCAACGTGAAGGTAAGCAAGCATTACAATTTGATCGCCCTATTATTCTTGCGCATCGTGGTGGAGCACATTTAGCGCCTGAGCATACAATGATCGCATTTGACAAGGCCGCACAATTAGGTGTAGATGGCTTTGAAATAGATATACGTTTAACAAAGGATGAGGAAATTATTGTTTTCCATGACGACACTGTTGAACGTACAACAGATGGTTATGGACTTGTAGCTGATATGACATTAGCAGAAATTAATGCCTTCAATCATGGCTATCAATTTCAAGATTTAGACGGGGCTTTCCCATATCGAGAAGAATCACTAAATGTTGTGACATTGCGCGAACTGCTTGAGGCTTACCCAAATATGCTTGTTAATATTGATATAAAGGATGCTCCAGATACATACGAAGGAAGTTTAATGCCTTCTAAGCTGTGGCGTTTAATTGAAGAGCTAGGGGCAGAAAATCGAGTTGTTGTCACAAGCTTTTATGGTGAGCAAATTGATCGCTTTAATTTATATGCACAAAACCAAGTAGCACTTGGCGCAGGCGAATCAGATGTACGCAAGGCATTTGCTTCCTTCTCAAGTCAATTTGGACATTTATATCATCCAAAGGTAGATGTCTTCCAGATTCCAACAAAATCTGGTGTACTCGCCTTAGATTCACCAAAGTTTATTCAGTTTTTAAATAACTTAAATATCCCTGTTCATTATTGGACAATCAATGATCTGGATATAATGAAAAAATTAATTAATAATGGCGCTAAGGGCATTATTACAGATCGACCTGACATTGCGATAGAGCTATTTCAAGCTCAAGCACCTATTGAACAATAAAAAGACAAAGGGGCTGTCCAAAAAGTCAGTGAAAACTGACCTTTTGCGACACCCCTTTTAATTTTTCTAAAAAAGGCAACAAAAAAATCGCCACTTCTAGTAAAATGAAAGTACCACACAATCACTAGTAGAAAGGACGATTTTTTATGAGCAATCAAAAGATTACTAATGAAGAGTATACCACACAAACCACACTTCTTCTAGAGGTACAAGAAAAACCTGTATCCAAAAGACAACTTGCCCCTACGTTCAAACCGTATAACAATCATCAAAGTTTTTTTATTTATGATCTCCAAGAACTGATTCCTGAGAATCACGTCGCACGTGTTGTTGATGAAATGATCGAAGACATTCCAGATGAGCTACTTTTTCAACACTATTTAGGTGGTGGGCGCAGTTCCTATCATCCGAAAATGATGCTGAAAGTGATTTTGTACGCCTATTCCCAAAAGGTGTATTCCTGCCGTGGGATTGAAAAATTGATTCGGGAAAGCATTCCCGCGATGTGGTTAGCAGGCATGCAAAACCCCGACTTCCGTACGATCAACTTTTTTCGTGGCTATCGTATGAAAACCCTAATGGATGAGTTATTTGAAAACATGATCCACCAATTAATTGAGAAAGGATATATTACCTTTGAGGACTACTTCTTGGATGGGACAAAGCTTGAAGCGAATGCCAATAAGTATTCTTTCATTTGGAAAAAATCTACGGTCCGTTTTGAAGAAAAACTGAAAGAGAAAATCAAGGAAAACCTTCAGCACATTCACGAACTTGCCCAGACAGAAGAAATGGAACTGGAGGAGATTCCGGAGGAAGATGTAACGTCAGGACAATTGACAACCCTTTCCCATCAATTAGAAACACAAGTAAATACCTTAACAGCTGAAATCGAAGCGACCAAAGAGGTGTCTGTTCGAAAAGAACTCCGTTCACGTCGAAGTGCGTTAAAGAAACCGATCAAACTAATTCAAGAAAATTTCATCCCACGCATTCAAAAATATCAAGCGTATCATGAGACATTTGGCGATCGCAATAGTTTTTCAAAAACGGATACGGATGCCACGTTTATGCGCATGAAAGAAGATCACATGAAAAACGGTCAATTGAAACCCGGCTACAATGTTCAAATGGCAACGGAGAATCAATTTATTTTATATTATTCCATCCATCAACGCCCAACAGATACGCGCTGTTTTATTCCTCATTTGGAAAAACTAGCAGCGTCTACTTTGCCAATGCCAAAAACCGTCATCGCCGATGCAGGATATGGCAGCGAAGAAAATTACTTATATGCAATAGGGGAAGAAAAAGAGCCACGTTTTGATTATTTAATTCCATATAATACATATTTAAAAGAAAACACGCGCAAGTATAAAAATAATATCAAGAATGCGAAAAATTGGGACTATCAGGAAAAGGACGATTGGTTTATTTGCCCGAATGGACGCAAGGTGCTATTTAAAAAATATCAAAACAAAAAGAATGCCTCGGGATTTCAGCAAAGCTATAAAATCTACGAATGTGAAGATTGTTCAGATTGCCCATTAAAGGCACAATGTACAACAGCAAAAGGTAATCGTCAGGTTCATTGGAATACCGTATTTGAAGAAATGAAGGCAAAGGCAAAAGCAGCCCTTGAATGTGAAGAAAAAGCCGCCATCTATGCTCGACGTAAAATCGAGGTAGAAAGTGTGTTCGGTCACATCAAGGGCAATCGGTCGTTCCGTCGATTCCTATTACGGGGCCTTGATAAGGTCCACGTGGAATTTGGGATTGTGGCATTAGCCCACAATCTCCTGAAAGTAGCTGCCATCCGTCAGCTACTTTCAGGGAACAAGCGAATAGACAAAAAATCTGGAGGGGAAAAACGTGATGTTTTTCTCCTCCAGATTTATTTTAAGGACTTATGGGACAGCCCCTTTTCCTTTTTATATTAGCTCATGCATAATGGCGTCTGTTACCTCTCGTAATGTTGCTGTCCCACCTAAATCAGCCGTTTTGATACCCTGTGCTAATGTTGCTTCAATTGCATTTAATATTTTTGTTCCCACTTCAGGATAACCAAGAAAATCAATCATCATTTTGCCTGTCCATATTTGTCCAATTGGGTTAGCAATTCCTTGACCTGCAATATCTGGTGCAGAGCCATGAACAGGCTCAAACATAGATGGATACTGCCCTTCTATATTTAAATTTGCTGCTGGTGCAATGCCAATGCTGCCCATAATCGCGCCACCTAAATCTGTTAAAATATCTCCAAACAAATTAGATGCTACAATCACATCAAAGCTTTCTGGCTTCATTACTAAAAACGCTGCTAATGCATCAATATGATTGGATGCTTGGGCTATCGCTGAATATTCGTTGCCTACTTGTGCAAATACCTCATCCCAAAATGGCATACTATGTGTAATGCCATTAGATTTTGTCGCACTTGTTACATGCTGACGACGTGTTTTTGCTAGCTCAAATGCATAGCGTATCGCACGTTCTGTACCTTTTCTTGTAAAAACAGCATTTTGAATGGCTACTTCCTCTTGCCCGCTATGTAATCTCCCACCAATATCTGCATACTCTCCTTCAGAGTTTTCCCGCACAACAATAAAATCAAAATGATTCGGCTGCCGCAAAGGTGAAGGGAGCCCTTGCAGGAGCTTTGCAGGTCGTACATTAATGGATTGCTGCATTTCTCGACGAATTTTAATGAGCAATCCCCATAAGGAAATATGGTCTGGCACTAATGCAGGCATTCCTACTGCGCCTAAAAAAATATGGTCATATTGTTTTAATAGCTCAATCCCATTATCAGGCATCATTTTGCCTGTTTCTATATAATACTCACAGCCCCATGGAAAAGTTGTCCACTCAAAACAAAAACGCCCATCCAATGCAGCCGCTTTATTTAGCACCTCTATAGCAGCAGGTACAACCTCTTTTCCTATGCCATCCCCTGGTATAACAGCAATTCGATATGTTTGCATATTATTATTCCTCCCTATCAATTATGCCCCAGCATCAGGTACAGCCACTGGCACTGGAGCTTTTATCTTGGTTCAGTGGGCGTTTGGATACCCACTAAAAAAGACTGTATACAAACTCTTTTAATACCATCGAGTTGTCTACAGTCTAGTCGTAATGTGGATATATTAAGCTGAGCAAGAGCAGGAGCCGCCTGAGCCACATCCTCCTCCACAAGATGAACCAGCTGCAAAAAATGGATTACTAACAGGAACTTTTACTGCTTCTGAAACTGTTTTGCCTATTAATAGACTAATTTCATCCAGCAAATCCTGAAATTCATTTTCAGCAATCTTTAATGCTGAAACCTTCTCATTTAAGTCGAGTGCCCGCTTCTGCTGACGAATCGACTTCATAATTGTATGGTAGTCCGGATGATATTTTCCGAAACGTTGTACATCTTCGTACTGTTCCTTCATGCGATTAAATGCATAAATAGCCTCTACAAGCTGTACATCACTATACACTGCATCATATGCTTGCTGTAGTGCCTTTGCAGGTTCTGAGGAAAGAATCATCTCACAAAGCGCCTCCGCCTCATCCAAAATGATTACCCAGTCAGAGGTTATCATCATTTTTAATTCCCCCAATCTCTTTCCCATCATAACAGATTTTATGGTAATTTTACATTATTGATAATTTTAATGAAAGAGGTTTTCCAATTGATAACAACATCTAAAGGACAAATTGAACAATTACTAGCAGCTATTTTACAGGACAGCTCTGAGGAGGATGAGGAGGTTTTATTGCACCTTTTACAAGGGCTTCACGATAAACAGCAAGGCATTCATCGGCGTTATATTAATGCAGCCCTTCATATGATAGGCAAGTTTGAGCCTGATGTCAGCGAGGTGCGTATTCCCATTACACCTGTTATTCATAATACGATTAAAGTGCCACATGGAGGAATTATTGCAACAATTGCTGATGCCGCTATGGGAGGACTTGCTTCACGTGCTGCACCAGGGGGCTATAATGTTGTAACAACCAATATGAATATTAGCTATATTGCAACAACCAACAATAACGAGCTGATTGCACGTGGGCGCTTTGTACATAAAGGACGCCAAACATTTGTAATGGAGTGCGATATTGAAGATGAAACAGGGCGCAAACTAGCTATTGCAACAGGCTCTTTCTTTGTTATTCAACGTCGTCCGTCATAAAGCTAGCAAAGTAATCTTTAATGCATTGTTGGTCGGAAAAGGGCAATTTTTGATTTTTAATTTGCTGTGTTTGCTCATGCCCTTTTCCAGCCACAAGTACAATATCGCCTTTTTTTGCCTTTGCTAACGCCTGATGAATCGCTTGCCTACGATCTAAATAAATTTCATAGTATTGTTGCTCTGTAAAACCAGCAATAATGCTTTCATTAATAACAATAGGATCTTCATCACGTGGATTATCCGTTGTTAAATAAATAATATCTGCATATTTACTTGCTACAGCCCCCATTGCAAAGCGCTTCGCTTTATCCCGATTGCCACCACAGCTAAACACAAGATAAATGGTCTTTGAATGATCAAACGTTTGCAATACTGCTTGTAAGGCTTCTGCTGTATGTGCATAATCTACATAAACATCAATGCCTAATGGATTATCAATCTTTTCGAGTCTTCCTTCTGGTAGCTTTAATGACCACATATGCTCGATAATATCTTCCATAGGGATACCTAAACGCCATATAGCCATTAATGCTGCTGTCGCATTTTGAACATGATATTTCCCAACAAAGGGGATCTCCACAATATGCTCACTCGCAGTTGTTTGTAAACAAAGCACAGTCTTTCCAACGGATTCACTAATAATTTGGATATGTAAGTCATTGTGATGTTCAAAGCCAAATGAGCAGGATTTTTTCTTATCATAAATACCTACAGATCGGCAAAAATTATCATCTCCATTAATGACTAGCTTTTTTGATAAATCTGCTAATCGTTTCTTTGCACGTTTATATGCCTCTAATCCACCGTGGTCCTCTAAATGATCCTCTGATAAATTTAAAAATACACCACAATCAATATCACAATGATCGAGTCTATGCTGCTGTAGCCCCATTGAAGATGCTTCTAATACAACATGTGTCACACCTTTGCGTACGCATTGCTTTAATATTGGGTGCAACTCCTTTGCCTGTAATGTCGTTAATTGCTCATAAGCCGTCTGTTGCTTCTCACCATTGATGAAAAAGCCTACAGTGCCAATAACAGCAACTTTTTTGCGTAAGGCGCTAAGAAGCTGACTCACAAAATGGCTGACAGTCGTTTTACCATTTGTACCTGTTATTGCAATTACCGATAAAGCCTCTGCCGGAAAAGCGGCAAGCTTCGCACTTGCATACGACAAAAATAAAGCTGTATTCGGCACCCAAACAAAAGGAATATCCTTATCAATAATAGGTAGCGAGATACTTTCCTCAGCGACAATTGCAGCCGCCCCTCGTGCCAATGCCTCTTTCACAAAGCGACTGCCTGATGTTTTTTTTCCTTTGCGTACAATAAAAATATCGCCTGGTTGTACAGCTTGTGCATAGTCCTCTACACCTGTAATTACCGTTCGAATTGATCCTCCCGTCACACTGCATGGCCAGTCTTTCAATAGCTCTGCTAATTGCAAGCCTGATTCCCCCTTTCAGTTCTCTATCATATGACGGCCTTTGTAACGGTGTGACGAAAAATACAGAAGCCTAGCAAAGGGGAAAAAATAAAGACAAGCTCAATTTTACAAGCTTGTCTTTAGGCTACTTACTTAGTTGTTATGGAGCAGTGAGATCATCCTGTTCTTGCCCCTCTGTATCCTGCTCTTCATTCTCCACACTTGGCGCAGTAGAAGCAGGCTCTAGATAAATTTGTGTATAATAATTTACAAAAACGCCAGAACCAACGCTTGAATATTGTTCATCCAGTAATACTTTTCGATGCTCAGGTGAATTTGTCCAGCCATGCATCGCTTCAATCGCATCAAAATAGGCTGTCGCAAGATTTTCATTTGCTTCACTATAGTCAATACTTTGTGCCTGTAATCGCTTTTTTAAATCTCCATATGTCGGAGAATCATGTGCTAAAAAATTTTGTATCTTCATATCCTCACTATGCATTTTTGCCACTTCCTCTAATGACTTATTAATTTCTAATGGCGGCAATGCATGATGAATTCTTGTGACATTTAGTAAATCATCCAACTGTTTACCGCTAGCTATATCAATTTCTTGTTGTAAAAACGAGGAGGGTGGTGTGCGTCTAACTAGCTCACCCTGATAGCTCATCTCATATGGCTGATGCAGTACGAGTGTTTCACTATTTGTATAACGTATTCCTTGCAGCTCACTTGTTTCTCGATCTATATAAAGTTGTGCATAAAGCCCATCAAATTTAACAAGCAACCTTGTTTGCATATCTTCCTCACTCATTGAGAAAATAAAAATATTATCATCGACATTGGCTGTTACCTCATAGTCAATAATCGTCATACGGTATATTTCATCACGCTTTTGCCCCACCTTAAAGGGAGATGCATCGATTTCTTGTCCTGCTATGTAAACTTGTGTCACAACATTGTTTTCAACACCAACCATAAAAAACGTTGCAACATCTTTATTATAGACCCACCATTGATAGCCAAATGAAGATGGTTCTTTTCTAGCTGGCTCTCCATACTGCTCTAAAACAGCCTGTGTCCCCTTCCCAATCAATGTGGATATCCCTGTTTGTGGACGTGTCATTGCCCCAACAGCAGGCTGCTGCTTTAGCTGTGTTTGAGGAATAATATTAGGGTTAGCGTTTGGACCTTCTAATGGCTCATTTTCCTTTGGGGTATTAAAAAACATAAAGCCGATTAATGCAATTGCACCACAAATCATTAAAATGCGGAATAAAGCTTTCATACAGGACTCCTTTTCATCACCATTATTATCGTTATTATATCAATTAGAATTAGCTTGACACAATGTTGTCATTGCAACAATGTCGAATATGCTCTATTATAAAAATGAGCGTATACTTTGTACGAGAACCTAAAGGAGGACTATACATGTATTTTGAAAATACTAACCTTGAAAATTTAACAGCTGATCAAGAACTAATTGTCAGCATTATGAAAAAACATGGTTTAGAATGTGATGGTGGCTGGGATTACGAGCGTATGACATTCGATAAACGCTTTGATACTCGTGAAGGTCGTTACTACCTACGTGTATTTGCCTATGCTATCTCTGGTGATGTAGGTGCACATGATGCCATCCTTACATTAATGAAACCAGTTCTTGGTAAATACTATTACCCACATGGTGTTGAATATGGTGATGACGAAGTTTATCCAGCACACCTTGTAAAAAAATGTGAAGAAATCTTAAAAAAGGTTAAATTAGAATTAGATCAATTCGCAATTGAGCCTATCAATAAAAATAATTTTGAACCTATTGACGCAAACTAATCTTTAATCCATTAAAGTGACGGCACATATAGCGTAAATAGCTTCGTTGTTCTGAAAAGACTGGTCATCCAGTCTTTTTTTATCTGCACGAAAGCGAAGCGTCAGCGACAGATGCTTCAGCATTCTATTAGCCTAAAGCTTCAACGAATACCGTGCACTTTAAATTTGAGTAAAAATAAAATTTTATCTCATACTACCTATATCTATTACAAGATGTAGGTGAGAACATTGTTATCCTTTTTCAATCATCCCTTTTTCCGTCATCCCATTATCGTGATAGCTATTGGTATTCTTATTGTTTGGTTAATTTCATTATCATTGCCCATTTTACTTGCCTACTTTACTGCACTGCTTTTAGAGCCTGTTGTTATTCGCATGTGCAAACGTTTCCGAAAAAAACGTAAAATGGTCGTATCCATCTTTTTTTTATGTTTTCTTAGCATCTCATTACTAGTATGTGCGCTTCTCCTCTTTATAAGCTGGAAACAATTTTCATCATTTATGCTTCATATCCCAGACTATCTAAATCAATTATCGGCGATATGGATTCAGCTACAATCCAAGCTTAGCAACTACACCTATCATTTACCTGTAGAGCTTGTTGCACAAATCCAAGCTATAATTGTTAAGGCTTTAGCTTCTATTGAGAAATTTGCTCTATCTTTAACAAATACCAATGTATGGTCAGTATTATTCACCTATATTCCATCACGTTTATTTGATATTTTTGTTTATTGGATTGTTTTATATATGCTGTTATTGGAATTGCCCTCCATCAACCATAAATTATTACTATCTGTCCCTTTCCATTATCAGCAAAAAATTATTTTTATTGGGCAGCGTGTAAAAATAGCATTATTTGGCTTTTTAAAGGCACAAGTATTTGTAGGTGTTGGCATATTTGCTCTATCTGTTATTACCTTTTATATTTTAAAAACACCCTTTCCTATTCTTTTATCATTGCTTCTTGTTTTTTTAGATATTATTCCGTTTCTCGATTCTTTTCTTGTCCTGATTCCATGGGCGGTATATAAAGCTTTTACAGGTGAATATCTCTTTGCTGTTGCCTTAATACTGCTTACTGTGGCTCTATTTTTAGTGCGTCGCATGATTGAACCAAAAATTATCGGCAATAAAATTGGGCTTTCCTCCCTTACTACCTTTATCGCAATGTTTATTGGCTTTAAAGTATTTGGCTTTCTCGGCATTTTAATAGGGCCATTGCTTATTGTTGTCGTGCTATCGATCTTCCAACCAAGTACAAAAAATCTCCCATCCTTACAAAAATAAGGAGGGAGATTTCATTAAAATCCTAATATCGCTTTAATAACAGATGTTGTTTCACCCGGTTCAAATAATACATACAATAGTATATACACTAATACACCTGTGATTGCCACAAAGAACCAAATAATACTTGTAATCGGTCCAATACGTCTGTGTAGCTTAATATTTGTTTTTAGCCCTGAAATAATACTAACAATCCCAAATACTGCTCCAACTGTTGCCAGGATAATATGGAAAATAAGGAAGAACGTATAATATGGCTTTAAATGTTCTCCGCCACCAAAGGCAGTATTCCCAACAAAGATTGTACGTGAAGCATAAATAATAAAGAAGATAAGTGCAGCAGCACCCGCAGCCAGCATCACTTTTTTATGTGCTTCTACATTTCTTTTTAAAATTAAGCCCCAACCTATTGCTACGAGTACAGCACTAATAACAATAAATGATGTACTAATAGTAGGCAAAATTTTTAAATCCATTCTCAAAACCCCTTATACAAAGTAAATTTCTATTTTACAATCCATGTTGCTGTTGACTTTCCCATTTCTTTTGATGTGCAGCTAACGCATCAGCAGTAATTTTATCTGGGTCTTTTTGTTCAGCGCGATACCATTTTGTAAAAATAACAGTAATTAATACACCAAAAATAAGCTCTTGTAAAATTTTCATAAGAACACCACCCAATTGCTGATCGGCAACAGGCTTCATATCTGTAAATAGCTCAGGCCCTGATAGTGATAAACCTGATAATGTGGAGGCTGGCACACAAAGCTCCATTGCCTTTAGCCAAGCGTCACCATTTGTATATGTTTCATAAAGTGCATTAGGTGCGAAAATAATCAATCCACATGCAGGCGTAATTAACACAGCATTCGCAATAATATAAGCCAATTTATGCAGTGGCTTCATTTGAGCACCGTCTGGCATATTTTGAATTAAAGGCCAGTACATAAAAACAGCGGAAAGGAATAATACAAGTGTATAAACATTGTGTAATATTTCATTCAATTTAATATAATCCATCACTGAAGGTAGATGATAGAAAGAAAATAGACCAATAAACACAAAAACTGCAACAACTGGTAATGTCATAATTTTAAATATCGTTCGAGCAACGGGAGCCTCCATTACAACCTTCCAAAGCCACCAAGGAATCCCTTTAATTAAGAAAATCGGTACAAGCAGTAATAGCACAGCCATTTGCACCATATGCATTGTAAACATAATATGCGCCATTAAATCAATAGGCGATCCTTTAATAATATAAATTGTCACCATGGCTAACACAAAATAAATAGCCTCACCCTTTTTTAAAGGCTCACTTACTTTAAAATCTTTGCGCCACTTTGTTGTGACTAAAAAATAAACTACTGTTATAAAAATAAGAACCCCAATCAAGTATGGGCTCCATAATGCTTGAAAACCAAAAATACTAAGTGGCATATAGAACGCACTCCTTTAAACTTCAGTATCCCTATTATAGAACGCTTACAGCCATACTGCAATGAACGAAAGGTGAACAAATATTAAGTTTAGACCTGCATCCTCTGCGTATACTATGACAAGCTCCCTTACTAGATTATCTTTAAATATCGAAAATTAAAATAGAAGACTTGTTGATAAAAAATATTATAGACTAAAATTTCCATACTCATACAAAGTATCTTCTTTCTACTACTATATAAAATTTTTTCAGCAATATAAAAGCACGTTCGTTATGTTGAAACGAACGTGCTCTTTTTGGTGCTTACCACCAAATAATTGTTAAGAATGCTAAGAAGAATGTAAAGGCAATAACCATTCCCATCCACATAAAGAAGCCAATTACACCACCGAAGTGTGTCTTTTTATCCTCTAAGTGCATGAAAGAATAGAGCTGCAGTACAACTTGAACACCCGCAAGTAATAAAATAAACGGGAAGACTAAGTATTTAGAGAAACCAGCCGCAGCCATGCCAAATGCGATAAATGTAAGGAAAATCATAATCGCAAAATTGATGACTTGCTTACGCATATGAACGGCATTATGATGACGATCATATTCGTATTGTGCCTGTGATTTAGCAACTATAGGTGTATCGTGTGAAGACATTATCCGATCACTCCCATCAAGTATACTACTGTAAAGATAAATACCCAAACTACGTCGATAAAGTGCCAATATAAAGCAGCCACGAAGAACTTAGGTGCATTGTATAAGTTTAGACCACGTTTTGCATTGCGAATCATTAACGTTAAAATCCAAACAAGACCTAATGATACGTGGAAACCATGCGTACCTACTAATGAGTAGAAAGCAGTGGCAAACGCCGATTGTGTAAATGTAAAGCCAAGATGTGTATAGTGATAAAACTCATAAATTTCTAAAGCTAAGAAACCAAAGCCTAGCAACACTGTAATACCAAACCATGTTTGCATCCCTTTAAAGTTAAAGTTACGCATATGGTGAATCGCATAAACAGATGTTAGTGAAGATGTTAATAGTAACATTGTCATCGCAAATGCTAATGGTAATTCATATAGACCTTGAGTTGTGAACTCCATGCCAGCTGGCCCTTTGTTCTTAAGCGCTAAGTAAGTAGCAAATAAACTTGCGAAAAGTACAACTTCACAGGCAAGGAAAATCCAGAAACCAACGACTTTATTTTTCCCCTCCATTGTAGCTTGTTCAGGGTGATCTGGCCAAGTGTGAGGAGTAAATTTAGTATTGAAATCCATTATTTATTGCCTCCTTTGCCGTAAAGATGCTCTTCAATTTCAAGAATCTCTTCTTTGTGTAAATGGAAGCCATGATCGTCTTTAACAGATCGGAAAATCATCGCACCAAATGTAATTGCAAGACCAATAATTAATACATAAATTGACCATGGTTTATCTGCATCTGGATTATAAAGTGCACCGAATGCTGCGATAAACATACCTAATGAAATAACGAATGGAATCGCTGAGTTATTTGGCATATGAATGTCACCGATTGGCTCAGCAAATGTCACTTCTTTATTACCTTCTTGCTTTTCAATCCACCATGGGTCTAAACCACGAACAAGTGGTGTTTGACGGAAATTATAGAATGGAATTGGTTGTGGAATTGACCATTCTAATGTACGTCCATCACCCCAAGGGTCGCGACCTGCTGGTTTACCTTTAATCGACATTAAGCAGTTGATTACCATCATGATAACCCCAACGCCCATCATTAATGCACCGATTGTAGAAATATAGTTGAACTGATCCCAACCTTGCCCTTCCATGTAAGTGAATACACGACGTGGCATACCCATTAAACCTAAGAAATGCTGTAGGAAGAATGTTAAATGGAATCCGATAAAGAATACCCAGAATGTCCATTTTCCTAATGTTTCGTTCAACATACGGTTGAAGAAAATTGGCCAGTAGAAGTGCGCTGAACCAAATAATGCTGTAACGATACCACCAACGATTACATAGTGGAAGTGAGCTACGATAAAGTAAGAATCATGTAATTGATAGTCAAGAGGTGCAGATGCTTGCATAACCCCTGTAACCCCACCCGCAACGAATGACGGGATAAAACCAAGTGCATAAAGCATCGGTGTTGTAACTTTAATTGATCCGCCCCAGATTGTTAAAATCCAGTTGAATACCTTCATACCTGTTGGAACGGCAATTGCCATTGTTGCAACAGCGAAGATTGCGTTTGCTGTTGGTCCTAAACCAACTGTAAACATATGGTGGGCCCAAACCATGAACCCTAGGAAACCGATTAAAATTGTTGCGAATACCATTGAAGAGTATCCGAATAAACGTTTACGAGAGAACGCTGGAATAATCTCAGAGAATAAACCAAACGCTGGTAATACTAAGATATAAACTTCTGGGTGTCCAAAGATCCAGAATAAGTGCTCCCAAATAATTGTGTTACCACCCATCATATGGTCAAAGAAGTTACCGCCGAACATACGGTCAAATAACATCATTAATAAACCAATTGTTAATGGAGGGAATGCGAATAAAATTAACGCACTTGATACCATTGATGTCCAAGTGAATAATGGCATACGCATAAATGTCATACCTGGAGCACGCATTGTAATGATCGTCACAATAAAGTTAAGACCTGAAATTAACGTACCTGCCCCTGAAATTTGTAAACCAAGTACATAGAAGTCAATCCCATGTCCTGGAGAGTATAAAGATAATGATGCATAAGAAGTCCAGCCCGCATCAGGAGCGCCACCCATAAAGAATGACAGGTGAAGGAATACTGCACCCAGGAAGAATAACCAGAACCCTAAAGAGTTAAGGAACGGAAATGCAACGTCACGTGCACCAATTTGTAATGGTACAAGCATGTTCATAAATGCGAATAATAATGGAGTCGCAGCTAAGAATAACATTGTTGTTCCGTGCATCGTTAATAGTTCATTGAAAAAACCAGCTGACACAAAATCATTATTTGGCTTCATTAACTGAATACGCATTAATAATGCTTCAGCACCAGCAATAGCGAAGAACAATGTACCGGCTAATAAATACATTACTGCTAACTTTTTATGGTCAACAGTTGTAATGTAATCCCAGACAGTTGCTCCAAAGCCCTTTTTCTGTGTGTATGAGCTCACAACTTTTACCTCCCTCAAAATTTGTTACATATAAACAAAAAATTATTTTTCAACTGATAAGCCCATGATATAACTTGCAAGAGCTTCTATTTCTTCATCAGATAAATCGCCATAAATAGGCGCAGTGCCCTCAGCGTTCATCATTAAGTTACCTGGTTTGAATTCCTCAGGGTTTTTAATCCAAGCTTTTAAGCTTTCTTCATTGTGCTCTAAGAAGCCAGCAACACGGTTACGATCACCAAATGTAGTTAAGTTTGGACCTGGTGCACCACTTGCTCCTGAGCCTGAAACAGCATGACAGCCTAAGCAGCTATTAGCAAAAGTTGCTTCACCAAGGTCTGTTGATTCTTTATCAGCAGTTTGGCCTTCTGTCGCTTGCATAGCAGCTACCCATGCATCAAATGCCTCTGGGCTTAATGTTTTTACTTTAAAGTCCATTAATGCGTGTGAAGGTCCACATAGCTCAGCACATTTACCATAAAATACGCCATCTTTTAAATCTTTGGATTCTTGGTCAAATTCTAAGTAGAATTTGTTTAAGTTCTCTACGTTTGTATCCATTTTACCGCCTACAGCAGGAATCCAGAATGAGTGCTTAACATCAGCAGCCTTTAAATTAAAGTAAACCTTTTCACCTGTTGGGACTACTAGCTCTTGAGCAGTTACAATACCTTGGTTAGGGTATTCAAATTCCCACCAGTACAATTTTGCTGTTACATTAACTGTTAGGGCTGTTTTGTTCCCCTCTTCATCTACCTCATCCATTGCAGCAACATCTGCAAATTTATAAGTAGTTGTAACAACTGGTACAGCGATAATTAATAATAAAATAATTGGAATAACTGTCCAAATCACTTCTAACGTATGGCTACCCTCTACTTGTTTAGGAATAACATTTTCCCCAACGCGTGAACGACGGTATTTTACGAATGCAAGTAAATAGATAACAGATACTATTACTACTACTAGCGTCATAATTACAGTAGTTAACAGTAATAGATTTAATTGTTGTCTGCCTACTTCTCCAGTTGGTTTCAGCGTAGATAGATAATCTTCACCACATCCTGAAAGGAAAACCATCATCACTGCTAGAAGTGAAAAAAGACGCCATTTTTTAAGCCCTTTCATCATAGCTTAATTAAACCCCTCTTTCTTTGTTGTATTTTCATGTGTACCTAGGACATTAGTTCTGTCTATATGAATTCTTTAGAAAAAGAAAGAATCCCCTAAATTAGCTAAACACCGCAAATATAATGATGGCTACAAATAGTATTGTCATATGATTCAATGAGTAAATAAACATTTTATTTGCCCATTTCATATCATCATTTGTAGTAAAGCCTTTTAGAGCTAGTATTAACCAACCTAAGTTCAATGCAGTAGCAAGAGTTAAAAAGCCAATTCCAAGCTCTGGTAACAGGAAAGGTAACGGGAATAATAAAAGAATCCAAAATAGCATGGAATACTTTGTTCGTTTAAATCCTTTTACAACAGGTAGCATTGGTATTTTAGCTGCACGGTATTCCTCTGTACGTTTCATAGCAAGCGCATAAAAATGCGGTGGCTGCCATGCGAACATAATAAGAAATAAGGCAAGTGCTCCTAAGCCTAAAGTAGGCTCAACCGCTGCATATCCAATAATCGGAGGAATAGCCCCAGAAATGCTTCCTACAACCGTGTTACTAACATGCTTTCTCTTTGACCACATTGAATACAGAACAACATAAGCAAATATTCCTAGTAGTCCCCACATGCCGGCCGCAAACGATGCCGCAAATAACAAAATTTCACCTACAATTAAAAATGAGAGGGCAATGGTCAATACTAAATTTGGCTTAAATCTACCAGTTACTGTCGGTCTTGCCTTCGTTCTTTTCATGATCGGATCGATATCCTGATCAATAAAGTTGTTCATTGCGCCTGAGCCACCAATGATTAATGCCGCACCTAGCATGGTGTAGAATATGACATCAAGCTCTTGCAAGAAATGTCTACTAGTTAATTGAAACGCCAGCCACATCCCTGTAAATGTTGTGACAAGATTCGAGTTAACGATGCCAATTTTTATTAGTGCTAAAAAATCTTTTACAACGGATGTTGTTTCTGGCTCTGGATTTCTAGTAGCCGCCAGTGTACGACCGTTTGACATATTACCTCTCCTTTCATTTTTGTAAGCATATTCCGCTATCATAACTATAGCGAAATTTGCGATTGATTTCTAGACATTAAGTGAAATTTAGATGAAGTTGTAAAAATTAGTTTTGCCTAGAAATATAAATAAAAACAACATATCTATAGTAAAACATTTTCTAAAATCAATTGTGAAGGTTAAAGCACGAAATTATGAACAATTTGTGAAATGGAATCGACATCTATTAGTCCCTTCTCTTTACAAGTTGTTTTTTAAACGTATTTTCGATATTATCTAGTAGCAGAAACATTACGCTCTTGTAATGTTGATAGATAAAGTAGGTGACTCATTTTATGCAACACAACAGGTATTTGAAGTGGTTTGCTGTTGCCGCTACAGTTGGAATGCTCCTAATTTTACTTGGTGGAGCGCTTGTTACAAAAACAGATAGTGGCTTAGGCTGTGGTCGAAACTGGCCTGATTGTAATGGATCTCTTATTCCAAAGGAAATTACACCAGAAGTTCTTATTGAATTTTCACATCGCCTTGTGACTGGAGTCGTATCTATTTCAATTCTTGTACTAACAGTTTGGACATGGCGTAAACTCGGACATATTCGTGAAGTAAAGTTATTAGGTTTTTTGGCAATGTTTTTCTTAATCGCACAGGCTTTAATTGGAGCAGCCCAAGTGTTATGGGGGCAAGGTGATTTTATCCTAGCGCTGCATTTTGGAATTTCTCTTATTTCCTTTGCTGCTGTTCTTCTGCTTTCTATGATTGTATTTGAAGTGGATCGGAAATTTGATGCTGATAACGTATTTATGGGGAAAAAATTACGTTGGCATACAATTGCTGTCACAATTTATTCTTATTTAGTCGTTTATACAGGAGCGCTTGTACGACATACGGATTCTAGCTTAATTTGTCCTGACTGGCCATTTTGCTATAATGAATCACCTTTAGCACTGCCAAACAATATGTATGAATGGGTGCAAATGGGGCATCGTCTAGCTGTTCTTATTATTTTCATTTGGATTGCATACATAACTTGGCATGCTGTGAAAGAATATAAAAACCAGCGTGTTATTTATTATGGTTGGATTATTGCCTTTACAATCGTTGTTTTACAAGTAATTGCGGGTATGTTAGTAGTCCTGACAAGATTAAATTTAACAGTTGCTTTACTACATTCGCTATTTATTTCTCTGTTATTTGGTTTATTATGTTATATGATTATGCTAGTCGCTCGTAGTAACTATAATGAAAAGAAGAAATAGAACATGAAAAGGATTCGGCACGAGAGGATGTGCCGAATCTTTTATCTTTTTTCCTGCTTTTTCATTGTTTCTGATCCTATAATTCCAATAATTAAAATAATCACAGATACTAGTGCATAATCTTTAAAAAAGGTTGTAAATGGAATGTCAAAATAGACACAAATTGCTGTTACAATGCGTCCTCCTAATAAAATTAAGCCAATAATCAGCAGCCAATTAAATAGCGTTTTTAGCATTTTAAACTTCCCCCTACTTGCATAACTCTCCATATAGCTTAACATATATTCATAAATAGCTCTTTGATTGAAGGTGCTGTCCATCATCCTATTCTTATCTTTCCATCCCTAATATAAAAAAGGCTATTAGACGCTAATATGCATCTAATAACCTTTTAAGCATTTATTATTCCATTTCAATCAATAGATCGCCTGTGGAAATGGCATCACCTGCGGCAACATAAACCTCTTTAATAATACCATCCTTTGGTGCTTGGACAGTTGTTTCCATTTTCATTGCCTCTGTAATCAGAAGGTGATCACCGCGTTTCACAGGGCTGCCTTTCGAGATAACAACCTTTAACACGGTTCCTGGCATTGTTGCACCAATTTGATTTGGATTGCTGGAGTCTGCCTTTAAGGCTACACTACCATCCACTTCTACTGTCATATCTTGAATCACTAGCTCACGAGATTGGCCGTTGAGCTCAAAGTATAAAACACGCGTACCATCGTGCTGTGGTTCACCGATGGATACTAATTTAATAATTAATGTTTTTCCTTTTTCAATTTCAACCTCAATAATTTCCCCTAGCTTTAAGCCGTATAGGAATGTTGGTGTATCTAACACGGAAATATTGCCAAAGGATTCGGCTGTTTTAGCATACTCTTCAAAAACTTTTGGATACAATGCATAGGCTAGGACATCTTTCTTGGTTACAGGACGGCTTAATTGATCCTCTAGATGTGCTGCTAGCTGTTCAAATTGAATTGGCTCTAATAGCTCTCCAGGACGTACTGTGATCGCTTCACGGTCCTTTAAAACAACCTTTTGCAGCTCCTCTGGGAATCCACCATGTGGCTGCCCAAGATAGCCTTGGAAGAACTCAATCACAGAGTCTGGGAAGTCAATTGTTTGCCCTCTTGTTAAAACAGTATGTTCATCCAAATCGTTTTGTACCATAAAGAGTGCCATATCCCCGACTACCTTCGATGATGGCGTCACTTTGACAATATCGCCAAATAGAAGGTTGACGCGAGAATACATATGTTTTACTTCTTCCCAACGGTCGCCAAGCCCTACTGCTTTTGCTTGCTGTTGTAGGTTACTATATTGTCCGCCAGGCATTTCATGCACATAAATTTCAGAATGTGGACTAATCATACCACTTTCAAAATCCTTGTAGTATTTACGCACATCCTCCCAGTAGTAGGATAGCTTTTCAAGCGAGTCAATATCCGCACGTACCTCACGCTGACTGCCTTTCATCGCATAGTATAAGGAGTTTGCACTTGGCTGTGATGTAAGACCAGCCATTGCACCTAATGCTGTATCAACAATATCTACGCCTGCCTCAATTGCTTTGGCATATAAGTAAATACCATTACCGCTTGTATCATGTGTATGCAGATGGATTGGCAGATTTGTTGTGTCTTTTAGCTCTGAAATTAAACGATAGGCTGCTTCTGGCTTTAATAAACCAGCCATATCTTTAATCGCTAAAATATGTGCACCTGCTGCCTCTAGCTCCTTCGCCATATCCTTGTAGTATTGTACAGAATATTTCGCGCGTGTATCATCCAAAATATCGCCTGTGTAGCAAATCGCTGCTTCAGCAATTTTGCCAGATTGACGTGCTGCATCAATCGCTACTTCCATGCCCTTAATCCAGTTTAAGCTATCGAAAATACGGAATACATCAATGCCTGATGCAGCCGATTCTGCAATAAATTCACGGATAAGGTTATCAGGATAGTTGGTATAACCAACGGCATTCGCCCCGCGCAAAAGCATTTGGAATAATACATTCGGAATTTGCTCACGCAGCTTCGCTAGGCGCTCCCATGGGTCTTCTTTTAAGAAGCGGTATGCGACATCAAATGTTGCGCCACCCCACATTTCTAACGAGAATAGCTGGTGCATCATACGTGCTGTCGCATCAGCCACCTGGAACATATCCTGTGAACGTACACGAGTTGCTAGTAATGATTGGTGAGCATCACGGAAGGTTGTATCCGTTAAAAGCACATCATCCTGTGCTAAAATCCATTTTACTAAGCCTTCAGGTCCTTGTGCATCCAAGATTTGCTTTGTACCAGCTGGTGGCACAATCAATGGGTCAAATTTAGGCACGCTTGGCTGTACAAAAATAGGCTTGGACTTCTTCTCCACTCCTGGGAAGCCGTTTAGTGTAACATTGCCAATATAGCTTAATAGCTTTGTCCCACGGTCTTTTCTGACGGGGAATTCAAATAGCTCTGGTGTTGTATCAATAAAGCTTGTATCAAAGGCGCCTGATAAAAATTGTTCATGTGTTACTACATTGTTTAAAAATGGAATATTTGTTTTCACACCACGAATACGGAATTCCTTTAAGTTACGATCCATTTTCGCAGCTGCTTCTTTAAATGTCATACCTGATGTAGAAATTTTCACAAGCAGGGAATCATAGTAAGGTGTCACTACAGCACCTTGGAAGCCATTTCCTGCATCTAAGCGTACTCCGAAACCACCACTTGAACGGTATACCATTAATTTTCCTGTATCTGGCATAAAGTCATTAGCGGGGTCCTCTGTTGTGACACGAGCTTGAATCGCATAGCCAATCATTGGGATATCTGCCTGCTTTGGCATATGAATTTCTTCACCATGCAGGGCATAACCCGCTGCTACTTTAATTTGAGCATGAACAATATCGACGCCTGTAATCATCTCTGTAATCGTATGCTCTACTTGAATACGCGGATTCACCTCAATGAAATAAAAATCATCGCCTGCGACTAAAAATTCCACCGTCCCTGCATTTATGTACGAGACATTCTTCATTAATTGCACGGCTGCTTCACAAATGCGCTGTCTTAATTCCTCAGAAATAGAGTTCGATGGCGCAATTTCCACTACTTTTTGGTGACGACGCTGGATCGAGCAATCACGCTCATACAAATGCACAAGATTGCCATGCTGGTCACCAATAATTTGCACTTCAATATGCTTTGGCTTGATAATCGCCTTTTCCACATAGACCTCATCAGAGCCAAATGCAGCTTTAGCTTCTGACTTTGCACGCTCATAGGCAGATGCAAGTTCCTCTTGTGTATGCACAAGACGCATCCCACGACCACCGCCACCAAGCGCTGCCTTAATCATAATTGGATAGCCATAAGTGCTGGCAAAATCCTCTACCTCTGCTAACTGGGCAACGGGGCCGTCTGTGCCAGGAATAACTGGAATATTGGCCGCAATCGCTTGTTCACGCGCTTTGACCTTATCGCCAAACATATCTAAATGCTGAGATGTTGGACCAATAAAGATAATGCCTTCTTCCTCACAGCGACGTGCAAACTCTACATTTTCTGATAAAAAACCATACCCTGGATGAATCGCATCAACATCTGCATCCTTGGCAATAGCAATAATCCCTTCAATATCTAAATACGCATCGATTGGTTTTTTGCCAGCTCCTACTAAATAGGCTTCATCTGCTTTAAAGCGATGAAAAGCCCCACTATCCTCCCTTGAATAGATCGCAACTGTTCGAATATCTAGCTCCGTACAGGCACGGAAAATGCGAATTGCAATTTCGCCTCGATTGGCTACGAGAATTTTGTTAATTGATTCCATAGGTATCCTCCTTTATGACTGTGCTTTTTTTCTTTCTACCTTTTCAAACATAGAAACATTGATTAATATGCCCATTGCTAAAGATAGAATAATTATAGATGTACCGCCATAGCTAATAAAAGGTAACGTTACACCGGTTAACGGGATTAACCCAGTTACACCCCCAAGATTAATAAACGTTTGCCAGCCAATCCAGCTCGCAATACCAGCCGCAATCATGCGTGCTAATGGGTCTTTCGTTCGCAATGCAATCGAAAAGCCCTTATATACAATAAAACCTAAACCAAGCAAGACAATTAATACACCCCATATGCCCAATTCTTCCATAATAATGGCCATAATAAAAT
Source organism: Lysinibacillus sp. FSL K6-0232 (assembly GCF_038008325.1). Lineage (NCBI taxonomy): Bacteria > Bacillati > Bacillota > Bacilli > Caryophanales > Bacillaceae > Lysinibacillus > Lysinibacillus sp. FSL K6-0232. The sequence continues at coordinate 945,342 of NZ_JBBOYW010000001.1, read as the reverse complement.
CTGTCTGAGGTTCGGGTAAATATCCTAACTTTTGAATAGATTGGCCAAGACCTCTACCTTCTAGGCCGCCTCCACCAATCGCATAATAACTATTAACAACCTGATGACCGCTAGTATCCTCATACTCAAACGGATTCAAATAGGATAAAATCCGCCCTTTCCGATTGCCTGTCAGCAATTCTCCTTTAAATAACCATAGTATACCAAGAATTGCCGTGCCAAATGCACCTAATACGCCAAAAAACTTCCAAAATGTTTTAAAAGGAATACCGCTTGAAGCGACAACAGATACAGCAATCCCACATAAAATAATAACTGCACCTAAATCCGTTTCAAAAGCTACGCCAGCAACCACTAAAATCCAAAGAAAAATTGGGTAGAAAATTTCGGTTGGCTGAAGCTTTTCAAATGTATATTTTTGCGCTTTCCGATAAAAAGCAGCAGCAAAATATAAAATGATAAATAGCTTTGCATACTCAGAGGGCTGAAAATTCCCAAAAAACGGAACAGTGATCCAGCTTTGAGACCCTACTTCATCCGCTCCATTACCATTTACTTTTACCCATGTAAATAACACTACTAGCACAACCGTTAGCAATAGCATAATATTTTTATTCGCATAATGCTTATATGGGAAAAAGGCTGCTGCAAGAAAGCCCAAAAATGCCACGATTAAATTTGTTACTTGCTTTTGATAAAAGTAATCTGGCGCTTGTTCTTCACGCACAATAGCTATCATCATACTTGAACTATAAATCATAATTAAGCCAAATATACTTAACAATAGGACCGTAAAAAATAATGGGTAATCAAAATTTTGTGCATAACGTTTTAAATATTGTTTCATTCGAAAACCTCGTTCTAGTAAAAAAACTCAAAGCGCAAAAAAAGCGTTTGAGTTTTTCATTTTATTTGTCTGTATACGCATCGTGTAGTACAGAAAGCTCCTTCTCGAGCGAATCGAGAATTTCTTTACCTTTTTCACGCTCAATTAAGCCAAGCTTTACAGCAAAGTCAATTTCACGTGATAGACCAAACATTTGTGTATCTAATACTTCCTCATATAGAGGGCATTGTGGCATTGTTAAATGATCCATTTGTACTCGAATAAGGCGAGCAATTTTATCTGCATCAGCAACTAAAAGCTCCAAAGCCTTCTCTTGAAAAGAAGTTTGTGATTTCGTATCCATGAGGACGCCCCCATTATCTGATATTTCTTCGATTCTATCTTAATAAAGTTTATCTTTTAGTTGTTAAAAATGCAAGTGTCTTCATTGGAAAATAGAGAATTCAAATTATATTTCTTTATTATCCCTAGGTATTAGCGTTATACTAAGTCATGGATATACAAGTTTTGAGGAGGATTTCTATCAATGGAAACAATAATTCCTATCAAAGGTGCAGTTTTATACCAACTAACATTAGACCCGACTGTGTGGATTTTTGATGATCGTAAATTAGATTTAAACACATACTTTGTGTCACAAAATATTGAGGAAGATGCAGATACCAAATATATGCGCGAGGTAGGGGCACACTGGTCACGCGAAATTATGGAGGGGGCAACATTCCCACCTACATTAAAATCAGAGCGCAAATTTGACCGTAAAGGAATGGAAACAGGTACATTCGGCATCGAATTAAGCCATTTTTTAAATAATGCCGAGCTTCAACCTGAAGCAACAAAAATCGTCTTTGAATGTAAAGATGGACAAGAGTATCCATTTACAATTGAAGAAGCGTATACATTAATTTTAAAATATAGCCAAGACGGCAAACCTCTACTGGAAGATGGCCCAATCCATGTATTACTGAAAGACGGCTCCAATGTAGATAATCCTATTAAAAATGTCTTAGCCATTCGTGCGGAATAGGAGGAAATGCCATGCGCGTCAAATGCGTTATTTGCGATGTGATTAATCATTTAGATGATGATTTACCTTTAGCTAAAAAGTTGCGCAATCGCCCAATTCATACCTATATGTGTGATAGCTGCCATACCCGTATTAAAGAAAATACAATTGCGCGAATCGAAACAGGTAATTTCCGCTTTTATCGCACATCTCCACAAATGGATAAAGAATTTTAATAGACGAAAAAGAGGTGCTTTATGTTAAGTCACCTCTTTTTTATATTAGCTGCTATTTTTAATAATAGCCCTTTCAAGTAATTCTACAACCTGATACATAATTGTTGCAAAAAATGCGATGATTAGTAGGGACATCAGCACAAGGTTAAAATTAAATACTTGGAAGCCATAAATAATTAAATACCCGAGCCCTTTGGAGGCAACTAAAAATTCCCCAACAATAACCCCTACCCATGATAAACCTACATTTACTTTTAAAGTCGAAATAATCGTAGGAAATGATGCTGGCAAAATGACCTCTTTAAATATTTGCCATCTCGTTGCACCAAAGGTTTGTAGCACCTTACTATAATTGGGGTCAACCCCTTTAAAGGCTGTATATACTACGATCGTTGTAATAATAATGGAAATCAATGCACCCATGGCAATAATCGAAAAATACCCTGGACCTAATGCAACAATTAAAATAGGTCCAAGTGCCACTTTAGGCATTGCATTTAAAATCACTAAATAAGGGTCAAAGACCTTTGATAGCAACGGAAACCACCATAGCACAATAGCGATAAACGTACCTAGTAAAGTCCCGGCGATAAAGCCTATAACTGTTTCCATTAGCGTCACACCAACATGTAATGTTAACGTCCCATCACTGACTTTTTCAACAAATGTCTGCCAAACCTGTGTTGGTGAACTAAAAATTAAACGATCAATCCACTCAAACCTAGAGAGAAGCTCCCATCCTCCAAAAAATATAAGCAAAATAATAAGCTGATATAGCCGCACAAAACGCTTTTCTTTTTTTAGCATTTGCTGATATTGTTTAAATAATGTATTATCCAAGGCTCTCCAGCTCCTTCCAAATTGTTTGGAATACGTCCGTATAGGCTGGATGCTGTCTTACATCAAAGGGTGAAAGCTCACGGAGCACCTGTGGAATTTCAAACACTTTATGCAATGTGCCTGGATTTGCGGAAAAAAGAAATACACGCTCACTCATTGCAATCGCCTCACCAATATCATGCGTTACAAGAATAGCTGTTTTTTTATACGTTTTTAATGTTTCTACAACTAAATCCTCAAGCTTTAATTTTGATTGATAGTCTAAAGCCGAAAATGGCTCATCTAACAATAAAATTTTCGGATTCACAGCTAATGTGCGAGCAAGTGCCACACGCTGCCTCATGCCGCCTGATAATTCGCGTGGATAATTTTTGCCTATGTGTGGCAAGCCTATTTCCTGCAAAAGTGCATTGGCTGTTACTTTATGTGTTTTCGTCTTGCGCTCCATCAATTTTAAGCCAATTGTGACATTCTCCTCGATAGTTTTCCAAGGAAATAAATAGTCTTGCTGTAGCATATAGCCAATGCTAGGCTGATGAAGCGTCGACAGCTCCTCTCCATCTATATAAATTTTCCCCTCTGTTGCAGGGAATAATCCCGCGATAATAGATAATAATGTTGTTTTCCCACAGCCACTTGGTCCGATAAAAGATACAAATTCACCTTCCCGAATGCTTAAACTAATATCATATAATACTTCCTTTGCCTGGGTGCTTGAAAAATAACTATGGTGAATGTTTTCTAGCTGTAAAAATGTCATATTATTCAACAGCCTTTTTTGCAAAGGTTGTATTAACTAGCTGTTCATACTCCACACGTTGAGGAAGTTCACCTGCTTCCTCCATAATTGTTTGCAAGTGATCCCACTCTCCTTTATCAAGAATAGGATCTGTCGCATACGAGCCTTGTGCCTTATAACGCTCTACAACTGTTTTAATAACCGCTATATCCACATTTTCAAAATATGGCTGGATAATTTTTGCCACCTCTGCTGCACTTTCATTTTGCACAAAATCTTGTGCACGTTTTAATGCGTTCGTAAAAGCCTGCACAGTTTGAGCATCATTCTTTAGGTAGCTGCTTTTTGCCATAAAGGATGTGTAAGGTATTGTGCCAGATTCTGTACCAAATGATGCAACAATATAGCCCTTGCCCTCTTTCTCAAAGACACTTGCAGTTGGCTCAAATAATTGAACATAGTCGCCAGTACCTGAAGCAAAAGCTGTGGCAATATTAGCAAAATCAATATTTTGAATAAGCGTTAAATCGTTCACAGGATCTATACCATGCTTTTTCAACACAAACTCTCCAGCCATTTGAGGCATGCCACCTTTACGTTGCCCTAAAAATGTAGAACCCTTCAACTGATCCCATGTAAAACTATCCGTCTTCTCTCTTGCTACTAAAAATGTACCGTCCGTTTGTGTTAATTGCGCAAAATTTTGAATGGGGTCATTCGCTCCTTGCAATGTGACATAAATGGAGGTTTCTGATCCCACTAAAGCAATATCAATGCCATCTGACAATAAAGCCGTCATTGTTTTATCGCCACCTGCAATGGTTTGTAGTTCAACAGCAAGACCCTCCTCCTCAAAGAATCCTTTCTCAAGTGCTACATATTGTGGTGCATAGAAAATCGAACGGGTTACTTCTCCTACTTTGACTTTTTCTAGCTCTGCTTTATTACATGCTGTCAAAGAAAGGAGTAACAAAGCAATGACACTGAACCATAAACCTTTTGTAAGCCAACGCATTCCCTTTCCTCCTTGATGTGATCAAAATTAGCCTATCAGCATTAATCTATTCACATAAGAAGATTTCGGTTCCTATCCATTTCTACAAAAAAGCAGCCTTAGCATAATAATGCTAAGACTGCATGTAATAATCTATTGATTTGTAGCTTGTTGTTCTTCTTTTTTTTCACGCCATAATCGTGTTTTATAAACAATTAAAATTAAGGCCGCTACAATAAGCCCTTCAACCATTGGAAGATATAATGCAAAGAATGTCAACATAATACAGCCTAAAAATAGGAAAATATAAATAATCATATTTTGTGACCATTTTAGTTTCTTTGCAAAGCCTAGTTTGTAGACAATTGCTGACAGTATAAACACAAGGAAAAATAAAATATAGCCAGCGATTTCATAGCTAGGCATATTTTGATATAAAAAGCGTGTAACTCCAGCCATTTTTTTATAGGCTTCCTCTGTTTCCTGTATATTTACTTGTGCAGCCACTTGAATAACATTTAGTTCACCCAGTAAAGCGGACTTCAGACCCAAGATTCCTCTTCCTTTCATGGAAGCAAAAGATTATTGTTCAGCGTTTTTTAATTTTTTCGCTATTCTTTCACGTTCATTTTTATCAAGAATTTGTTTACGAAGACGAATAGACTCTGGTGTAATTTCTAAATACTCATCATCGTTTAAAAACTCTAATGCTTCTTCAAGCGTTAATAAACGTGGTTTTTTAATAACGTTTGTTGCATCTTTTGTCGCGGAACGAACATTCGTTTTTTGCTTCATTTTTGTAATATTAACAGTGATATCATTGTCACGTGTGTTTTCACCAACAATCATGCCTTCATAAATTTCTGTACCTGGCTCTACAAATAGTGTACCACGGTCTTCTACCTGCATCATACCATAAGTTGTTGATTTACCTGTTTCCATTGATACAAGCACACCTTGGTGACGTCCACCGATACGTCCTGGAATATATGGTTGGTAGCAATCAAATGTATGATTAATAATCCCAAACCCTTTTGTCATTGACATAAACTCAGTTGTATAACCAATTAAACCACGAGCAGGCACTAAGAAAATAAGACGAACTTGGCCATTGCCATTGTTCACCATATCAAGCATTTCACCTTTTCGAGCACCAATCGATTCAATAATAGAACCAACATTTTCTTCTGGCACATCAATTTGTACACGCTCAAATGGCTCACATTTCACACCATCAATTTCACGAATAATTACTTGTGGTTTGGATACTTGCAATTCAAAGCCTTCACGACGCATATTTTCAATAAGAATCGATAAATGCAGTTCTCCACGACCAGAAACAACCCATGCATCTGGTGAATCTGTATCTTCAACGCGTAATGACACATCTGTTTGTAGCTGTGAACGTAAACGCTCCTCTACTTTACGAGCTGTTACCCATTTTCCTTCACGGCCTGCAAATGGCGAATTGTTTACTAAAAATGTCATTTGTAATGTTGGTTCATCAATGCGTAATGGTGTTAAAGCATCTTGATGGTCAACAGGACATACTGTTTCACCAACATTGATGTCTTCCATACCTGATACAGCAATTAAATCTCCAGCTTTTGCTGATTGGATTTCTTCACGCTTTAAGCCAAAGAAACCGAAGAGCTTTGTCACACGGAATTGTTTCACTGTACCATCTAGTTTCATTAATGCTACTTGTTGTCCTACCTCAATTGTACCACGGAAGACGCGGCCAATCCCAATACGACCCACATAGTCATTATAATCTAGTAATGCCACTTGGAATTGTAGTGGCTCTGCTGAGTTATCCACTGGCGCAGGAATTGCTTCAATAATTTTTTCAAATAAACATTGCATATTTTCTTCTTGCTTTGTTGGATCAGCATCAAGAGAAGCTGTACCATTTACACCAGAAGCATAAACAACAGGGAAGTCTAATTGATCGTCATCTGCTCCTAATTCAATAAATAATTCCAATACTTCATCCACAACTTCTAATGGACGAGCTGAGTCTTTATCGACTTTGTTTACAACTACAATTGGTGTTAGCTTTTGCTCCAACGCTTTTTTCAATACAAAGCGTGTTTGCGGCATACAACCCTCATACGCATCGACAACTAGTAAAACGCCATCTACCATTTTTAAAATACGTTCTACCTCACCACCAAAGTCGGCGTGTCCAGGCGTATCAAGGATGTTGATACGAGTTCCGTTATAGTTTACTGCAGTATTTTTGGCTAAAATTGTAATACCACGTTCGCGTTCAATATCATTAGAGTCCATTGCACGTTCTTCCACATGTTCGTTTGAACGGAATGTACCTGATTGTTTTAATAGTTGGTCGACTAAGGTAGTTTTACCATGGTCAACGTGGGCGATTATTGCGATATTGCGAAGATCTTGACGTAAGTTTGTCATTATTCCACTCCATATTCTTTTTTCGAATGTTTAACTGTGATATTATAGCACAAGAAGGATAGAAATGTCCTTATTAGAATTTCCATCATTCTAAAAAATATATTTGATCGACAAATTTTTATATAGGGGGCTCGACTATGAATCGTGCAAAAATCGTTATGGCCATTTATGCATTAGCCGCTATTTTAGCGATGTGCTCTATCGGCTATTCAATCGCAGCTAGCAGTGTCCTTGGTATCATTGCAGGTATTGTGGCTACATGTGTCATTTTCATGACAGCCTTTAAAATGAAACGCAAACTACGTGCACAAGGGCTGCTCTAAACAACATACAGCCAAAACAACAAGCTTTCAGCTAAAGAAAAACCAAACTACCTTGCGAAAAACATTTCGTAATAGTTTGGTTTTTCTCGTTATCGTTCGCCTTTACAGAGGACAATTGTATATTGGCTATAATTCATATTGCTCTACAATATCATTTAATGCTTGACTTAAGTCTGTTAAATGCTCGGCTGACATAGCGACTTGTGCAATAGCGCTAATTTGCTCATCAATAGATGCTGTAATTTCCTCAACAGCAGCGGCAGTTTGACCTGAAATACTTGAAACATTTTGGACAGCCTGTGTAATCATTTCATTTTGCTCTGTAATCATTGCCAGCTCTTGATTGAATACTGTAATTGCCTGTGTTGTTTCTGAAATAGCTTGCATAATATGACCAAATTCCTGCTCTGTTTCATTTACTACTGTGTCTAGCTGCTGTGAGCGTTGAATAGTGCTTGCTACAGCATCCACTGTTTTTTCTGCGCCCATTTCAATCGCGGCAATCATACTTTGAATTTGCTTTGTTGCCTCATTGGATTGCTCCGCCAGCTTCCGTACCTCCTCAGCGACAACAGCGAAGCCCTTACCATGCTCCCCAGCACGTGCCGCCTCAATACTAGCATTTAATGCTAATAAATTCGTTTCAGATGAAATGCTTTCAATCGTTGTTGTAATTCTAGATATTTCAGCAATTTCATTATGTAAAATCGTAATATTTTTACTGACCTCATTAGAGGAAACTAATGATTGTTCATTAGACTGCTTTAAACGTTGCATCATTGCTTGACCTTGATTAGCTGTTAGCTCCGCCTGTGCAGTGATTTCTTGAATCGTACGGTTTTGTTGATTCATAGCCTCAATTGATGTATTCAGCAGCTCAATTTGTTGAGTTGTTTGTTCTAAATCTGTTGCTTGGTTTACTGTTCCATTAGCAATATCATTCATCGCTCTTCCAACCTCTTCACTACTAGAAGCCGTTTGCTCTGAAATCGCTGATAAAGACAGTGAAGTTTCTGCCACCTTACTGCTTGTTTCTTGAAGCCGTCCAATTAAATCTCTTAATTGCACTAGCATATTGTTAAAGGACTTACCAAGATAACCAATTTCATCCTTTGATTCTGGCAATGTTTGGGGCTGAATGTTACGTTCAACAATACGTAAAAATGCCATTGAAATACTTTCTAATAGCTTAAATTTTTTACGTGATGTTAGGTAAAATAATGCTGTACTAATGAATGTAATAATAATTGTGATAAGAGCAATATACCATTTCACCTGATTCAGCTCGCCATAGAATGTTGTATCAAATACACTCATTCCAACAGACCAATCCCATGGCTCAAATTGAACCATATAGGCAGTTTTAGTTACCTGATTGCCGTCGCTATCTACATCCTGAAAATGATGAAAATGTTCCTGAGAATTTGTGGCTTGTGCAGCACGCACCATATTTTCACGATTTGTTGTATCATCAGGTATATGCCCTATTGGGTTTGTAGGATGGAGAACAGCGGCATAATTTGCATTATAAGCAACTAAATAGCCATCTTTTTTATAAAGGAATGCAGAATTTTTATAATCATAGCCTTCAGCAAGTTGTGGACCATTCAACAATACCCTTGCCCTATTTTGTGCTTCTTCAAGCGATAGCTCTCCTGCCTCTACTTGATCATTTAATACTGTTAATGTCACCAAAGCAGTATCAACAAGATGTTTAATATCGCTTTCTCCTGCTGCTACAAGCTTTGTTTTAGCTAAATAATAGCTTGTACTACCAATACCTCCCGCTGTTAGTATAATAATACAAACAATCAATAAGGTTAATTTTGTAAAAATACTATTAAAAACAGAGCTTTTGTACTGTTCCTTCATTTTTATCCACTTCCTATTTTAGTTTTCCCTATACCCTTTATATTTTATTGTACATGCACTATGCTAAAAGTGGTAATTGTTTTTCATATACATGACTATCGATTTAGTCATCACATTTCACAGCTAATAAAAAAGTAATATAAACCATTAATAATGGTTTATACTACTTTTTTCTATTTATAGGGCACGATGTATTTCTCTAATAATTCTTGGTGAATGGCAGGGTTAGCTATAATAAATGTATCCTGATGTAGAAAATCAAAGCCTGCTCCATGTAAATTTGTGGCAATAGCGCCGACTTCCTGCGCAATAATTGTACCGCCAGCAATATCCCATGGTGATAGACGCATGGATACATAGGCATCTAATTTACCACTAACCACAAAGGCGATTTCCATTGCGGCTGAGCCATAGGAGCGTGTGCCACGAACTTTGCGAATCATATCAATCACTTTTTCATGGTGAATATGTCGATTAGGCGCTACCCAATGTGCGTTAATGCCAATAACAGCCTCTTCCATTGTAATCGTTTGTAGCTTACGCAATGGTGAATCATTATACCATGCACCTTGACCTGCAACCGCATAAAATAAATCCTCACGCATGACATCAAATATGTAACCAAGCTTTCCTATACCATCCACAAAAATGCCAATAGATATCATAAAATGACGGTGCTGCTTCACGAAATTCATCGTGCCATCGATGGGATCAATAATCCACACAATGCCATCCAATGACTCTACCTTTTCGCCCATTCCTTCTTCCCCTAAAATTTTATGCGTTGGATCAAAAGCTTTAATTTGTTCAATAAAAAACAATTCCGTTTCTCGATCAATATTTGTTACAAGGTCATTTGCCCCTGACTTTGTTTCAATTACGAGGTTATACGAAAAGGCCTTTCGAATACGACTTCCTGCTTCAAAAATAATTTGTTGTGCAAATTCATCTAATCGTTGTAAATCCACTAAAAACCCACCCTTCGAATATAAGAAAAGGCCCTTTATTTTCTTTACCGAATGCTATATACCTTTCCTCATTACTTAACAGCTCACTTCTTGATGACATCTACATACTTTCATTATGTTGTAATACCTATTTTACCCTTTGTCAAAATAAAAATCACCTGCTGTCGGAATATTCAGCAAGTGATTTTTAAATAGGTATGAGATTGTTGTTACGCATAGGCGTGCAAACTTTCCAGTTCCATCTGAATCTCAGCCAGACGTTTTTTACTTTTTTCAATTTCAATTTCATTATTGTCATTCATCGCTGCGAAGAGAGATGCTAATTCGTAGTCTAATTCTAATTGTAAAATGTGCTCATATTGCTTTTCAATGTCAACTTTACGTATAATTTTCACAACTGGTTTCATAAAAAACCACTTCCTTTTTTTAATTTTTTTACAAAAACTTTTTCAATTCGATAAAGTTCTTGTTATAAGATTTTTTCCCAAATTCATTGTAAAATAAACATGATAAATCGAAAGGAGCAAAGAAAATTGTCAAAACTAAAATGGACCACTAAAGACTTTAACGTTTTTACAATAGATGGCTTAGAACAAAGAATGGATGCCTTAAATACCCATGTACGTCCAAAATTTCATCAGCTTGGTGAAGATTTTTCTACTTATTTCTCCAGTCAATTAGGTGAAGAATTTTTCTCTCATGTTGCCAAACATGCTCGCAGAACTGTGAATCCTCCAAAAGATAGTTGGGTTGCCTTTGCTCCCTATAAACGAGGCTATAAATCATTGCCTCACTTTCAGATTGGTCTATGGCACACACATTTATTCATCGTCTTAGCTATTATTTATGAAGCACCACAAAAAAATATAATGGCTGAACGTCTAATTGCTCATAAAGCATTATTAGAGCAGCTTCCAGATGATTTTATTGTGTCAGGGGATCATATGTCTGCTGCAGCGATTGCCCTTCAAGAAGCCAAGGAGGACAAGCTTGATGCACTGCTAGTACGTTTACGTGATGTGAAAAAAGGTGAATTTTTAGTAGGTCGACATATTCCAAAAGAGCAAGCCGTTCAATTATCTGCAAACGAACTAGCTCAAACCATAGAGGAAACATTTAATCACTTATTGCCTATTTACAATGTCATTATAGGAAAATAACAGAAACTTTTGTAAAGGTAGTGTATACAACATATCGCTTTTTTACACAAAAAAATGGGTGTGAGAGTTTTCTCACATCCATTTCATGTTGTTGTAATCCTCTTTTATCAACGGCAGAACTAGACTTGCATGTTGCTATTATTTTATTTTTGTGCCAAATATATTTTTTATGCGAAAATATAATCATGGTCAGCTTTATTTCGAAACAGCTTTGATTAACGTGCCATCTGTAGCCTCTTTTGTTTGCTTAATAATGGGGTAGCTACTATAGCCGCTTACCTCTTCAAATTCGCGAAAAATTGATTTTTCCTCAGCTTGTGAAGGGACAATTTCCTTAAAGCGACGATATTTCGCAAGCATTACCTCACGCTTAATGCCCTTTTCATAAGCTTGTTCAATTCCCTCAAAAAATTGCACAACATCTACAATTTCCTTTGTAGACCAATCAGTTGAAAACGGATAAGAATATTCCATTTGGCAAAACCACCTTTACGTTATTGCCCCCATTTTACGCGGATACCCTCAGCTTCTGCAACCATTCGATTGATGAGCTCCTCAACAGTTGGTATATCATGAATCATTCCTGTCACCTGACCAGCCCAACCAAATCCTTGACTTGTATCACCATCATAAATAAATCGTTTATTGGCTGAACCACTTATATAATCTTTTAACGCCTCATAGGTCGGCGTTTGCTGCTCAATTTCTAAAATCTTTGCTGTAAAATCATTGCGTAGCGCGCGCGCTGGTGCACCGATTGAACGTTTAATAATCGTTGTATCAGCCTCCGTACTAGCAAGCAGTGCCTCTTTATAAGCCTCTGATGCATCTACACATTCCTTTGTTGCAATAAAGCGGGTGCCCATTTCAATGCCTTCAGCGCCCAATGCATGTGCAGCCATCCAGCCTCGACCATCACCAATACCGCCAGACGCAATAACTGGAATGCCCACACTATCGACCACCTGAGGCACTAGTACCATTGTTCCAACATCATCACGCCCAAGATGACCACCACCTTCTTGTCCAACAACCATCACTGCATCCGCTCCAAGCTGTTCTGCCTTTTGTGCCTGTCTTCGTGCAGCAACAAGAACTAATTTTTTAATATTTGTTCCTGCTAGCAATTCAAAAATAGGTGCTGGATTGCCACCAGTCATTGTGACAACAGGTACTTCCTCCTCAGCAGCAACACGTACCATATCCTCATAGCCTTGACCATGCATACCAATGGCAAAATTTACACCAAATGGTTTGTCTGTTAATGTGCGTACTTTATGAATTTCCGCCCGTAATAAATCGGGATCACGTAAACTCATGGCAGTTATTTGTCCAAGTCCACCAGCATTCGACACAGCTGCTGCCAAATCAGCATATGCTAAATAGGCTAGTCCTCCTTGAATAATTGGATATTTCACCTGTAAAAGCTCTGTTACACGTGTATGCCAATTCATAAAACCTCCCCTTTCATACGCTACTAACTTCTCGTTATCCTGAAAAAATCCTTTTATTTTTTGTGAAAAGTCTATTTTTTCATGTCGTTAGGTGCTATAATTCATTTGTTTTCCTAGATATTATAAAGTGAGGTGGTACCTGCGTTGTCACAATTAGAGACTCCATTGTTCGACGTATTACTTAAACATCGGAACAGACATCCTATTCAGTTCCATATCCCAGGCCATAAAAAAGGACAGGGAATGGACCCTGCTTTCCGAGAATTCGTCGGCGACAACGTTTTATCAATTGATTTAATTAATATTGCTCCACTAGACGATTTACATTCACCAAAGGGCGCTATTAAGGAAGCGCAAAATCTTGCAGCGGAGGCCTTTGGTGCTGATCATACATTCTTTTCCGTTCAAGGTACTAGTGGCGCTATTATGACGATGATTCTAACTGTCGTTGGTCCAGGTGATAAAATTCTAGTACCACGGAATGTTCATAAATCTATTATGTCGGCGATTGTATTTGCTGGTGCAATTCCAATCTTTATTCATCCTGAAGTTGACAGCGAATATGGAATTTCTCATGGTATATCTCCTGAAGCTGTCGAAAAGGCTTTAACTGCTTATCCAGATACAAAAGCAGTGCTTGTTATTAACCCAACTTATTATGGCTTTACGGCTGACTTAAAACGTATTGTTGAAATCGCTCACAGCCGCGATATTCCAGTAGTAGTAGATGAAGCACATGGTGTACACATTAAATTCCATGATGATCTACCATATTCAGCAATGGAGGCAGGTGCTGATATGGCAGCTACAAGTGTACATAAGCTTGGCGGCTCTATGACACAAACATCCATTTTAAATGTGCGTGAAGGACTTGTTTCAGCAAAACGTGTACAAGCTGTTTTTTCTATGCTTATGACTACATCAACATCCTATCCATTGCTTGCGTCACTCGACACAGCTCGACGTCAGCTAGCCATTCATGGGTATGATTTAATTGATGATGCATTGCGTCTAGCAAAGGATGCACGTAAACGTATTAATCAAATTCCGCATTTAAAATGTGCAGGTAAAGAAAAGCTACATTCATCTGCAACATATGATATGGACCCTTTAAAGCTTCTTATTAGTGTGAAAGATTTAGGTATTTCAGGGCATCAAGCTGAGGAGTGGCTTCGTTATAATGCCAATATTGAAGTAGAGCTATCTGACCTATATAATATTTTATGCTTAGTAACATTAGGTGATACTAAAAAGGAAATTAATCTACTTATCAATGCACTTAGCCGTATGTCAAAAACATTTGATTCCGAAGCGGCTATTACGGAGGCAGTGGTGAATGTTCCAGAAATTCCAGCTCTTGCTATGTCACCACGTGATGCCTTTTATGCGGATACAGAGGTTGTTCCTCTTGCAGAAGCAGATAACTGTATTTGTGCAGAATTTATTATGGTATATCCTCCTGGTATTCCAATTTTTATTCCCGGGGAAATAATTACCCAAGAAAATATTCATTATATTCAAATGAATATTGAAGCTGGCTTACCAGTACAAGGACCAGAGGATACATCTTTAAAAACAATTCGCGTTATTAAAGAACGCAAACCAATTATCTGAATATAATAATTATATTTATTAGTGATAAAAATATAGCGATTGAAACATAGCACTCAAACAAAAAAACCAAGCTATGATGAAACATGAAATAAGTGTTTTATCATATAGCTTAGGTTTTTTTCTAATTATCTCAGCTTTTTTATAGAAATAAATAAACAAATAGTGGACAGAAAAATGCGCCAATTACAGCTGTTAAGCCCATAGATAATGAACCAACTGATAGCTCCTGCTCCCCGTATTCTCTTAGTTTGACAAGCCCTACACCATGAGAGGCACTGCCTACTGCTACACCTCTACTAACAGCCGTATCCAACTTGCCATACTTAATGACTAGTGGGCCAATAATCGCTCCTACAAACCCTGCAATCATCACAAATACTGCAGTTAAAGGTGGAATACCACCAATCATTTCACTTACCTGCATCCCAACAGGTGTTGTTAATGATTTCGGCAGTGCTGTTAGCATCCAGCTTTCCTTTACACCTATCCATTTCAGCAACACAAAAATGGTCGCTAAGCCTGTTATCATCCCAATAAATAGCCCTGATAAAATGGAATATTTATATTTCATAATAATTGCTCGTTGATTATAAAGTGGATAGGCAAGTGCAACAACTGCTGGTCCTAACATTTTTTGTAGCCACTCCCCACCTTGCATATAGGTTGCATATGGGATATCAAATACAAGTAAAATAACTGCACTGACAATTGTTGTTGTCACCAATGGAATCATAATGGGATGCGGATAGCGCTGATAAAGTTTTGTAAATAATATAAACATTACAACTGTGCTTAACACAACAATCGCTTCAATCAACTGTCAATTTCCCCTCCCTTTCCTCTGTAACAGCCTCTTTTTTTGACAGCTCTTTTTTCTCAATAAGTTGTGTCAGCACACCTGTTACATAAATAGAGATTAATGTACTAGCAATAACGGCTAAAATAATAAGCACACCCGTGCCTGATAATAGCTCTGGATAATCAATAACACCTACTGTTGCTGGAATAAAGAACAGTGTTAATACACCAATTAAAAAGCCAGCACCATCTTGAATATATTCAACCTTAATCACTTTAAAAATGAGTGAAAGTGCTAATAAAAGCAAGCCCACAATACTGCCTGGAAGTGGAATATGTAAATAAGATACAATGCCTACCCCCAAGTAATAATAAATATTCAGTATGCCGATTTGAACAATGATACGCACAGCTCGTAAAAACATTGCAGCAAAATTTTCATTCAACATTTCGCCACGTTTCACCCCCCATGTCACCTATTCTACATCTGTAGGAATTTTCTGTCTATTATAATTTTAGAAAAATAATTAACAGCTACAGAACAAAACAAATAATTCTATGAAACAGCATTAAAATTCTTTTTCTGCAAAAATATTTATGATGACATAACATAGTTATTGCTTTATGATCAACACCCTTTTACCAATTAGAAATATACACTATTTAGAACTTTTTATTTTCCTCACTATCTAGTAAATTTTTAAATTTTTCTATATAATCGGAAATTACAAAAGATACTAGCTTTTATATCATACTAAAATTTCCAGAATACATCATAAGGTGGGGTCTTCTATTATCTTTAAAACGTTAAAACTCCAAACACGCTTTGCCTATTACAGCAGCTTTTTAATTTTTATTATTGTTACTTTAGCAGGTCTACTTTTTTATGTCACAATTTCTGATGCATTACAAACACAAATTGGTAACCGAGCGCTATATTTGGCAGAAACAACTGCTAGTAGAGGCGATGTTGTGGCAGCCTTTCACACAGACAACCCATCAGAAAGTCTGCAAAAAATTAGCAATGATATTATGCATGCCGCAAAAGCTACTTATGTTGTCATAGGTGATAAAAATGGCATTCGTTACACCCATCCTATCGCAGACCGTATTGGCAAATCCATGGTTGGTGATGATAATGACAGGGCATTGCGAAACGGTGAATCCTATATATCAATCGCTGATGGCTCAATGGGACAATCTATTCGCGGAAAAGCACCTATCTTTGACGCCAATGGCTCTATTATAGGCGTTGTATCAATTGGCTACTTAACAAGCGAATTAGGGAACTTATATTTTTTATACCTTGATAATATTTTTTATACGATGGTAATTGCACTAAGCATCGGTATTATCGGCTCTATTTTTTTATCCCGTAATATTAAAAAGCAAATTTTCAATCTGGAGCCAAATGAAATCGCCAGCCTATTAACAGAAAAAAATACGTTAATCGAGTCTGTTCGTGAAGCGATTATTACGGTAAATGATAAAGGCGAAATTACAACCTTAAACAATGCTGCCGCCAATATTTTAAATTTAACTGACAAAGCTTCTATCATTGGTAATAGTATCGAGCAACATATACCGCATACACACCTTCTTAATGTGCTAATGAATGGTGAAAAACAGCTTGATAAATTAATGATTGTTAACGGACATGAAATTATTGTAAACCGCGTCCCTATGAGGGTGAATGGTAAAATTGTTGGTGCTGTTGCAAGCTTCCGTTTACAATCAGAAATTGAGCAAATGGCAATTGAATTATCACAAGTAAAACAATATACAGAAGCTTTGCGTGCACAAACACATGAATTTAATAATGTTCTTTATACAATTTCAGGTCTTATTCAATTAAATGCATCTGATGAAGCATTATCGATTATCCATAAAGAGGTACAGGGGCACTCCTCTTTAACACAATTTATTACAAATCGTGTGAAAGACCCATTTTTAAATGGTCTAATTATCGGGTTTTTTAATCGCGCTCGCGAATTAAAGATTCAGTTGATTTTTGATGAGGATAGTTATTTAGAAACATTCCCTGAAACTATCGAAAAAAGCCTTATTATTTCGATTATGGGCAATTTATTAACCAATGCCTTTGAAGAGGTTGAAAAAAATAAAGAGCAACAACCAATTGTAAGGCTTTTTATATTTGATAATGGAGAGGAAATCATCTTTGAGGTTGAGGACTCTGGCAATGGTTTAGCGCAAGAAAAATTAGATGTACTCTTTTCAGAAAATATTTCTACAAAAGATAGTAAATATCGCGGCTATGGATTAAGGAAAGTAATCACCAGCATCCATGATCTAAATGGCACACTCGCTCTTGGGGAGGGCGATTTAGGAGGTGCCCTATTCATCGTATCTATTAGCAAAAGGGGGACTATTATCCATGAATGATATTGAAGTGCTAGTAATTGAAGATGATGCACGTGTAGCAGACGTACATTGTCGTTTTTTAGAAAAAATTGAAGGCTTTACAGTCATTGCACGTGCAAACACTGGTGAAGAAGCTTTAGATTGGCTCCAATCATTTTCACCACAGCTTATCTTACTTGACGTATTTTTACCAGATATACTTGGCGTTGATTTAATTGATAAAATCAATGAAATAAGCCCAACAAGTAGCATTATTTTAATTACCGCAGCCACCGAGGCACATATTGTCCAGAAGGCTTATCGAAAAAAAGTCACGGACTATATTTTAAAGCCATTTACATTCGATCAGCTAAAAGAAAGTATAGAAAAATTCCGTTTCAAACATCTATTGCTTCAAAATAATGAGAAGTTTACACAAGAAAAAATTCAATATCTTTGGCCAAAAGCAGCTTCAGCTATCCCAAAAGATACACAGCTGCTATTACCAAAGGGCATTGATCCAACAACAATGAATCATGTGATCAATTACTTAAGTTCAATAGAGGATGGTAGTACAGCTGAACTGCTAGGCAAAAATATTGGTGTGAGCCGTTCCACTGCTCGTCGTTATTTAGAATTTTTAGTTACACAAAAGCAAGTATACACTGAACTGACTTATGGCACAGTGGGTCGTCCTGAACGACGATACTTTATTTCCAAATAAACTTTATGAACAAAATGACATTAATCCACATTATTATCACAATATTGTCACAATTCAGATATAAGTTATAGTAATGGTAGCGCTAGATTGATAGCGCTACCATTTCATTTTTTAAGGGGGATTTTTATGTGGAGGAAAATTTCAAAAATAATGGTAGCTGGCTTACTATTTACTAGTTTAGTTGGCTGTTCAGCATCAAATGGAGAAACAACAGAAGGAAAGAAAGCAAGCGATTATCCGAAAAGTAATATTACGATTGTCGCTCCATCTGGTGCTGGTGGTGGCTGGGATTTAACAGCCCGCGCAGTAGCGAAAACAATGAATGATACAGGTTTAATTGATAAAGCAATTCAAGTTGAAAACAAGCCAGGTGGTGGTGGTGCTGCCTTTATGGCAACATTTGCTACAAAGGAAGCAGATAATGATTATATGTTAATGGTTAAATCACCACCAATTCTTATTAATCATGAAAAAGCTGAAGGAAATAGTAAATTCGGCTATAAGGACACTACACCTTTAGCACAATTAACGCGTGACTATGGTGCAATTGTTGTTAAAAATGATTCTCCATTCCAAACGCTTGAGGATGTCTTAAATGCCATGAAAACCTCGCCAAAAGATATTACATTAGCAGGTGGCTCTGCACCGGGCTCTATGGATCATCTAGTAGGCATTATTCCTGCTTATAAAGCTGGCATTGATTTAAAAACAATTAAATATGTTTCCTATGATGGTGGCGGTGAGGCTGTAACAGCATTACTCGGCGGCAATGCTGATGTAATTGCAACAGACGCTTCTACAATTGCTACTTATGTTAAATCAGGAGATGTACGTGTACTAGCCGTAAGTTCATCTGAGCGCTTAGAAGGTGAGCTAGCAGAGGTTCCTACATTTAAAGAGGCTGGTATTGACGAGGAATTTACAATTTGGCGTGGTATTTTTGGTCCTAAAAATATGAGTGAGGATGCAGTTGCTTATTGGTCTGAAAAATTACAAGCAATGTCTGAATCAGAAGAATGGCAAGCTGAAGTAACACGTAATGGCTGGCAGGCTGAATACCGCAATGCTGAAGAATTTACAGCTTACTTAGATAGTCAAAATGAAATAATCGTTGAACTGTTAACAGCTCTTGATATGCAAAAATAAAGAGCAACTTTTGTCAAGAAAGGAGCACAAGTATTTTCATACAATATGAAACTACTTGTGTAATCTTCTATTATTTTCAATGGAGGTGTAAAACGATTGAGCTACACATTTGATAAAACATTTAGCATTATCCTTTTAGCACTTAGCATTTTATTTGTTGTTCAAGCAACACAAATTTCTGATAGTGCTTACGGGTCTACTGTCGGCCCTAAAATATTTCCACTAGGTTTAGGTATTGTTTTAGGTTTATTAAGTCTTCAATTATTTTATGAGTCATGGAAAAATGCTGTGAGAGAGCGTATCACAGGAGGACCAACATCAGCTTCTAAAACCTCCTCTACTGAGCTCAAAAAGTTTTTAATTATTTTTGGTAGTGCTGTTGCATATGTATTTTTCCTTGAAAAAATCGGTTATATCATTACAACATTCTTATTTTTATGTATCAGCTTCCAAGCATTGGAACGATCTAAATTGATTTATTCAATCATTATTGCAGCTGGATTTTCACTAGGCGTCTATTATTTATTTACAGGTTTACTAGGAGGAGTCTTACCTAGTTTCCCAACTTTTTAGTGTAAAGGAGTGAACATATGTCAACATTGCAATTTTTAGCTGATGGATTTGCTGTTGCCTTTCAATGGCAAAATCTTCTATTCGCTCTTGTCGGCGTTATAATCGGAACAGCGGTTGGTGTACTTCCAGGCATAGGACCTATGAGTGGTGTTGCTTTACTAATTCCTGTTACAGCAACCATTACAGCTGGGCTACCAACGGAGGCTGCTGCTACAAGCTCTATTATTTTACTTGCAGGCGTATACTATGGAGCTATGTATGGTGGTTCAACAACCTCCATTTTATTAAATACACCTGGTGAATCCTCATCAGTTGTCACAACATTGGATGGCTATCAAATGGCTAAGCAAGGTCGTGCTGGAAGTGCTCTTTCTATTGCAGCCATCGGTTCATTTTGTGCTGGTGTTGTAGCATTACTAGGTCTAATCTTATTAGCGAATCCATTATCAAAATTAGCACTTAAATTTGGACCAGCTGAATATTTTTCATTAATGTTACTAGGGCTTGCAGCAGTAAGTGGACTTGCAGGACGTTCTATTACAAAGGCTTTAATTATGACTGTTCTAGGGCTTATGCTCGGTACAGTAGGGATTGATGCCGTATCTGGTATCGAACGCTTTACATTTGGTCAGCCAATGCTGTTCTCTGGTATTGAATTTTTAACAATTGCTGTTGGTTTATTTGCATTAGGTGAAGTATTCAAAACGATTCTTGAAAAAGATGAAGAAGATGGTCAAATAGCAAAAATTAATCGTGTACTACCTACAAAGCAAGATTTAAAGGATAGCGCTGTTCCCATTGCCCGTGGCTCACTGCTAGGCTTTTTCATTGGCGTATTACCTGGTGCTGGTGCAACACTTGCCTCATTCTTTTCTTATATCACTGAAAAAAAATTCAGTAAAACACCTGAGCAATTTGGAAAAGGCCATATTGCAGGTGTAGCTGGACCTGAATCAGCGAATAATGCTGCATCAGGTGGTGCAATGATTCCATTACTAACACTAGGTATTCCCGGTTCAGGTACTACTGCTATTTTAATGGGTGCACTTATTATGTATAATATTCAGCCGGGTCCATTATTATTTGATGAGCATCCTCAGGTTGCTTGGGGATTAATTGCCAGTATGTTTCTTGGAAACTTAATGTTACTAGCATTAAACATGCCACTAGTCCGCATTTTTGCAAAAATCATTGAAACACCAAAAAAATATTTATTGCCAATTATTATTGCGATTTCAATTTTTGGTGTTTATGCAGTACAATTCGCTACTTTTGATTTATTTTTATTACTAGCTTGTGGGGTGCTTGGCTATCTATTTGCTAAAAACGATTATCCAGTAGCACCATTAGTGCTTGCACTTGTACTAGGTCCGATGATTGAAAATAATATGCGTCGTGCATTAACAATTTCGAATGGAGATTTTTCAATTTTTGTCACAAAGCCTTTATCATTAATATTTTTAATCGTTGCTATTTCTTGGTTACTTATACCACTAATCATGAAAATGCGTGGCAAAAATGTCCTTATTAACGAAGAAGGATAAAAATAGATAAAATCCACTACACTTTCTTTTAGTGATAGTGGATTTTTACTTTTGCTATAATGCGTGTGCAGAGCCACCATCAATATTTACAGCAGTACCTGTTACATAGCTAGCTGCATCTGATACTAAAAATGTAATCACATTTGCAGCTTCCTGTGTATCTCCTACACGACCGAGTGGAATCGCTTGTCCAACCTTTCGCGAATAGTCCTCCCATGATAAATTCGGCTCTTCCCTCTTCCATTTCTTTTCGATTTGATCACTGCGAATAAGCCCAATACAAACGGAATTCACACGAATATTATCCTTTCCTAAATCCTTGCTCATTGCCTTTGTTAATGCAAGTCCTGCAGCACGGCTTACCGTTGTTGGAAGCGAGCTTGCAGGAGGCGTTTTCGCCATAACTGCTGTCACATTAACAATTGCACCACCGCCAGCCTTTCGCATATATGGCGCAGCGTATTTTGAGCAATGAATAGCGCCAAATACTTTTAAATCCAAGTCTGCTTGCCATAGCTCACTGCTAACAGCTTCAAAAGGATTAGCTGAAGCTGTACCTGCATTATTAATAAGAATATCAATCTGTCCATAGTGTGCGATTGTACGCTCAATTAGCTCTTTACAATCCTTTTCCTTTGTAATATCCGTTGGAATGATTAGAACCTCTTCACCTGTTTCGTTTTTTATACAGCCTGCCGCCACTTGAAGCTGTTTTTCACCACGCGCACATAGCACCACTCTCGCGCCCTCTTTGACAAGCTGCATTGCGGTATAATAGCCAATTCCTTTACTTGAGCCTGTAATAATGGCTACTTTCCCCTTTAAACCTAATTCCATTATGATCACCCCAAATAATTTCGAATATTCATTCAATATAATCACTTTATCAAAATTATTGATAATATACAAAAAAACGACTATAAAGCATTTGCTTTATAGCCGTTTTACTTTTTCTATTATCGTTTTGCTACAATATGGATTGGGTTGCCAAGTAATACTTCAGCAGCCTCCATTGTAATTTCCCCTAATGTTGGGTGAGCATGGATTGTTAGTGCAATATCTTCAGCCGTCATACCAGCTTCAATTGCTAAGCCCATTTCAGCGATCATATCAGATGCACCAGCACCAATGATTTGCGCACCAATTAATAAGCCATCTTCTTTACGAGCCACTAGCTTCACAAAACCTTCTGTTTGGTTTAGTGCAAGGGCACGACCATTTGCTGCGAATGGGAATTTCGCTGCTGTATATTCAATACCTTCTGCTTTTGCTTGCTCTTCATTGTAACCAACTGTTGCCATTTCAGGATCTGTGAAGCATACAGCAGGTACAGCAAGATAGTCAACAACTGATTTTTCACCAGCGATTGCTTCAGCAGCAACTTTACCTTCGTAAGATGCTTTATGTGCAAGCTGAGGACCAGCAACGATATCACCGATTGCATAGATATTTGGAATATTTGTACGACATTGTTTGTCAACATTAATTAGACCGCGTTCACCGAATTCAACTCCGATTTCAGCAAGGCCCATTTCATCTGTATTTGGACGGCGACCCACAGTTACTAATACATAGTCAGCTTCAACTTTTTTCTCTTCTCCGCCAACTTCATATGTTACTACTACGCCGTTTTCAGTTTCTTCAACACCTTTTGCAGATGCGTTAACTTCAATTTCAACGCCTTTCTTTTTAAGGCCTTTTTTAACGATTTGTGTCATTTGTTTTTCGAAGCCAGCTAAAATATCTTTACCACCTTCGATAATTGTTACTTGTGAGCCAAGATTTGCATAAGCTGAACCTAACTCTGTACCAATATAGCCGCCACCAATCACAACTAATTTACCAGGTACTTCTTGTAAAGAAAGTGCACCAGTAGAATTAATTACACGCTCAGAGAATTTGAATGTTGGAATTTCAACTGGGCGAGAGCCTGTTGCGATAATAACATTGTTAAATGTGTAAGTTTGAGCAGATTCACCATTGATAATGCGTACTGAATGAGCGTCAACGAAATAAGCTTCACCT
Source organism: Lysinibacillus sp. FSL K6-0232 (assembly GCF_038008325.1). Lineage (NCBI taxonomy): Bacteria > Bacillati > Bacillota > Bacilli > Caryophanales > Bacillaceae > Lysinibacillus > Lysinibacillus sp. FSL K6-0232. The sequence continues at coordinate 921,691 of NZ_JBBOYW010000001.1, read as the reverse complement.
TGTACAATTTCAACTTTATTACCTTTAAGTAAGCCTTCAACACCGCCAGTTAATTTTTTAACAACGCTGTCTTTAAATGCTTGTGCTTTTGAGAAGTCTAATTTCACATCAGAAGCGATGATTCCCATGTCGTCTGAATGTTTAGCTTGCTCAAAACGGTGACCTACTGAAATTAATGCTTTTGATGGGATACAGCCTACGTTTAAGCACACACCACCAAGTACATTTTTTTCAACGATTGTTACTTTTTGGCCAGTTTGAGCTGCGCGAATTGCGGCTACATATCCTCCAGGACCTGAACCAATGACAAGAGTATCTGTTTCGATTGGGAAATCTCCTACTACCATTTTTGTTACGCCTCCATTAATAATAATTCTGGCTCACTTAACAAACGCTTTAAGTGATTTAAAGCATTTTGCGCAGTGGCTCCATCGATCATACGATGGTCAAAGCTCAATGATAATGCTAACACAGGTGCGGCTACAATTTCACCATTTTTTATTACAGGTTTTTCTGAAATTCGACCAATTCCTAGAATTGCTACTTCAGGATGGTTAATAACTGGTGTAAACCATTGTCCTCCCGCAGAGCCGATATTTGTAATCGACATAGAAGCACCTTTCATTTCATGCGGTGCAAGCTTGCCTTCACGAGCTTTTGTTGCTAATTCATTAATTTCATTTGATACAGCAAATACAGATTTACGATCTGCATGCTTAATCACTGGTACAAGTAAGCCCTTTTCAGTATCCGCTGCAATACCAATATTGTAGTAATGCTTTTGAATAATTTCTTGTGTTGCATCATCTAATGAGCGGTTAAATTCTGGGAACTCGCGTAAAGTTGAAATAAGTGCTTTAACGACATATGGTAAATATGTTAATTTCACACCTTTTTCAGCAGCGATATCTTTGAATTTTTTACGATGTGCTACAAGAGCTGTTACATCGACTTCATCCATTAGTGTAACATGTGGAGCTGTTTGTTTCGAGTGTACCATCGCTTTGGCAATGGCTTTGCGAATACCAGACATTTTTTCACGTGTTTCTGGGAATTCTCCTTCCAGAACAACTGGTGCTGCTGTATGTTGTTGAACAGCTACCTCATCAGCCTCTACAGCTGCGGCTTCAGCCTCTACAGTGCCGCCACCTTTTAGGAAGTTTTCAATATCCTCTTTTAAAATGCGACCATTTTTGCCTGTGCCTTGTACTTCACGAATGTTTACATCATTATCACGAGCAAATTTACGCACAGAAGGCATAGCAATTACACGTTTTGTTTCATCAACAACTGTTTCTACCTTTTCTGATGCTGGTGCAGCTTTCTCTAGAGCCTCTTCCTCTTTTGCAGGAGCTTTTTCTACATTTTGACCAGATTCAGCAGTTGCTTGCACTTGTGCTTCTGTTTTTGCTGCTGCATGGTCATCACCCTTTAACTTTAAATCTTCATAGCCCGGTGCATCCAAGCGGATTAAAACATCGCCAACAACGGCAACTGTTCCTTCTCCTACTAAAACTTCCTCTACTGTTCCTTCAACTGGGGAAGGAATTTCTACTACTGCTTTATCATTTTGTACTTCACAAAGAATATCGTCTTCTTTTACTGTATCTCCAGCTTTAACGAACCATTTTACGATTTCGCCTTCATGAATACCCTCGCCAATATCTGGTAATCTGAATTCAAATGCCATGTGTACCCATCCTTTCTAGTTACTGTTGTTCAAGTTTAGAAGCTTTATTTTAGAATGTTAAAACTTTTTTTGCTGTTTCCATTACATCTTTGTAGTTTGGTAACCAAACACCTTCAGCTTGTGGGAATGGGTACACAGTATCTGGTGCAGCCACACGAAGTACAGGTGCTTCTAAGCTTAAAATAGCACGTTCAGTAATTTCTGCTACTACATTTGCAGCGATACCTGCTTGTTTTTGCGCTTCTTGTACAACGATTGCGCGACCTGTTTTTTCAACAGAGGCAATAATTGTTTCCACATCGATTGGTTGAATTGTGCGTAAGTCAATAACCTCTACAGAATGTCCTTCTTTTTCAAGTTCTTCTGCAGCCTTTAAGCTTTCATGAACCATTAAGCCATAAGCAACAATCGTTAAATCCTTACCTTCACGTTTAACATCTGCTTTTCCTAGCGGAATCTCATATGCTTCCTCAGGTACTTCTTCACGGAATGAACGATATAGTTTTAAATGCTCTAAGAAAATAACTGGATTATCGTTGCGAATAGATGAAATTAGTAAACCTTTCGCATCATATGGTGTTGATGGAACAACAACTGTTAAGCCTGGCTGTGCTGTCATTAAGCTTTCTAAGCTATCTGAGTGCATTTCAGGTGTATGCACACCACCACCAAATGGTGAGCGAATTGTTACTGGCGCATTGTATACACCACCGCTGCGGTAGCTCATACGTGCCAACTGACCATTAATTGAATCCATTACTTCATACACAAAGCCGAAAAATTGAATTTCAGGAACTGGGCGGAATCCTTGAAGAGAAAGACCAATCGCTAAGCCACCGATACCTGATTCTGCTAATGGTGTATCAAATACGCGGTCAACCCCAAATTCTTTTTGTAGGCCTTCTGTCGCGCGGAATACCCCACCGTTGACACCTACATCTTCTCCGAATACAAGAACGTTTTCATCATTCTTTAATTCTGTGCGAAGTGCATCTGTAATTGCTTGAATCATCGTCATTTGTGCCATAGGTTATTTCGACTCCTTCTCTTTATAGATTTCATACTGTTCTTTTAAATTAGATGGCATTTCGCCTTTATACATATTTTCCATTAACTCTGTTACTTTTTGTTTTGGTGCAGCATCTGCCTTTTTAATGGCTTCTTTAATTTCTTCTTTTGCACGCTCGATTACTACTTCTTCTTTTTTCTCATCCCATAAGCCTTTTGCCTCTAGGTATTTACGGAAGCGTACAAGAGGGTCTTTTTGTGCCCATTCATTATCCGTATCAGCTGTACGGTAACGTGTTGGGTCATCTCCAGCCATTGTATGAGGACCATAACGGTAGCATAAAGTTTCAATTAATGTTGGACCTTCACCATTGACTGCGCGTTCACGTGCATCACGTGTTGCTACATATACTGCAAGCGCATCCATTCCATCTACTAAAATACTTGGTAAGCCTGCTGCTACACCTTTTTGTGCAATTGTTTTAGCCGCTGTTTGTAATTCACGCGGTGTTGAAATTGCATATTGGTTATTTTGTACGATGAAGATTGCTGGTGACTTAAATGCACCCGCAAAGTTAATGCCTTCATAGAAGTCACCTTGTGATGAACCACCGTCACCTGTATATGTTACAGCTACCGCTTTTTTACCACGCTTTTGAATACCTAATGCAACACCTGCTGCTTGAATATATTGAGCACCAATAATAATTTGAGGCGGTAAAACATTTACACCTTCAGGAATTTGGTTGCCAATAAAATGACCACGTGAGAATAAAAATGCCTTTTCTAATGGTAAGCCGTGCCATACGATTTGTGGCACATCACGATATCCCGGTAAAATCCAATCTTCTTGCTCTAATGCAAAATGCGAAGCAAGCTGAGAAGCTTCTTGACCTGCTGTAGGAGCATAGAAGCCTAAACGGCCTTGACGGTTTAGTGAGATTGAGCGTTGATCTAAAATACGTGTATAAACCATACGCGTCATTAATTCAACTAGCTCCTCATCTGATAATTTTGGGTCTGCCTCTTTATTTATAATTTCGCCTTCTTCGTTCAAAATTTGAAACATTTCAAACTTATCTTCGATTTCAGTTAGCGTTTGTTTAGCATCAAAAATATTATTGTTTTTCTTGCTCATTTGTCACATCTCCCTTTCAGCTGTATTAAAATAAATCACCTTTTTAACTAGTACAACTTATTCTTGACACCCAGTATACTGAATAAAATACCGTCGGTCAATCATATATTACCCCTATAAACAAAGATTTTCTCTAAAATAACACTTCAACACCACTGTCCCACACTGTATTACTTGTATTCTAAATCTGTATTATAACACTTTATCCAAACCTTATAATTCTTACGTTTGCCAACAGCTTTTCCACTAGTAGAATACCCCATTCTGAAAAATCTAATAGCATTAGAAAAATTTTTTAAGTATATTCAAATAAGTTCTTTTTTCGTGTGATTGTTTTTAAACGTGATGTATACTTATAGATAAGGCACTACAAAGTTGAAAGGAAGATTACTATTATGATTTTAATGGATGATATTGTTCGCGAAGGTCATCCGACTTTACGCATGAAAACGGAAGAGGTTAAATTCCCACTAACAGATGAAATAAAACAGCTTGCAAAGGATATGCTTCAATATCTAATCAATAGCCAAGACCCTGAAATGGCAGAGAAATATAATTTGCGCAATGGTATAGGATTAGCAGCTAATCAAGTAAATAGTTTACATCGTATGTTTGCACTTCATTTACAAGATGAAAATGGTGAGCAATTAAGCTTTGTTGCGATCAATCCTAAAATTGTAAGCCATTCAGTTGAAAGCACATACTTAACAGCAGGGGAGGGCTGTCTTTCTGTTGATCGCAATGTCCCTGGGTATGTGCCACGTCATGCTCGCATTACAGTAAAATTTAAAACAATCGACGGTGAAGAGAAGAAGATGCGTCTAAAAGGATTGCCTGCTATCGCCTTTCAGCATGAGTTAGATCATTTGAATGGCATTATGTTTTATGATCGTATTAATGAAAAAAATCCATTTGTAGAAATCCCAAATTCCATCCCTTATGAGCGTGACTAAACAAAAAACTTGGCAACTGCCAAGTTTTTTTGTGATCTATCCATCATTTTATGCAAGCTATCCGTCTATTCAAATGCTCTATCCGTCAATCCAGCCATTCTATCCATCAACGTTGGTAGTTCCTGCATTGTTTCAATTGTATAATGAGCGCCCGCTTCCTCAAATATACGTTTTGTTTTTTCAATAATTTGCTGTTGCTCCCCAGCACTTAACGCATAAAACTCCCCTTGAGAAAGACCCATCTCAGAGCTGCCAACAATCACACCTACTGCCCAAACACCTGCATGTAAGGCTTCCTTTATATCTGAGGTTGTATCACCAACTTTGACAACTTGCTTTGTTGTTGCTGAGCCTAATGCCTCCATATTTTTAAATATCATATATGGATATGGTCGTCCTTTATCACCCACCTGCGTTGGTGTCACAAGAAAATCAGGTTGATAGCCTTTAGCAGCTGCATGTTTTGTAACGACTTCCATCATAGAATCTGTATAGCCTGTTGTGGAGCCGATACGAATACCCGCTTCTCGCAATTGCTGTACAGTTTCTATTACATATGGAATCGGGTCTGTGTAGGTTGCTAAAGATTCCATTAGCTTTGACTCAAATTGCTTGTATAATGCTTGTACATCGTCTTCTGTAAAGGAGCGACCATGCACTCGTTGCCATTCCTCACTGATTCTTGGTATTTCTAGCATTGTACGAATATGATCAATTTTTAACATGCCCATTGGTTGACGAGCCTCTTCAAGCGTTACCGTTACACCAGCAGCTTCAAAAACCGTTAGAAAAACATTTACAGGAGCAAAGCAGCCAAAGTCTACTGTTGTACCAGCCCAATCAAAAATCACTGTATCAATCTTCATTATTTTTTCACCGCCATATAGTTTTCAACGACCTCACATAATGCAAGCATATCTTCCTCATGCACATCGCCAATATTACCAATTCGGAATGTATCCACATCCGTTAGCTTACCTGGATAGATGACAAAGCCTGCCTTTTTCATTTCCTGATAAAAATGCTCGAAGGAGAACGTCTTATCTGGGAATAAGAAGGTTGTAATAATAGGTGATTGTAACGCTTCTGAAATATATGGTGTAAATCCAAGCGCCGCCAAGCGAGAACGTAGCAACGCATTATTATGCGCATATCGCTTAAAGCGTGCTTCAATTCCACCTTCTTCACGAAGTTCCTCCATTGCTTTAGCAAAAGCCACTACAACATGTGTAGGTGAGGTAAAACGCCATTTACCATCCTTTTGCATTACTTCCCATTGGCTATATAAATCCAATGCAACACTACGAGCGTGACCTTTACATTGCTGTAATGCCTCTATTTTAGCAATGACAAAGCCAAAGCCCGGTACACCTTGAATACATTTATTTGCACTGCTAATACAAAAATCAATGTGCAGGTCTGCTATATTCATTGGCACACCACCAAAGCTACTCATTGCATCTACAATAAATGTTTTATGAAACGAATGAACAACTTCTCCTATTTCTTTAATTGGATTTAAAATACCAGTCGTTGTTTCACAATGTACAACAGCAACATGTGTAATGCTTGCATCCTTTTCAAGGAAGGCTTGTACTTCCAATGCTGATGGTTGCTTGTTGTAAGGAACACTATAGACAATATGCTGCAATTTTAATGCTTGAGCCATTTCAACAATACGCTCACCATAAGCGCCATTTGTTAATATCAGTATTTTATCCTCATCACTGATAGCTGTTGTTAGCACGGATTCCACTACAAAGCTGCCGCTTCCTTGCATCAGCACCGTTGTATAATCAGCCTCGTCCACATGTGCTAAAGCTAGTAGCTGCTGACGAATATGCTGTGTAATATTTTTATAGTCATCATCCCATGTACAGCGATCCTCTAGCATTTCCTGCTTCACTGTCACTGTTGTTGTTAGTGGGCCTGGTGTTAATAATTTATAGTTACTCATGCTCGATCACTCCTTATCGTTGCGCTTCCTTAAAGAATGCTTGGTGTTTTTCTAATAAATCGACTGTTAAAGCTGTATCCCATTTTTTTAAATAAGCTGGCACCTGCTCATCCTGCACCTGCTCTCCTTCATACAGCGCTATTGGATATTGCTCCAAAAGACCACTGCGCGCCTCTGTTGCAATAACTTTTGCAATTTCAATCGCCAATGCCTCGTCGCCCTCTTTATCTACAACAGCTACAGACTCTGTTAATGTAAAGTTCCCTTCTGTTGGGTCAATATAATCAATTGGTAAGCCTTCTTTTTTAGCATCAATGGCTTGAATACGTAAGCCGAAGCCAACTGCAACCTCACCTGTTTTCACCTTTTTAATAGGACCTGAACCAGAGCTTTCAATATGTGGACCTGCATTTTTAATTAAGTCCGCTAAAACCTTTTGACCTTCTTCCTCACCATACTCACTAATAATTGCCTGTACTAAAAGCCAAGCCGTTGAGGAATCCATAATGTTTGGGAATGACACTAAATCCTTATAAGCAGGGTCTGTTAAATCTTTAATTGTTTTTGGTACAGCTAATCCTTTTTGCTCTAATACATCCGTATTGACAAAGATTGCACCAACATTCCCGAGAATTGGCAGTGCGTATGTAACACCATCGTCCAACGGCTTAGCATCTGAAGCAATATCCACAAACATGGATTTAGAAGCTTGAGCACTCTCTATAAAATATGAAGCCATTGTCACGACATCTGCTTCAATATCTGTTCCTTCAGCCATCATTTTGCCACCTAGCTCAGATGTCCCAAAGGATTGAATTACATACTTTCCCTTATAACCCTTGTCATCTAATGTAGACTCCATTACCTCAACGGCTTCATCATCCGCATTCGAATAAATAATGACTTGCTCACTAGAACCTGCTTCTGCTCCTCCACAGGCAGCTAAAGCCACCACTGCCACACTCATTGTCCCAAACATCATCCATTTTGAATTTTTCATTTTGATATCTCCTTCACTTTTTCTTTGCGTGTTGCTATATAATCACAACCTAATTTCACAATGAGGTTTGTACATAAAATAAAAATAGAAAGTACAAAAATATCGGTATATTTTGCGAAATGCTGAAGCTCTTTTATCCGCGTTGATACAAGCATTGTCTTTGTACTCACAAGGAAAATAACGCCACTTACCGTCACCATTGCATTTAAAAAATAGTAACTAAACATTTGATAAATAGTTGACTTAATATTTGGTAGAATAATCCGTACAACCGTTTTTAACCAAGAATCTTTCAATAGCGCTGCTGTTACTTCCCATGTAGGGTCCATCTTCTGTAATGAATTTTTTGCCATTAAATAGGGTGTTGTAAAAAAGTGCATAATATTACATGCAATAATAATCAGAAATGTCCCCTTCAATGAACTACCGTTAAAGAAAAATAAATAGGATAGACCAAGCACCATTCCCGGCACTGTATTGGTAATCATAGATGCAATATCTAAGCCTTTTCTCCCTTTAAGCGGTGTTCGTGCATTAAGCAATGCTGACATAAATGTAATAACGACCCCAAATACGGCTGTTAGCATCGCTACAAGAAGTGAATTCATATAAACCTTTGTTAAATCTCTCTCTGCCAGTACATTTTGAACATGCTCTAATGTAAAGCCGAAATCATAGGGGTATCCTTTTGTAAATGGCACAAGAAACATCGTTGAAAAAATAATCAGGATAATACCAACACAAACTATGGCATACATCGTAAAGAGCCCATCGCGTAGACGATGCTGAACAAGCTCACTTTGTCCAACCTGTTTATATTGGAAATTAAAACGCTCTAAAAATGTTAGCATCATAACCCCTAGTACAGCTGGTATTAACATAAATACAGAAATTACTGCACCACGCTCAAAATGAACAATCGAGCCAAGCATTGCTTGATAAAGTTCTGTAGCAATGACTCGATAATTTCCACCAACGGATGCAGGTATTCCAAAATCTGTGAAGCTTAAAATAAATGTTAAAATAAAAGCCCCACCAATCGTCCCTATCATTGGACGAAATATCGTATGATAGAAGCGACGTAATGCAGTGTCATGCATTAGCATCGAAACAAGTAAAAATCGTTTATCAATATATTGCATAGAATTTTGCATTAAAATAAACGCAACAGGCATTGTATATAAGACATAACCTATCATCAAACCGTTATAGCCATAAATCGTAAAGAGCGGTTGTCCCAATAATCTCGTAACAATTCCTTGATTACCAAATGTATAAATCAATACAAAGCCATAGGTAATCGTTGGCAGTAACATCGGCAGCGTAATCCCTATTTGTACAAGCCTTTTTGTCTGACGATGCATTGTTGTAAAATGCACAGAATAAGCCAATAAAAAGGCTAAAATCGTTGTGAGTATCGATGCACCAAAGGAAACTTTAAAGCTATTAAAAAAAGCTTCACGAATTTCGATATTTTTCAAAGCATCTAGATAATTTTGAAGTGTAACCGTATTGCCAACTTTGAAAGACTCCCAAAACATATACAGCAATGGCATTATTAAAAAGAATAGAAAAAATAGTAAAATTGGCAGAAAAATTAATTTCATGATGTTATTTGTTTTAAGCATATGTTTCTCCAAACAAGTGATAGATATTATGTCGCTTAATATGAAGTTGCTTTAAAATAAAGTCCTCAATAAATTGATTTTTTGGAGCAGTAATAATTTCTTGTGGTGTCCCAAATTGTGCCACTGTTCCTTCATTAATGATTAGCACTTTGTCTGATAGCGTTAATGCTTCCTCTGGATCATGTGTCACAATAATCGTTGTTAAATTAAATTCACGTGCAATGGATTTAATACGTTCCTTTATAGATTCCTTAATGACACCATCGAGCGCGCTTAATGGTTCATCTAGCAATAATATTTTAGGCTGCATCACAAGTGTCCGAGCAATCGAAACACGTTGCTTTTGACCACCTGATAATTCATGAACCTTTTTATGTATATATACGGTGAAAGAAAATTAGAGTTTCAAGCACAGCCTATTCACCGTATTTTCAGGTGTTTGATTAATCATTTGGATAAAGCCTTGGACAGCACGTTGAATCTTTCCGACATTTGAGTAAAAGACATTGTGGATCACCGTTGTCTTCATCCATTTCCACAGTCCTTCGATTAAATTTAAATTGGGACTGTACGGCGGAAGGAACAGAAATTCAAAGAAATCTTGATACTTTTCTAAAAATGGTTGAATCAATTTCGCATGGTGTATGCGCGCATTGTCTAATACCATCACGATGCGTTCATTCGGATAACGAGCGATGACTTTTTCTAAAAAACTTAGGAATTCAACAGCGGTATATTGTTCTTCTTGCACGCAAAATACATCGCCCGTTTCGTAATCCAATGTACCAATTAGCTTAACCCCTTGATGTCGGCCATATGTTGGAATGATTTTTTGTTGACCTTTAAGAAACCACGTGTTGGAAATCGCTTGGTAATCACGGATCATTGACTCGTCTTCAAATAAAATACGATCAATTTGACCATGAATTAGTTTTTTTTCGCCTGTTCAAATTTTTCAAGGAAAACTGCTTGTTTGAGGGGGTCTGCTTTTTCCAATGTATACGTTGGTTTCGTATAACTTAAACCAAGACGGTACAATAAATCACGTGTCCCACGTACAGAAAAAGACACACCAAATGTTCGCTCAATCCAATCGCGAAGAAGAGGCGCTGTCCAGTTCATTTCAACGGGAAAACCAGCATCTTTAGGCGTTTGGTTGACAATTGTCGCGACGACTCGTGCTTCTTGTTCAGCCGTTAAATGACGCTTTCGACCAGGTTGTTTTTTACGTCCAAGTCCAGCGATCCCTTTTTCACAATAAGCTTTGCGATAATTGAACAGCGTCGCTAAAGAAAGACCTGTATAGTCGACAATTTTTTCATACGATTCGCCGGAAAGTAACATATAAATCACTTGGTAGCGAACGAACATTTTATGATTGTTTTCTTCTTTCATGACAAGCTTTAATTCTTCTAAAGCAGCAGGAATTTGTTCTTCAGGAATTAGGACAATTTTACGCATCATTTTTCTCCGTTTCATATCTATTAAGAATAGTATACAGGAAAACGAAGAAAAAGAGTGTAAGTCTAAAAGTTAATCACCTTATATATAGATGTGGTGTCAGCTCTAAAAACTCAATATATTCTTGTATCTCCTCTTTAGACATTTGCACACTTTTATTTTTCAAGCCATAAACGATATTGTCATAGGCATTTAAATGAGGAAATAATGCAAAATCCTGAAATACAATATTAAATCCTCGCTCTTGCATCGATTGTTGTGTTATATCTTGGTCATTGTAAATAAGCTGTCCAGTTGTTTGATCTGTAAGCCCTAAAATAATATTGAGCAAAGTTGTTTTACCACAACCACTTGGTCCTAATAACGAAATGATTTCACCTGATTCGATCGTTATATTGATATCTGTTAAAACTTTCTTGTTTTTATAGCTTTTTGAGATATTTTTTAACGCTAGCAAATTGTTCACCTCTCTCAGTTCTTACTCTTAGTATAGTGACAATTTGTAAAGGAAAATGCGGTTTTATGTAAATCTTGATTAAATTATAACTAACTATTGACAAAGTTATGACTACTTTGAGTAAATATTTAGTAGAGGTGATAATATGTATATGGTAGAGAGGCAACAACATATTTTACAGTTTATACGGCAGCATAAGGTCGTGAAATTAGTTACATTGACAAAGGAATTTAATGTTTCGATGGAAACCATTCGCCGTGATATTCAGCAGCTTATACAGGATAATAAAATTGAGAAGTTTTATGGAGGTGTAAAATACATTGAACCTGTAGAAGGAATTATTGATCAACGGCTACATGAACGGTTAACAGAGAAAACTGCTATCGCCAAAGCTTGTGCTTCACTTGTGCAAGATGGTGAATGTATTTTTATTGATAGCGGAACGACTACATATCAAATGACACCATTTTTATTGGAAAAGGAAAAATTAACTGTCATCACAAACTCGTTACCTGTAGCCTTTGACCTTATTGGTTCTACTATTGAGGTTATTCTTATTGGTGGAAAAGTTCGTCATTCTGAAAAATCCGTTACATCTAATGATTTTCTCTTCCGCTTTGATCATCTTAATATTAATAAGGCATTTATTTGTGCTAGTGGTGTTTCACTAAAAAAAGGTATTTCAGATTTTAATTTAGAAGAGGCAATGACGAGAAAACAAATTATTGCTATCTCACAAGCCGTTTATATAGCTGCCGATTCCTCTAAGTTTAATAAAGATGTAGCTATACAAGTATGCTCTATCAATGATATAGACCTTCTTATTACAGATGACTCTTTGGCTAAGGAAACAGTGCAATACTTTGCAGATAATAATATACAAATAAAGCTTGCCAACACTGCTGACAATCATCAATAAATAAAGAAGCAACTAGTCGAACTACCTTCCAACTAGTTGCTTCTTTGCTTCTTATATAATAGCTAGCTCACGCATTATTTTGGCAAGCCCATCCTTATCTACATGATCAGCAATATGGTGCGCAACCTTCTTCACCCGTTCATGACCATTCCCCATGGCAACGCCTGTCCCAACTGCTTGTAGCATTTCAATATCATTGATACCATCACCAAAAGCTATAGCATCCTTAAATGTACTACCCATTTTTTCAAGCACCTTCCCAATACCTGCTGCCTTAGAGCCACCCTTTGGCAAAATATCGCAAGAATAACGATGCCAGCGCACAAATTGAACATTCGGGAATGTTTCACAGTATAAAGGTTCATCCTTTTCTTCCATAAAGATCAGTGTTTGATAGACATTATGATGCATATAATAAGACGAGTCCAATTCTGGATAAGGGTATTTCAACGTATTTAAACTTTCTGCTACTTGATAATGATCACCAACAGAAGCAATCATCCGTTTATCATCTAAAAATACAACAGGCTCATTACGTGCTTCGCCAAAGGCAATAATTTTCGCTAGCTCTTCTCTTTCAATACCATTTGTATAGATGACCTCCCCTTTATAGACAACATACTGTCCATTGAAGGTTACATATGTATTGATCGCTAGCTCTTCTAGTAGTGATTCAATCATAAATGGCGCACGTCCTGTAGCAATGGCTAGCTCATAGCCATTCTGACGTGCTGCAAAAAGTGCCTCTTTTGCGGATGCAGGTAATTTTTTTTCGCTATTATAAAGCGTACCATCTACATCAAAAAATAAAATTTTATTCATTTTACGCTCCCTCTCTATAAATATTATTCATTCAAGGTAAATGACTTTACATAGAGTACAAATTCTATTATAATGATCCTAAGGAGTGATGTGCCATGATGAAGAAACTAAAACGGAAACTGTTGAAGCAACTTCGCGGCATACTCGGAAAAAAGTCAATTGCCTAACATTTGCCCTTCAAATAATGAAGGGCTTTTCTTTATTTTAGAGGAACTGCATGATAATATAAAGGAAATGCATTTATTTGGCTATACACAACCACTAGCTCACTACTTCCTATCTAAATTTTTAACCATAGTGCACAGTTGAAGCATTGAGATACAAGGATTACAAACGTACATTTCATGAACTGACTAGAAATTCGTTGTTTTCTTGTAGCATGTGTGTGGTAGTAGTCAAAGGTGCAAGAAAATTGTACGCAATTAAAGGAGAGCAAACTATGATTTACAAAGTTTATTATCAAGAAAATGCAAATGAAATTCCAGTTCGCGAAAACACTAAAAGTCTATACCTTGAAGCTGCTTCAGAACGCGAAGTACGTCAAAAGCTAAAAGACCGTAACTACAATATCGAGTTCATTCAACTGCTTGAAGGTAACTATTTACAGTACGAACAAGCAAGCCCGAACTTCGTCTTGGAGGAAATTTAACAAACATGAAGTTTGTTAAAAATGACCAAGCAGCTGTTTTCGCGCTCGGCGGACTGGGCGAAATCGGCAAAAATACTTATGGCGTTCAATTCCAAGATGAAATTGTTTTAATTGACGCTGGTATAAAATTCCCTGAAGACGATTTACTCGGCATTGATTATGTTATTCCAGATTATACGTATTTAGTACGCAATGTCGATAAAATCAAAGGGCTATTTATTACACATGGACATGAGGATCATATCGGTGGTATTCCCTACCTTTTACGTCAAGTAAATATTCCTGTCTATGGCGGTAAGCTTGCACTTGGCTTACTGCGTAATAAATTAGAAGAACATGGCCTATTACGTACAACAAAGCTTATTGAAATTAAAGAAGACGATGTGATTAAATTTAGAAAAACATCTGTTAGCTTCTTTAGAACAACACATAGTATCCCAGATGCATATGGAATTGTTGTAAAAACACCACCAGGTAATATTGTTCACACAGGTGACTTTAAATTTGATTTTACACCTGTAGGCGAGCCAGCCAACCTGACAAAAATGGCTGAGATTGGTCGTGATGGTGTACTATGCTTACTATCAGATAGTACAAATGCTGAAAAACCTAATTTCACAATGTCAGAACGTACTGTTGGTAAGAGTATTGATGAAATATTCCGCAAGGTCGATAGCCGTATTATTTTCGCAACATTTGCGTCAAATATTCATCGTTTACAGCAAGCAACAGATGCTGCTGTAAAATACGGCAGAAAAATCGCTGTCTTTGGGCGTTCCATGGATAATGCTATCACGATTGGTCGTGAGCTCGGTTATATTACAGCCCCTAAGGATACATTTATCGATGCCCAAAGCATTAATCGTCTACCTGCAAATGAAGTAATGATTTTATGTACAGGCTCACAAGGTGAACCGATGGCTGCCCTATCACGTATTGCCAATGGTACACATCGTCAAATTCAAATTCAGCCTGGCGATACAGTTGTCTTTTCTTCATCACCAGTTCCAGGTAATACAGTAAGCGTTAATAAAATTATTAACCTATTGTTCCGTGCTGGTGCCGAAGTCATCCATGGTGCATTAAATAATATCCATACATCTGGACACGGCTCACAAGAAGAACAAAAATTAATGCTTCGTTTAATGAAGCCTAAATTCTTTATGCCTATCCATGGTGAATTCCGTATGTTAAAAATGCATACACATTTAGCAGAGGATTGCGATGTACCAATTGACAACACATTTGTGATGGAAAACGGTGATGTCTTAGCATTAAGTGCCAATGAAGCACATGTAGCTGGCCGCATTCCATCTGGTGATGTCTATATTGACGGTAACGGTATTGGCGATATCGGCAATATTGTATTACGTGATCGCCGCATTCTTTCTGAAGAAGGCTTAGTAATTGTTGTTGTAAGTGTTGATATGGAAAATCCAAAAATTGTTTCAGGTCCTGATATTATTTCACGTGGTTTTGTCTATATGCGTGAGTCAGGCACGATGATTAATGAAGCACAAAAAATGCTGAATCGTCATCTAAATGAAACCATCCAAGCGAAAACACCTCAATGGACAGAGCTAAAAAATGAAATTACAGATGTTTTAGGTCCATATTTATTTGAAAAAACAAAACGTCGACCAATGATTTTACCAATCATTATGGAAATTTAATATGCTAACAGAGAAGCTATCTGAACAGTTATGTTAACATCATTGCTCAGATAGCTTCTTTTATTTTCCTACTGTTTGATTTTATATTTCGACATTGTATAAGCCAATCTTCCAATCAGAAAAGACACTCGTTCAAAATCAGGCATGTAGAGCAATGGCTTTTATATCTATCTCCAATCAGGCTCCTTCATTGCCTTACACAATCCTCTAATATTTAACCATTTGCTATTCAACAATTTTCACAAAGTGCTAAAACCCCATAAACAAAATTGAATATAACTCATTGATTTTTGAAACCTCCTTTTTAGTTTTACGTATATAGTAATAACAACTTTAAAAGGAGCGTTTTTATGTTAGATAAAATCCTTCATTCCTTGCTCAATCGAAAATCGAAACGCCGCTATTCCTCATCGAGCAGTCGTCACAGATATTCTAAGCGTCATAATTATTACGGGCATAAGCATTATAAGCGTCGCTCACGCAAAAGCTCACGCAGCTTTTTCAGCTCAAGAAGCTTCTTTAGCAGCTAATGTGGTGGAAGCGTTTATCTGAGAAAAGCTTTGATTTAGCTGTAGAGCAGTTTATCGCCGAACATCCACACTTCACTTTTCAAACATTTCTTGGCTATGGCTCATATGGTCGTGCTTATTTAATTGAAGCAAGCTCTTCTAAGCAGCAATATGTGTTAAAATGCTTGCGTCCCAAGCATCGTCGCCATCAGAAAACGATTGATAAATTTAAGCAGGAAATTCATATATTACAACAATTACCACTGCCCTATGTTCCGTCTATTCATACAACAGGCGCGATTCAGGGTATTCCCTTCTATATTATGGACTATATTAATGGGCAAACCTTTGAACAGCTTATTTTTCAAGATGGCGCAAAGTTTACAGTTGCTCAGTCACTTGCTATTACTAAACAGCTTTTAGCGCAAATTATTGCTATACACAAGCATGGTATTGTACATCGAGATTTACGCATCCCTAATATTTTACTCGTCAATCAGCAATTACATATTATTGATTTTGGTCTTGCTACCACTTTCAAACCCAATATTGATCTTGCGACAATTGACAACCCTAAACAAGCACCCAATCATATTAGTGATCTTTACTTTATTGGTCATTTTTTATTGTTTTTACTGTATTCCAACTATGAGCCACGCAGTCAAAAAGAACAGGCTTGGCAACATGAATTACATTTACCGATGGATGTTCAAAATTTTCTTGAGCGCTTACTATGGATTCAAGAGCCTTTCACAAGTACACTTGAAGCTCTTCAATCCATACCACACTAAAAAAATAGAATTGTTCACACATCATCCGTGAACAATTCTATGTTACCACTTAAATTTGAAAGTATTTTGCACTTACATAAGCGATCCAGTTGTAGGCTGGGTCCATACGTAGATTTTCAATTAGCCCTTTAATAATCGCTTTATGATAAGTTTGGTTTTCTACTTGCTGCTTTAAAAGCTCCAGGGATTCTCTTTCAATAGAATCCTCCGTAGTATCCATATGCTGCTCCATTAATTGCAGTAAAGTATCCTTTGTCAGCTCTTGCTCATATGGCTTTGCAATCAATGCTACAAATTCTTCTGTAATAAAAGGAATCGTTGTATGACGTGCAATAATATCCGTCTTTTCTGCTAAAGATTTTGCTAATTGCTCTAAATCAAGAGGCATATCTGAAAAAATAAAAAGCTCAGCATAGCTTTTCATAAAGCCTTTGATACAATACATCACATCATATTTCGTGTCCTGTAGCGTATCTCCATAAAGCTTCTCAAGCATATAAATAATCGATTTCGACATTTCTGCTTCATAGGCTGTTATTTTATGAAATAGCTCTTTTTTTACTAAAAAGACCTTCTCATTTAGAAATACACGCGCTGATGCTGAATGCTCCTTAAAGGCTTGAAAAATACTTTTGTAAAATTCCACCAGTATTATTTCTTTGTTGGACACACATTTGACTACTCGGTCAACATCTATGATAAATTGTTGTAAGTAGTAGTCCACCATTGACATCATCAGCTCGTCTTTTGTTTTGAAGGACAAATAAAATGCACCCTTTGAAATACCACAACGTTCTGTAATTTGCTGTACAGAAGTAGCTTCAAATCCTTGTTCCGAAAAAAGCTCCAATGCTTTCTCCATAATTAATTGCTTTTTTAACATATTTTTAACTCTCTCCTAATGCATTTCGTTGACAAATGACCGATTAGTCATTAGTATAAATAATTGAGTTTAGATAGTCAATTAAGGGTAGGTGTAAAGGTGAAAGGTTTAGTTAATTTCGTATTGAAAAACAAATTGGCAGTATGGTTATTAACCATTATTATTACTGTTTCTGGTATTTACTCGGGTACAAGAATGAAAATGGAATCAATACCCGATATTTCAATTCCTTATTTAATTGTTATGGGTGTATACCCCGGCGCAACGCCTGAGCAAGTAATGGATGAACTTTCTATTCCATTTGAAAAGTCTATAGAAAGCTTAGAAGATGTCAAGGCTGTTTATTCAACATCCTCTTCAAACGTAGCACAAGTACAGGTTGAATATGACTACGGCATTGATATGGATGAGAAAAAGCGTCAGTTAGAGGCAGCTTTAGATAATCTAACATTACCTGAAGGTGCACAAGAGCCAACAATTATGGCAATTAGCATGAATATGATGCCAGTTGTAGCTCTATCTGTAAGTAGTTCAGAGGAGGATATCGTAGACCTCACATCTACAGTAGAGGATATTTTACTTCCAAAAATCGAGAAAATTGATGGTGTTGCCTCTGCCACGATCACTGGTCAGCATATTGAACAAGTATCGTTTAAATATGATGAAGAAAAAATGGCATCACTTGGTTTAACAGAGGACACAGTGAAACAAATGATTCAGGCAAGTGATATGTCTTTATCACTTGGTTTATATCAGTTTACTGTTGGTGAGCAGGCTGTTTCAGTAGATGGTAAAGTACAATCAGTGGATGAATTAAAAGAATTATTAATTCCAGTTACACCTTCAGCTACCAATCCTTCACCATTTGTTCGTCTAGGTGATATTGCCACAATTGAAGTGGAAGGTAAAGTACAATCGGTATCACGCACAAATGGTAAAGATGCGATTGCCATTCAAATCGTCAAAGGGCAAGATGCGAATACCGTAACAGTTGTAAATGCTGTAAAAGATTTAATAAAGGATGAAGAAAAACGATTAGACGGTTTAAAGGTAGATATTTCTCTTGACCAAGGTGCTCCAATCGAAGATTCTGTTTTCACAATGATTGAAAAGGCAGTATTTGGTGGCGCAATTGCCGTATTAATCATTTTATTATTCTTACGTGATTTCAAATCAACAATTATTTCGATTATCTCTATCCCAGTTTCTGTCTTTATGGCATTGCTGCTTTTAAACTGGATGGACATTACATTAAATATTATGACGCTTGGTGCCATTACTGTAGCCATTGGTCGTGTTATTGATGACTCTATTGTTGTTGTGGAAAATATTTATCGACGCATCCATTTAAAGCAAGAAAAATTAACGGGTCGTGCTCTTATTCGTGAAGCAACGATTGAAATGTTTAAACCAATTCTTTCGTCTACATTAGTAACAGTCGCTGTATTTGCACCCCTGATTTTTGTAGGTGGTATGGTTGGCGAGTTATTTATGCCATTTGCCTTAACAATGACATTTGCGCTCGGTGCATCATTAATTGTAGCTATTACAATTGTACCTGCCCTATCTCACTTCTTATTCCGTAAAAAATTATACGGCGAGAAGCAAGAAAGCCAGCATAAAGAAGTTGGTAAGCTTGCTACTTGGTACAGAGGCGTTTTAGAAAAGGCTTTAAATCATAAAATTATTACATCCGCTATTGCGATTTTATTACTTGTTGGTTCTATCGCCTTAACGCCATTAATTGGTTTTAGCTTTATGGGCTCACAAGAAGAAAAAGTTATGTACTTAACATATACGCCTGCAACAGGTGAGCTTGCAGATGAAACAGCAGCGAATGTTGAAAAAGTTGAGAAAGAATTAATGAAACGTGAAGATGTGGATATTTTACAAGTTTCCATAACAGATGCTAATAACGTTGATCCATCTGCCATGATGATGGGTGGCGGCGCTGGCGGTGCATTAATGTACCTAATCTTTGATCCCGATATGGAAGATTTCCCAGAAGCTCGTAAAGAAGTCGAAGACTATGTATTTAATATTGAGCAATCAGGAGAATGGAAATCTCAAGACTTCTCATCTATGGGTATGTCCTCGAATGAAGTCAGCTATACATTATATACTGAAGACTTAGATAAACTTCGAGATGCTGTTACGCAAGTAGAAGGTGCATTACAGGATGTTGACGGTCTAGAAGATGTTAAATCGGATAACGAAGATCCATATGTTGAGCATGTCTTAAAAGTAGAGCAAAAGAATGTCCTACAATATGGCTTAACAACAGCTCAAATTGTGATGGCTTTAAATTCAAATGCAACGCAAGAAGTTTTAACAACCGTGAAAAATGATGGTAAAGATATTGATGTTATTGTGCAACGTGATGCTAAAGCAGCAGCAACTTCACTTGACGATGTGTTAGCAACTGAAGTGCCAACAGCATTAGGTACGACAATGACAATTGGTGAATTAGTAGATGTTGAGGAAGGTACAACACTTAACTCATTAGCTCGTTCAAAAGGTGAATACTTCGCAACAGTATCTGGCACAATTATCGGTGATGATATTTCAAAAGCAACGTCTGCTGCTGATAAAAAAATCGATAAATTAGATTTACCAAAAGGTGTGACAATAGGTGTTGCAGGTGTAGCTGCTGATATGCAAGAAACATTTACTAAGCTAGGTATTGCTATGCTAGCAGCAATTGCGATTGTATATTTCATTTTAGTTGTTACATTTGGTGAAGGTTTAGCACCATTCGCTATTCTCTTCTCACTACCATTCGCTGTAATCGGTGCCTTTGTTGGTTTATTTATAACAGGTCAAACAATATCTGTATCGGTTATGATGGGTCTATTAATGTTAATTGGTATTGTTGTTACAAATGCCATTGTATTAGTTGACCGTATTATCCATATGGAACATGACGGTCTTAACATGCGTGAGGCAATCTTAGAAGCAGGAGCAACGCGTTTGCGTCCAATTCTAATGACAGCTATTGCAACAATCGGTGCAATGCTTCCAATGGCATTCGGTACTGGTGGTAGTGGTCTGATTTCAAAAGACTTAGCCATTACTGTAATTGGTGGTTTATTATCTTCAACATTATTAACATTAGTTGTTGTACCAATTGTTTATGAAATGCTATCAAAAATGTTAAAGAAAAACCGTAAAGATGTAGAAGAAAATTAATAACAAACGGGGCTGGGACAAAACCCATTCCCAAATTTAAAAGCCGGTGAAATTTTACTGATTGTAAAATTTCACCGGCTTTTATTTTCGGATTAAAAATAAGGACCTCTTCTGATAAAATTAAGTTACCACACAAAATCAATCTAGAAAGAAGGATCCTTATGTTTAAAGATTATAACATGAATCAACTTGTTTTACCGCTGGATGTCGAAATAAAATTACAAGAAAATGATATCGCCTTCTCTATTCATCAATTAGTGGAAAGTATCCCCTCAGAAGCTTTCGCTCCTTTTCTTCAACAAACTGGCTGTCCAGCGTATCATCCACGTATGATGTTAAAGCTCATTTTATGTGGTTATACCCAATCGGCTTTCTCCGGTCGTCGAATCGAGGACCTCACAAAAGATAGCCTACGTATGATGTGGCTGGCACAAGGCTATCAACCAAGTTATCGTACCATCAATCGTTTCCGTGTTCACCCATTGACAAAGGAGCTGCTTCGTCAATGTTTCGTGCAATTCCGTTGTCAATTGGTGAAGGAAGACCTGATTGCGCAAGAAGCCATTTTTATTGACGGCACGAAAATCGAAGCAAATGCGAACAAGTTCACCTTTGTGTGGAAACGTTCAATTGAAAAATATGAAGCGAGTTTGGTGGAAAAATCAAACCAGCTGTATGAGGAATTACTGCAACAACAAATTATACCAGCCATCGAACAAGAAGTGGAAACGCAGCTGTCCATCACTGAATTAAAACAAGTGGCAGAAAAATTAGAAGAAGTCGTAGCCGACTATACAGAAAGAATCGAGCAATCCGAAGAGGCCCAAGAGCGAAAGCAGCTGCGCAGCGAACGGAAAACGCCAAAACAACAATGGAAACAAGTAAACGAGTGGATCACACGCAAACAGAAATATGAACAGGATTTTGCGATTTTCGGCAAACGAAATAGCTATGCCAAAACAGACCCTGATGCAACTTTTATGCGTATGAAGGATGACTACATGCAAAATGGCCAATTAAAAGCGGGCTACAACTTACAAATTGCGACAGAGGGACAGTACACATTGGCTTATGGCATTTATGCGAATCCAACGGATACGAAAACGTTGATTCCCTTCTTGGATGAAATCGAGAGACATTATTTTCAATTGCCACAACATATCGTAGCCGATGCCGGCTATGGTAGTGAGCCAAACTATGAGGATGTACGAAACAACCGAGAATGTGAACCTGTGATTCCCTATACGCATTATCGAAAAGAGCAAAGCAAAAAATACCAACAAGATCCCTTCCGAACAAGTAACTGGATGTATGATGAAGAGTTGGATACCTATATCTGTCCACACCAGCAAAAAGTAACGTTCCGCTATGAGTCAACACAAGAAGACAAAGAAGGATTCCAACGAACGTTTCGTATCTATGAATGCGAAGACTGTACAGGTTGTCCATTTCGAGAGAAATGTACGAAAGCCCAAGAAGGCAAGCCACGGAAAATCAAGGTAAATGAAAACTGGGAACAACAAAAAGCATATGTACGCACAAAGCTTTCAGAAGCCAAAGCAGGGACTCTCTACCGTCAACGAAAAGTAGATGTAGAACCAGTTTTTGGATGTCTGAAGGCTAATTTAGGTTTTACTCGCTTTTCGGTTCGTGGCCAATCGAAGGTAGAAAACGAAATTGGCTTCGCTTTGATGGCCGTGAATCTACGAAAGTATGGGAGGAAGAGGAAATCTTCTGCCAATTTTTCCACCCACACATCAAAAAATCGAAATCACCTGATGCGATTTCGATTTTTTGTATGGACTAGAACTATTTATGTCCCAGCCTCGTCTTATTATTTATAAGCTATTTACTTATCTTCTTTCACGACAAAAACTTCCCTGCTTTCTACACCTGTAGCAGATATAGCCGTAATGCCATATGTGTAGCTACGTTTAGGAAGAGCAGTCTTGTCCACAAATGTAGTGACACCATCCGTATTATAAACAACATCCACGATATGTTGAGGGGCATCATAAGAACCTTTACTGTTCCCCGCAAAACGATAAATAACATACTTACGTGGCTGTGTTTCATTTTCATCTATAATGTCAATTTGGCGACCAGTCTTTTCTTTTGTCACTTGTACAAAAGTCGGCTTGGCAGGTACTGTAGCATCATTCCAAGATGTATCTGGTGTCAGCGCTGTATAGTTATATAGCTGCTGATTAACAATTGTTGCATACCCCAGTTTATTGTTTTGCATACTTGTTAAGGAAAAATGCATCTGTCCCTTAGCCGCTACTTGCTCCGAACGATTCGCGAGTATTTGGCTTGGCAGCTCCATTTTATTTTTCCATGCTGCATCATTGTCATTTCCTACCTTGTAGTCAGCAAGACCAATATATAGCTGAACGGGATGTACCTCTGCATAGGTTTGTACCTCATGGCTCCACCAATTCAATAACGTACCATATTTAGCAGCAGCTAATGTTCTTGACCAATAAATTTGTGGTGTAATGTAATCAATCGTGCCATTACGAATCCACGTCCTTACATCTGCATATAAATCATCATAATTATTAACACCAGCTCGCGTATCGCTACCTGTTTTATCCAATGATTTATTACGCCATACACCAAATGGGGAAATACCAAATTGCACATATGGCTTTGTGTCTTTAATAGCTGTGTAGAGATTTTCTACGAGCTGATTGACATTATCTCGTCGCCAATCATCCACCTTTTTAAAGGAAGCACCATATTTTTTATACGCTGCCTGATCTGGAAAGGCTTCATTGGCAATTTTATATGGATAAAAATAATCATCCATATGGACTGCATCAATATCATAATTGGCTACTAGCTCTCTCACTGTATCAACTAAATAGTCTTGCACCTCTGGTAAACCAGGATTTAAGTAATATTGCCTGCCATATTTGACAACCCAGTTCGGATTTTTTCTTGCGACATTGTTAGCAGCAAGGTCTGTTAATTTTTGATTAGGCATTGTGACACGGTACGGATTCATCCATGCATGTAATTCCATACCTCGCTTATGTGCCTCCTCTACCATAATGGCAAGAGGATCATAGCCAGGGTCTGTGCCTTGCTTTTTTCCTGTTATGTAGGACGACCATGGAGCCAGCTCAGACGCATACAGCGCATCATTTGTTGGTCTTACTTGATAAATCACAGTGTTTAACCTATTGGCTTTTAATTGATCCAATGTTTTGCGTGCCCAAGCTGTGTATTGCTCCTTATTCATACCCGCTTTCATATCAATATTATGAACCGTTGAAATCCAGACAGCGCGCATTTCCCTTTTCGGCTGTGGCGTGCTTGCCATCGCTGGCTTTGCAGGGATTGTCGATAGACATAAAACAAAAATCATCGCGACTAAAGTGACAAATTTCCATGTACTCTTTTGTTTTCTCATATTTCCTCCATATACCATTTTCTATTTTAGTATACGATAAGTAATAGCTACTTGCTAGCCTATCAAAATACACCTAACTATTTTACTAGCCAATTTTAGCAAATTGATTTTTTAGTTACTGTTAAATCTTTACGGCTTATGAAACTTTATGCTACAATCAACACACATTATATAGAACGGAGGTATTCCTGATGACAGCTTCAATCAGACTACGATTTCACCTTACGAATTAAATATGTACACACTTTGCCTGCTGTGCAAAGAAACTGGGATTAGTCTGTCTGTTTTAGGAATACAGAGAAAGAGGGGCTTTGATTCCCCTCTTTTTTGTTGTCTTCCAACTTTCCACACAGGCATAACTGTTAGAAAGGAATGACAATATTGGAACATTGGAAACGTAATACAATTCTTTTTTTAAGCAGTCAAACGATTTCGCTCTTTGGCTCTGCGCTTGTACAATATGCGATTACATGGCATATTACATTAACAACGCAATCAGGCATTATGATGACCGTTGCGATTATTTGTGGCTTTGTACCAACCTTCTTTTTAGCACCAATTGCTGGTGTTTGGGCAGACCGTTATAACCGCAAATGGCTCATTATTTTAGCAGATGGCATGATTGCCCTATCTACATTAATTTTAGCCATCCTTTTTTTAATTGGCTATGATGAGCTATGGTTGCTCTTTGCAATATCAGCGATTCGTGCAGTTGGTGCAGGTATTCAAACACCTGCAGTCGGTGCAATTTTACCGCAGTTTGTACCTGAGGAGCATTTAATGAAGGTCAATGGTGCAAACGGTAGTATTCAAGCGTTTATTATGATTCTTGCGCCAATGGCAAGTGGTGCATTGCTAACAATGGCTTCGATTGAATCCATCTTCTTTATTGATGTTGTGACAGCAGCCATCGCCATTACAATTTTTTTACTGTTCTTGCATATCCCTGTTCACGCAAAAGCAGCACAGGCGCAAACAACAAGCTATTTCAGCGATATGAAGCAAGGCATTATTTATATTAAGGAGCATGCTTTTTTAAAGCAATTGTTTCTATTCTTTGCCTTTTTCATGTTGCTTGCAGCTCCAGCAGCTTTTTTAACGCCATTGCAAGTTACACGTAGCTTTGGTGATGATGTTTGGCGCTTAACAGCAATCGAGATGGCATTTGCGGTTGGTATGTTAATCGGAGGTATCGCTATTGCTTCATGGGGTGGCTTTAAAAATAAAGTGCATACAATGACATTATCCGCTTTATTATTTGGGCTTTGTACATTAGCTTTAGGGATTATTCCTAGCTTTTGGATTTATCTTGTGATTATGGGCATTACCGGCTTAGCGATGCCAATTTTTAACACACCAGCTACAGTGCTATTACAGGAAAAAATAGAAAGCGATTATTTAGGAAGAGTATTCGGTATTCTTAGTATGATTTCTACCTCTATGATGCCTTTAGGAATGCTTATTTTCGGCCCATTAGCTGATATGATTGCTATCGAATGGCTATTAATCGGCACAGGCATACTGCTCTTTATCCAAGGGTTTTTCTTGCTTGGCAGCAAGGCACTTATCAACGCTGGTAAGTCTACAAGCAATTAATCTAAGTAGCAAAAAGTCGACTCCAATACAATAGAGTCGACTTTTTCATCTAATCTCTTTTATAAAGGAGGAATAATATTGAACAGCTTGATCCCTATTTTAACAACGGAAAGATTATTATTAAGACCTGTCACGTTGCAGGATGTAGAGGCTATGTTTGCTTATACATCTCATGCCAATGTAGCGCGCTATGTAACTTGGGAGGCACATCAAAACTTAGAAGATACGAAAGCTTTTATTACATTTATTTTAGACGGCTATCAACAAGGTAATCATTTGCTATGGGGCATTGAGTATAAAGGGACATTAATTGGCACCATCGACTTTGTCGCTATAAACGATAACCATCAATATGGGGAAATTGGTTATGTGCTTGCTGAGGATTACTGGAATAAGGGTATTACAACAGAAGCAACAAAAAGGCTTATTGACTTTGGCTTTCAGGAATTAGGCTTGGTACGTATTCAAGCACGATGCTTTGAAGAAAATATCGGCTCTCAAAAGGTTATGGAGAAATCGGGAATGCTTTTCGAGGGACTACTACGGAAAAGTATGTTCGTTAAAGGGGATTATCAAAATATCAAGATGTACGCCATCACAGACGATGATTATAACAAATAAATTCATCTTTTAAAAAGGTAAAAATCCACAATGCTAAGCGGATTTTACCTTTTTATTAAGAAAGCCTCTACAGCCAATGTTCACTACAATATATCCGTACACATTTACCACATCCGCAAGCAATTACGCCCCAAAAAAAGCAGTGACCAGTTCAAATACTGTATCACTACTATTATTTACCATGCTGTTCAAGCAAACGCTGTGTATTTGTGGATTGTTCAAGTGCTTTTTTCTCTTTAGCCCAATAAATTAAATATTGCTCATTGTCAATAGTAAAGACCATTTGCTGCAATTCCTGATCAAGCTCAGAGCTAATTGCAACTTTTAAAATATCCACCTCATATAACGGTTTATCATTTATTTTATAAACAATATGGTAGACAGGTTGCTCTTCAAAAATCGTTCTTTCTTTTTTGGATAGGCTCCTTACATGACTAAGTGGATATTGCTCAAGATATGCTTGTGCCTCATCATTCGTGGCAAGCAATAATAGCTGCTTATCTTTAAATAATTCAATCGTATCCACTTCTGCAGCATGATCTAAAATAAGGGAGATTGCCTCCTCCTTATTTTTCTCTCTATGCTGCATCGTAAAAACACCAATTAGTAAAATACTTGCAAATATAACTAGCTTCCATCTTCGTTTTGTCATTGGCTATTACCCATTCATTGCCTTTTTTACAAAACGATTAATATCCACATCTGCTCCAATGACAAGCATAATATCACCTAATAAAATTTTATCGCTCGCCTGTGGAGATACAATAATATCTGCGCCACGCTTTATCCCTACAATATTAATGCCATATTTTGCTCGAATATCTAAATCTATAATCGAGTAGCCTGCGATTGCATCATTTGCCTTTAATTCCATAATAGAATGCTCATCTGATAGCTCTAAATAATCAAGCACAGTATTTGAGAGCATATTATTCGCAATACGAATACCCATATCACGCTCAGGATGGACGATAAAATCAGCACCAATTTTACGCAATACTTTTTCATGGTAATCATTTTGTGCCTTAACCGTAATTTGCTCCACGCCAATTTCTTTTAAAATAATGGTTGTTAGAATGCTTGCTTGAATATCTTCGCCAATCGCAACAATCACATGCTCAAAATTACGGATACCTAATGAATTGAGCACCGATTCATCTGTTGAATCTGCAACAATAGCCTGCGTAGCAATGGAGGCAAATTCGTCCACACGCTCTGAGGAATGGTCAATTGCCATTACTTGTGCACCTTGGCTCATTAATTCGCGAACAATACTCCCCCCAAAACGACCAAGCCCAATAACTGCAAACTCTTTTTTCATCATAAAAATCCCTCCGAAAATGACTATATCACCATTGTAGCGTATTCGTTGTTAGATGTATTGTCAAAACAACAGCTTTATTGTCAACATAAGACAAAAAAGACGAGGACTTCAATCCCCGCCTTCTACATTTCTTATTATTCAGCATTACGCATTTCATCTAGTACGCGATTTACGCGTTTTTCTAGCATTTTCATGCCACTACCACCAGCTTGCATATGACGTAGCTGACCATCCTTATCGAAGACAAAATATGCAGGCACATATTGATTTTCAAAAGCATCTGTTAGCTTCATTTCGCTATCTACAAAGATTGGTTGTGTAATATCATGCTCTGCCGCTACTGCTTTAATTGTAGCTAAATCAGTATCTTCCTCAGAACGTGGCATATGTACTGCTACGACATTTAGTTCATCTTTATATTGGTCACGGAAATTGTTTACATCTGGCATTGCTTCTTTACATAAATGACAGCTTACTGACCAAAAGTGAATTAATGTTGGTTTTTCACCTACTAAATCAGCTTTCGTTACTTCACCATTTAGCCAAGTTGTTGCGCCCACAAGTTCAGGCATTTGTTCACGAAGTTTCATGAAAATTCTCCTCCAACATCCTAATAGTTTGGAATTATAGCATTTATTTTTTTGCCCAATTCAGTTAAAAGTCCCCACAAGCGTGTCGTGGGGACTCTTTATTTGTACAAAATCATACAGCAAGTCTATTGGCTTATAGAGTTGCTTGACCTGGACGCCAGTTTGCTGGGCAAAGACCGCCAGTTTGTAATGCTTGAAGTACACGTAATGTTTCATCAACATCACGACCGATATTGTTATCAAATACTGTTTGATATTTTAGTTCGCCTTCTGGATTAATGATGAATAAACCGCGTAGTGCGATACCTTCTTCTTCAATTAATACACCATATTCTTTTGAAACTTGGTGGTTTGTATCAGCCGCTAATGGATATTTTAAATCACCAAGACCATTTTGCGTGCGGTCTGTGTTAATCCATGCTAAGTGAGTATGGATTGTATCTGTAGAAACACCAATTACCTCTGCATCTAAGTCTTCGAACTCATCGTAACGATCGCTCATTGCAGTAATTTCAGTTGGACATACAAATGTGAAATCCATTGGATAGAAGAAAAGAACTGTCCATTTATCTTGTGCTTTAATATCTTCTAACGATACTTTACCAAATGATTTGTCTGGAAGTACAGCTTCCATTGTAAAGTCAGGTGCTTGTTTACCTACCATGCGTTCTGCCATAATAAATCCCTCCGAAATATGTAGTTTATCTATTCCATTCGCACTAGCGAACTCGTCTTCTACGATAGCAGAGTAACCGACGTTTTTCAAACAAGTAAACTTCATCTTTTTAGATGATTTATATCGTTTGACAAAAATTCGTCAAATCCATGATATATAGTCGATTCTATACTGTTTATTAGCTATATTAGACAAAAATATGCTACATTATACGAACTTTTGCTTTGTATGTAAATATGCTGTATTTTTCACGAAAAGTAATTGCAAATTTTTTATTCTTATGTATAATTGTAAGGGTTTTAGTAAACTAAAAGTTTCGTTAAAGTAAACTTCATATTCTGAAAGTTTATGATTGCTAAACTTCTTCTAGGAGGGAAAAGATGCAAATAGGAGCAAAAATTAAAGCGCTTCGTTTAAAAAAGGGTCTTACCCAAGAGGAACTTGGAGAACGTACAGATTTAAGCAAAGGCTATATTTCTCAATTAGAGCGTGATTTAAATTCACCTTCTATTGAAACATTATTTTCGATACTGGAAGTTTTAGGGTCAACACCAAAGGAATTTTTTGATGATGAATCCTCTGAACAAAAGGTTGTTTATACAGAAGAAGATCAATCCATTTATACAGATGAGGACAAAAACTATAAAATTCAATGGCTTATTCCTACATCAAATGAAAAAGAGATGGAGCCAATTTTCCTAACATTTGCTGCCAATGGTGAGTTTAAGCAATTTGAACCATCGCTATCCGAAACATTTATTTATGTTGTCAAAGGGCGTATTCGACTTGTTTTAGGAAATGAACAGTATATCGCTAGTGAAGGCAATTCCCTTTATTTTGACGCAACAAACCATCATCAAATTTTTAATGCACACGCTGCTGAAACGAAAATTTTACTCGTTGCAACAGACTCATATTTATAGCTTAAGGAGGCATACCGATGACATCGAATACAATTATCCGCTTTGACAATGTTTCAAAATCTTATGATGATGGAACTGTTGTTTTAAAAAATATTAATCTGGAGCTGGAAAAGGGCAAATTTTATACACTTCTTGGCCCTTCTGGTTGCGGAAAAACAACGATTTTACGTATTATTGCTGGATTCACAGAGCCAACAACAGGTGATGTATTTTTCCATGATAAAAAAATCAATGCTGTACCTGCAAATGAGCGTCAGGTAAATACCGTTTTTCAGGATTATGCGCTATTTCCGCACCTGAATGTTTTTGAAAATGTAGCATTCGGCTTACGCATTAAAAAGCTCCCTGAAAATGATATAAAGGATCGTGTAGCTGAAGCCTTAAAATTTGTAAACTTAGCAGGCTATGGCAATCGTGAAATTTCTGAAATGTCTGGTGGTCAGCGCCAGCGTGTCGCAATTGCACGTGCTATTGTCAATGACCCTGAAGTGATTTTACTGGATGAGCCTCTGTCGGCATTAGACTTAAAGCTACGTACAGAGATGCAGTATGAATTGCGTGAATTACAGCAGCGCCTTGGTAAAACATTTGTCTTTGTTACACACGATCAGGAAGAGGCACTTGCGATGAGTGACGAGATTTTTGTGTTAAGTGAAGGGCAAATTCAGCAATCTGGCACACCTGTAGATATTTATGACGAGCCAATTAACCGCTTTGTAGCTGACTTTATTGGGGAGTCTAATATTGTACATGGTGTCATGATTGAGGATTTCAAGGTTGAATTTGCTGGGAAGATTTTTGAATGTGTTGACCAAGGCATGAAGCCAAACGAAAAAATCGATATCGTTATTCGCCCAGAAGACCTAGAAATGACAACAATCGACAAAGGCAAGCTTGTTGTTAAAGTCGATACACAATTATTCCGAGGCGTACATTATGAATTATCCACATACGATAAAGACGGCAATGAATGGCTTGTTCATTCATTGAAAAAAGCTGAAGTAGGGACAGAAATTGGCTTAGACTTTGACCCAGAAGCGATTCATGTCATGCGTTTAAATGAAACAGAGGAAGAATTTGATAAACGTTTAGAATCGTATGGAGATGATGAAGATGCAAACTAAGACATCGAAATCAGCACTATTTCCATACATGCTATGGATTCTCTTTTTCGTTATTGCGCCAATTGCACTTGTCGTCTATTATTCCCTACTTGATTTACACGGCAATTTTACGCTCGATAACTATAAAGCGTTCTTTACATCAGTCTATTTAAAAATGACAGTAAGCTCGTTTTGGTATGCCTTTTTAATTACATTCTTTACACTATTAATTTCATATCCAACAGCTTACTTTTTAACAAAAACAAAGCATAAACAGCTTTGGTTGCTGCTTATTATTATTCCTTCATGGATTAATTTATTGTTAAAAACATATGCCTTTATTGGGATTTTTGGTTTATATGGTCCTATCAATGCATTTATCGAAGTATTTGGCTTTGATCCGAAGCAAATGCTGTTTACAGATATTAGCTTTATCTTTGTATCTGTTTATATTTTTATTCCTTTTATGATTTTACCGATTTTCAATGCTTTAGATCGTTTAAATCCAACACTTATTTATGCATCTCGTGATTTAGGGGCGTCTGCCTTCACAACCTTCCGTCGCGTTATTTTGCCATTAACAATGGATGGTGTGAAATCTGGTATTCAGGTTGTCTTTATCCCTGCGTTATCGCTCTTTATGATTACGCGTTTAATCGCTGGAAACCGTGTTATTACCCTTGGAACAGCGATTGAGCAGCAATTCCTTGTGACACAAAATTGGGGGATGGGTTCTACAATTGCTGTCTTTTTAATTTTATTTATGGTCGTGATTATGCTAATTACGGGGCAAAAAAATAAAGGAGGTCGCGTACGATGAACAAACTATCTGCATCAGCCAAAGTCTATTTAATAATTGTTTTTATTGTTCTGTATGCGCCTATCTTCTATTTAATTTTTTATTCGTTCAATAGTGGTGGCTCTATGAATCACTTCGAATCCTTTACACTTGAGCATTATCAGGCTGTTTTTGAGGATTCTCGTCTACTGGTGATTTTAATTAATACAGTCATCGTGGCATTACTTTCTGCTTTGATTTCTACTATTATAGGAACACTTGGCGCAATTGGCATTGTCACAGTGAAAGACTCAAAAATGCGCAATACATTACTGTCTTTAAACAATGTCTTAATCGTCAGCCCTGATGTTATTATTGGTGCGAGCTTTTTAATTTTATTTACAATCGCTGGCATTAAATTAGGCTTTACCTCTGTTTTATTAGCGCACGTTGCATTTAGTGTACCGATTGTTGTCTTAATGGTTTTACCAAAATTACTTGAAATGAATACATCATTAATTGATGCAGCGCTTGACTTAGGGGCTACAAAAAAAGATATTATGATGCGTGTTATTTTACCGTATATTCAGCCAGGTATTTTTGCAGGCTTTTTCCTTGCACTAACATATTCTTTAGATGATTTTGCTGTCACATTTTTTGTAACAGGCAATGGCTTTAGTACATTATCAGTAGAAATCTATTCGATGGCACGTGCAGGTATTTCACTAACCGTTAACGCTATTTCAGGTTTAGTATTCTTTGTTACAGTGCTAGTCGTAATTGGCTATTATTTTGTCACAAGCCGCGCAACTAAAAGAACGGAGGGACAACAATGAAGTCATTAATTCAAGCAACCATTGCCATCCTTGTTGTTTCAGCTCTGTTATTTTATGCTGCTGATGCTTTAAGCGCAGGTGGCGGTAAAGGTGGCAAAAACACATTAACCATCTTTAACTGGGGCGAATATATTGACCCTGATTTATTGAAAGAATTTGAAGAAGAAACAGGCATTCATGTCGTCTACGAAACCTTCGATTCCAATGAAGCAATGATGACGAAAATTCAGCAAGGTGGCACAGCTTATGATATTGCCGTCCCTTCTGAGTATATGATTGAAAAAATGAAGGAAGAAAATTTATTGATTCCTTTAGATAAAACAAAGCTCCCTAATTTAAAAAATATTGACCCTTATTTTTTAGATTTGCCATTTGACGATAACAATCAATATTCAATCCCTTATTTCTGGGGAACGGTAGGCATTGTTTACAATCCAAGCCTTGTGAGTGATTTAGATTTTACCTCTTGGGAAGATTTATGGGACCCTTCCTTAAAGC
The DNA here is from genome assembly GCF_038008325.1 of Lysinibacillus sp. FSL K6-0232. Classification (NCBI taxonomy): domain Bacteria; kingdom Bacillati; phylum Bacillota; class Bacilli; order Caryophanales; family Bacillaceae; genus Lysinibacillus; species Lysinibacillus sp. FSL K6-0232. The sequence goes on along the minus strand of NZ_JBBOYW010000001.1, from coordinate 888,601 downwards.
GTAAAGTCTTTTTAGTGGATGGTGCTCGTGAAGTCATTGGGATGGGCTTAAATAGTCTTGGCTACTCATTAAATTCATTAGATGACCATGAGCTGCGTCAGGCTACTGATAAGCTAATTACACTTGCTCCAAATGTGAAGGCAATTATCGGTGATGAAATCACACCACTGATGATTAATAATGAAGCAACCGTAGCCCTTACTTGGTCTGGGCAAGCTGCTGATATGATGTTTGAAAATGAGGAGCTAGACTTTGCAGTACCTGAGGAAGGCTCAAATTTATGGTTTGATAATATGGTTATTCCAAAAACATCGAAAAACATCGATGGGGCACATGCTTTTATTAATTTTATGTTAAGTGCTGATGCTGGTGCTCGAAACGCTGATTATGTAGGCTACTCTACACCAAATATTGCTGCTATGGACTTAATGGATGAAGAGGTTGTCACAGATGAACGCTACTACCCTTCTGAGGAGCAACGTGATACATTAGAGGTCTATAAAAACTTAGGACCTGATTATTTAGGGAAATATAATGAATTGTTTTTAGAATTTAAAATGAGTATTCGTTAACAATTGTAAAAGGTCTGTCGAAGTAGCTTTATGCTCACGACAGACCTTTTGCTTGATAGAAACTATCATTTCAGACTTTCAACCGATACAATGACAGGTTCGCTTATGATAGACTGTAGTATATTTGGTGATAAAAAGGAGAGTTATTTGATGACCCAGCAAAAGTCCAATAAGGCGGCTTTATATCTTTTAATGTTTAATATGTTTATCACAATGGGGAGTATTGGTATTATTATCCCTGTTATGCCAGAGTATTTAAGAATATTTGGTGCAGCAGGACAAGTTCTTGGTATGTTAATTGCAACATTCGCCTTAGCACAATTTGTATTTTCTCCGATTGCTGGGAATCTTTCAGATCAGTATGGTCGCAAAAATTTAATTATTTTTGGTCTTATCCTATCAGGTCTTGCACAAATTGGTTTTGGACTTTCTACAGACGTATGGATGCTCTTTGTTGCCCGTTTTTTAGGCGGTCTTGGCTCTGCATTTGTAGCCCCTCCTATTATGGCTTTTGTTGCGGATGTTACAACATATGAAGAACGAGGAAAAGGAATGGGGATGCTTGGTGCTGCTATGTCACTTGGCTTTATGATTGGGCCTGGCATCGGTGGCTTTTTATCAGAAGTAAGCTTGCATTTTCCATTCTATACAGCTGGTACTGCGGCTATTTTAGCAGCACTGCTATCATTTTTCTTACTGCCATCAACAAAGCCAAGCATTGTACAAAATAAACAAAAGCAAGACAATCTTGCAAAGCAAATGGCTCGTTCTGTACATATGCCTTATTTCGTAATGCTCATTATTATGATGGTATTCTCATTTGGTATCGCTAATTTCCAAACAACGCTATCGTTATTTGTTACAGAAAAATTCAATTATACACCTGGTGATATTGCCATTATTTTAGTGGTTGGTGGTGCATTTGGCGTAGTTGTTCAAATGTTTGTGATTACGCCACTCTTTAAGCGCTTAGGAGAGATGAAGGTTGTCTTAATCAACTTATTTGTCGCATCCATTTCTATTTACTTAATATTATTTGTGTCAGGATTTGCGCTTATTTTAGTGGTAGCAACGATTTTCTCAACAGCAACTACATTAATTCGACCTGCTGTCAATACATTGATTTCTAAGCTTGCTGACAATGAGCAAGGATTTGCCGCTGGCTTAAACAATGCCTATATGAGCCTTGGTAATATGATTGGCCCAGCATTAGCAGGTATTCTCTTTGATTGGAATATGAACAGCCCTTATATTTTTGGTGCAATTATTTTATTAGCCTGCTTCTTTATTGCGCTAATTTGGACAATAAAAAGAGCACCACACCTTATGCAGCCCGATACACATTAATGCTGAAAAATTATTGACTATTTTTTGGAATATGGTACATTATTGGTGTTCTACTAAAATTATTATTCTATTACCACTAGGGGAGTCTTTACAAGGCTGAGATGTATATGTTGATATACAGACCCTTTGAACCTGATCTAGTTCACACTAGCGGAGGGAAGTGGCGCTGCTTGCTTATTATCAATATATATGCAAGGTCGCTTCCTATTGTTTAAAGGAGGCGGCTTTTTTATTTTGCTAGTGGCTATTCGCAAAAGGAGTGAATGATATGCCCATTCGAAAACTAACGATTATGGCTTTATTGGTAGCAATTGCTGTTGCGGGCTCCACCTTTGTATCCATTCCTACAGGGATTGCACGTGCCTATCCTGTTCAGCACGCAGTCAATGTTATTGGAGCCATTATGCTTGGACCTGTACCAACTGTTATCATTGCCTTTGTGACAGCGATTATTCGTATTTTTACAGGTACAGGCTCTTTATTAGCTATTCCTGGGAGTGTTATTGGTGCAGTATGTGCTGCGCTCGCCTATAAATATAGCCATAAAATGTGGCTAGCTAGCGTTGGCGAAATAATTGGAACAGGTATTCTTGCTTCACTTATCGCAGTACCTTATGCCCAATTATTAATGGGAACATCTGTAGCTGCATTATTTTTTATGCCAGCCTTTTTAACATCCAGTACCATTGGGGCTATTTTAGGTGTTATCATTGCAAGCAGCTTACAAAAAACGGCGCTCGTAAGGTATGGAAAATTCTCGCTTTATGAATAATTGTCCTTTTGAGCGGTGCTACGCTTTTTTTGATCACTCACCCACCCAAACAACAAAAAGCAGTGCAAAATCCTAGTTCTTTGCACTGCTCTTTTTCATCATTATGATCGTTTTTTCATGCCCTTTAACAACTGTGCAACATTTGTATCCTCAGCCTGTATGGGTTGTTGTTCAGGAATAGACGCTTTGTGCTTCGGCTTAGTAAGGAAATTCCAGCCAAAGCGTCTAATGGTAATATCCATAAAGAATAACAGCATCGCTGCTAGCATAAGCCATGTTGCAATGTTTTGACGATCCGCTCCCTTTTGTGTAAAGTCACGAAAAACCTCTTGTGGCTCTTTTATCGTAGCACCGCCTGTTTGCTTTGTTAATTCCTCGACTAACGACTCATTCACTGGACGCAGCTCATATTCAGCACTATAAGGAACACTTAAGCCTGCCTGATAAATGGCCTGCTCCTCATCAGCAATGCGGAAGAAAATCAGTCCAGGCTCTGTCTGTACTGTTGCACGAACTTGAGAAGTTGAGATCGTTTCTAGCTGTGTTGCTAGTTCCTCCCCTGCTTCATTAACGGCTACAATATCTAAAAATGCCGCTTCATTTGTAGGATCTGTAATCATAAACGAACCATCTGACTCCACTCTGACATCATAGGCAACATCATTATAGCTTGGTAGCATTTGTGAAATAAGCGTTTGCCAAAATGTTCCCCACTCCTGCCATCTAGCCCAATCACCCGTCCATTTACCTGTTGAATCAGATGTAAAGGCAAATGTTTTACCAAGCCCATATTGCCATTGCGCTAATACGGGGTCTTCTTTCTCGCTTTCCGCAATCACCGTAGCTCCCTGTTTCGCTGTTGTTCCAATATATGCATTCATTTGAGGAACGCCATTAGCAAATAGTGTATGCCATCCCGTCGCATTATAAATCGTCGGATAAAATGGATTATCCTCGATATATGTACGAGAAATCATAGCCGTTTCACGAGATAAAATAGAAGGAATTGTTTGTTCATCTACAACATCATAGAAGCGTCCACTGCCCATCTCACTCAATAACTCCAGTAAATTTGCATCCGCATCTTGCCCAATCGCTACTGTTGATAATGTAATTCCACTATCCTTGCCTTCCGCAATTAAATCTTCATAATTACCAGGCTGTGATTGTCCATCTGTTAATAAAATAATATGCTTACGTTGCAGCTCTAAATCTGCTAAATTCTCATAGGCTTGTGCCAACGAAGCATAAATTTCAGTTCCACCACCCGGTGTAACGGATAAAATTGTATCCACCGCTTCCTCTTTACTGCTAAGAGGCTTTGTTTCAATAATTTCCCACGGGCGATCATCAAAGGCAATAAATCCTAATGTATCCTCATCGCGCAGCATTTCAACCGAACGTGCTGCTGCTTCCTTAGCAAGCTCTAATTTAGAGCCACTCATACTACCAGAGCGGTCAAGCACAATTACTAGCCCTAAGGATGGCAACTGCTCCTTACCTTTAATCTCCATTTCTACAGGCAATAGTGCTTCAATCGGTGTTTTAAAATAACCACCTAAGCCAAAACTATTTTCGCCACCAACCATTGTAAAGCCGACACCAAAGTTTTTCACAGCCTGTTCAATAACGTTCATTTTTGCCTCGCCCACTAAATGGCCGGGTACATTATCAAAAATAATCGCATTGTATTGCAAATAGCTAGAGAGTTCATTTGGTAAGCTGCTTGCTGCTACAACATGATGGGATATACCTTGACTGCCAAGTGCCGCTGCAATTGGTGAGGCTGTATCATAGCCATTGACAATCAATAAATGTGGTTCACTTTGTACCATTGTAACGCTTGTTAATTTATTATTTTCAAAAATAGCATCCTGTCCGACTTGCACAACTGCTTCATATTTCACAAGCCCTTCACCAGTTGCCGCATGTTTATAGGTAAATACATTGGAGCCCTCTACAAGCTCGACCGCCTCACGATGAATAAGCTCATCATTTTCGTATAATAATAGCTCACCCTGTCCTGCTGCCATTGCATAAACCTCTGTTACTAATTGCTGCTGCTCCCCTACATATGCCACTTGTGGGGAAACAAAGCTTTTCAGTGATACATCATTAGTAACTGGCTGACTAAAAGGAACAATATCTACACTAATATTGGCTCCTTTAAACTTTGTAGCAAATGCTAAAGCATCCCCCTTTGTTTCATTACCATCCGTTAGCAAAACAAAACGTGTTGCCTTTTTCGGATCAATAATTCCAGAGGCAAGCTGTAGCGTTTGTTCAATATTCGTTTGATCGGTTGCCGTTATCGTTGTGAGCTTTGGTACGTCCTTTAATGTATTCGACAAAATAGCCTCTGTTTGTAGTGTGGAAGAAAAGGAGTATATCCCTGCAAGCTGTTGCTCCTTTTTCGACTGTAAGCTTTCCTGAATAAACTGAACCATCTCATCCTCTGTACCATTCATAGAGGCTGAACGGTCCACTAAATAAACAATTTGCTCTTCTTTAATTGGTAATAATAGATAGGGACCTGCTAGTGCAAACACTAAACAGCCTACTGCCACCATACGCATTATAAGCACAACGAGATGGCTTTTTTTCAGCCGCTGACGTTCACGAAAGTAAGTCCAGCCAAAATACAGAAATAATGGAAGTAACAGCAACAATGCTAATGGCATATCAATTCGTAAATCCACGACGTCGTTGCACCTCCCACTCTAAAACAAGTAATACGACTATGATAATAATAAGCCAAGGCACAAAGGAAGCCTTTGATACTTCTTCCTTGCCATTATCAGAAATATTACCAAGTGTATAGCTTGTTCCCTGTGCAATCATACGTTCCTGAGCTTGTAATTGCACAATTAATTGTTTTTCTTCATTAGCTGAGCGTACTGTATAAACACCTGGTTGCTGCGGTGCTGTTAGTACACCATTTGCCACAGAGGATAGAAATTCATCCTGTTGTGAATAAACACTCCAGTCTTCTTGCGTTAATGCTACTACACGTTGTTCGTTCGGCGAAAAAATGCCAAGTGATGCTGTTGACTCAGATAGCTGCTGCTCCACACTCCATAAAAATAGTGGAAATGATGGATGCAAGGGCCAATCTGTATCAGCAATATCAGCCAATACAACAATATCACCTTTAGGAGAGCGCTGGATAAATGGCTGCTCCCCAATAGAAGCAATCGTTTCATAATCAGTAAAGCCCGGATAAATAGCGCTCACATAAATATCCTTTAGGTCACTAAAAGCAAATAAAGCATCATTTGTTATAGTCACTGTACCGCTTGCTGTCACTTTTTCAGTATCATCACGACCAAATAATACAAGCGGCTTTTCCATTTTTTCTAGTAATGCTGCTTGCTGAGTAATAATGGTCGCATCCTTGTTATCCGCTATTTGTAAGGATGGCACTATTTTCAAATTGCTATTAATTGCTTGAAATCCCTTTTGTATCAATTGATGCAAGCTTTGGTCTATTACTAGCTTTGCAGTCGTTGTTTGTAGTAAAACTGTTTGCTTATTATCCATCGCATAATCATCTTTAGCATCAATATGAGCTGTTATTGTTTTGTCAAATGGTAGATCCTTATAGGTTTTTGTCATTGTTTCCTGTGGTGGCACAATAACACTATCTGCTACAAGCTCATGATTCGTTGCATCGTGCAGGGTAAGCGTCACTTTTTGCTCCTTTTTTGTATCATTATGAAGCTGTACAAGTGCCATTGCAGTCTGTCCATCTGTTGTTGCTGCAAAGCGTGTAATAGCAATATTCGTTAAATCCTTTGCTGCACCTCTTACTAGCCATTTTACCGAATCTTTTTCCATCGGTAATTGCTTTTTATCAAGTGTATCAGTAAACACATAAATAGAGGTTGGTGTATCGCCCACAAATGCTTGCGCTACATCAAGTGCCTTATTGATTTCAGCAGTTTCATAGGTGACTTGTAAATCTTCAATTGCTTTTTTAATATCCTTGCTATTTGTTTCCTGCTGTAAAATTGCTTTTGGCGTTGCACCAGTTGTAATTAATGTAACCGGTCTTCCATTGAGCTCATCCATTAGCGTCAGCATTTCTGCTTTATGCGTGTCAAAAGTTGATGTGCCTTTACCTGCTAGCATTGTTGCTGAAGTATCAACAATAAATATTGTTTGTGCCCCAACAATGGTTGATTTTTTGATATAGGGATTCATCAGCGCTAAGACAAGCAACAACAATGCGAGTAGTTGTAGATAAAGTAAGGCATTTTTTTGTAAATGCTTTAAATAAGGAGATACACGCGTTTCCTGCATAATTTCAGACCAAAATAATGTCGATGACACTGTCTGATCTGTATATTTTTTACGAAAGAAATAATAGAGTAGGACAATGACCGGGATGATGGCCGTCCAGCTAAATATTATTTGACTAAAGCTCAATACGGCTCACCTCACCTAACCCAATGTGCTTTTACGAATTGCTGGAAGATTGCGTGCTGCAAGCCATCCTCCACCTTTAATTGTAATTTTCGAACGCCAAAACGATGACATATGGCATCCAGCTCCTCCTCATGTAACAAGCGTCGTGCATGATAAGTATCTATTACTTTGGAGGACATTGTAACATTTACATCATTACCTGTTTCACGATCAATAAGGCGAACATCGCCTGCATAATGCGGGGCAAGCTCTTCCTGTGTCATAATTTGTACGATACGCACATCGCCAGCATAGCGCGGTAATCGTTTTAGTAGCTGCTCCCATTCCTCAATTGGTTCCAAGCCATCTGTAACAATAAATAGCACTGTACTATCTTTAGGTAATACCTTTAATGCCCCTTGCGCAAAGCCCCCCGCATAATTTGCTTTCTCAATATCTGTTACGATTTGTAAGAAAGCACGTCGATACATGGAGCCTTTGCGGCGAAATGGTGGTGTTATTTCATCCTGAACAAATGAAAAAGACAAGCGATCATCTCGACCAAGTACCATTAACCCAAGCGAGGCGACTATTTGACGAGCAAATAACCACTTGGCATCCTCCGCCATTGATTTTGTCGCATCGAGTAAAATATGTACGCGCATCTCCTGCTCATCTAAAAAGCGTTTAATAAAATATTTATCCGTTCTTGCAAAGACGTTCCAATCAATTTGACGTACATCATCACCTAAATGGTATTCTCGAAAATCCGAGAAATCAAGGGATGCCCCAAAGCGTTGCGAACGGTGTGAGCCTTTATGCTGCCCACGTAATTTGGAGGCCGTTGCTACTTGAAAGCGGCTAATTTTTGCTAGCCAGTCTTCAGGCAATAAATAATTGACTGTCACTTGCTTACACCTTGCTGTACCTTTTCTAAAATAACGTCAATCACATCATCTGCTGTTTTTCCTGAAGCCTCCCCTTCATAATTCAACAGCATCCGATGACGTAATACTGGCTTAGCAACAGATTTAATATCAGCAACCGAAACATGGAAGCGTCCATTCATTAATGCTCGTGCTTTTGCTAATTTAACTAAGCTTTGCAAGCCTCGTGGACCACTGCCATACATGGCATATTGCTTCACTATCTCAAGGGCATCAGGTCTTTCAGGATGTGTGGCTACCACTAAATCCGTTGCAAATTCCAGCATTTCATCTGCAACAAGCACCTCTTTCACCATTTGCTGTGCCTCAAGAAGTCCCTCTGTATTCATTAGCTTCTGTAAACCAATGTCCTGAGCACCTGTTGTACGCCTCATAATTTCCATTAACTCATGCTTTTCAGGATATGGAACAAGAATTTTACAGAGGAAACGGTCCATTTGCGCTTCAGGTAATGGATATGTTCCCTCCATTTCAATTGGATTTTGCGTTGCTAATACAAAAAATGGTCTTGCCATCTTTTTCGTATCGCCTAAAATCGTCACCGTTTTTTCACCCATTGCTTCTAGTAATGCACTTTGTGTTTTGGGTGTTGCTCGGTTAATTTCATCCGCTAACACCATCTGACTAAAAATAGGGCCAGGCTGAAATGTAAATTGCTGCTTACCATCTGGTGTTCGCTCAATCATACTTGTTCCTGTAATATCCGCAGGCATTAAGTCAGGGGTAAATTGAATACGTGAAAACGATAAATCAAGCACTTCAGAAATTGTACGGATCAGCATTGTTTTCCCTAAGCCAGGTAGCCCCTCTAGCAATGCATGACCATCTGCTAGCACGGCATACAATGTATAATCAATCGCCTCCTCCTGCCCAACAATAAAGCGATGGATTTCTTCTTTTACTTGTTGTAATTTCACACTCATATCTATATACTGCTGCTCTGTAAATGCCATCTTTTTTCCTCCTACTGCGACTCAATTGACGTGAAATACGATTGCACAACATTTTGTAAATCCTTCGGTAGCTGTAAACGCTCTGAGCTTTCTAAATAACTATCTCTATAGGAGCCAATTACTTCTTCATAGGGTCGGATGGAGCCCTTTGTTATTGGACCATTTCCTTGTTGTTCAGAAACATGAGTACCATCCCCTAATGCCCCACCATCCACAGATGTTTCACTTGATCCACCAAGACGATCAGGCGTTGTTAATAAATCGCGACCGCCTTGCCCCCTACCAGCTCCTTGGCCCTGTCCTTGACCACTGCCCTGCCCTGAACCAGCTCCATTGCCTGAACCTGAGCCGTTACCTTGCCCTTGACTTTGTCCATTACCTTGTCCTTGTGCATTGCTCTGTCCTTGCTGTTGACTTTGGCTTGAGCCCTGCCCTTGACCACTTTGTTGCTGTGAACCATTTTGCCCATTATTTTGATTGGCTTGCCCTGCTTGATTGCCTGACTGTGACTGGCTAGAAGACTGCTGAGCTGCTTGCTGATTGTTTTGTGCGTTATTTTGTTGATTACTACCTGCTGCATTATTAGCGCTGGCAATTGCATTTTGTAAGGAGCTGCTTGCTGGCTTACCAAGCTTGCTCATAGCTGTTTGTGTAGTACTTGCATTGTCAGTTAACTCCTGTTGCATTTGTGCAAGTTCCTTTAGCTGTTCAATCTCTTCCTTTGATAAGCCTTGCTCTTCACTGGCACCCTCGTGATTTGCTGTTTGCTTATCCTTTAACTGTTGTTCCTTTAAAGCTAGCTCCTTTTGCTTTTTCACCAGCTCTCGCAATGCCTCTTCTGCTGTTTCTGACTCTTTTAACGTATTTTGCAGTTCTTGTAATTGCTCTTTTACTTCTTTTGTTTGCGCTTTTTTCTCTAGCTCAGCAACTTCTTTTTTTATATCCTCAATAACAGCCTGCTCTTTTTCAACCTCAATGGCTTCAATTTGCGTAGCTGCTGGGAATAGATGAAGCATAGCTAATACAACTGTTGCTATAAATAAGCCAAGCAATGCTTTAGGACGAAATAAAGATTTTTTACGCGCCTTAAAGCTTATAAATGCCTTTTCAATATTTTGGATAGCCTTTGTGAGTAAAGCTTGTACAAGTGGGTCCTCATTATCTTTAAAGGATAATGCTGTTACAAGCTCATTATGTGGAAAATAGTGATCCAGCGTGTGCAAAGCCTCTTGCTCCTTTACACGCTTCCACCATAGATAAACAACGGTTGCAATAAGCACAAGCACAAAAACAGCAAACGCTATTTGGCGATAATAGGGCCAGACAAATAATCGCGAAAGAGCAACGAGTGAAGCACTCGCAAGCAATGCTAAAAACAAACCATACTGTACAATAGGAATGCTTCGTTCAACTATTAAGCTTAGCTTTGCACGCTGAATATATTTTTGTAATTGCTTACGACGCTCCATCATCATTCCTCCTCATCGGTTACTTTTCATATTGGCACGCAATTTTTTAATCGCAATAGCTAAGCAAAAGATAATTATTACTATATAAACAATTAAATACGTAACCCATACAGGCAATTCCACACCTGAGAGCTCTGCCAATGCATTGTCCATATCTGAAGACACCAGCGTTAACATCAGTGCACCAGGATTAATAGCCGCCCAAAAATAGGTCATAAAGGAAGTACCTGCCCCAGAGGGATTCCCCATCTGATGGAAGGCCGTTGTTAAAAAGAAGAAAAAGGCTGTAATCCCACCTAAAAAAATAATAGAACCGTATGTGGCTATCATTGCAACGATTGTCCTTTTAGTAATGGTTGAAAACATCACACCAACACTACCAATCGCTACGACTGTCACTAAATAAAAGAATACAATAGATGCAAGCTGTGAAGGCGAAACACCACCAAATAAGAATACTAGGCTATAGAGTGGCAACCCTGCAATTAACATCAACACTAGAAATGCAACAGAGGATAGTAATTTCCCAACAATAATTTGCGTAGAGCTTTGTGTTGTTGTTAATAAAATATTCAATGTTTGCTTTTCACGTTCACTACTAATTGCTCCTGCTGTTAAACTAGGTGTAATAAAAAGCACTAGTGCCATTTGCAAAATTGTTAAAATCGTAAACATGATAAAGCTCATTTCTGGTCTAAAAAATCCTCTACCAGTAAACTCAGTTGTTAGCAATAAAAAACCTGCCACAAATAAGCAAATAACAGCTAAGTAAAACATTAAGCCTGAAAAGCTTTTAAAAGAACGGAAGCGTAACTTCAATTCCTTGACGAGCACTGGATTATACAATTTTCCCATCATTGACTGTCCGCTCCCTTCGTAATCGCCATAAAGACATCCTCTAAATCTTTCTCTTCCTCACTTAATGCATAGATCGGTAAATCCAACAGTATTGCCTTTTTCAATAATGCTACCTGCTCCGCATCTGTACCACGATAATTAAAAGCAATTTCTAGACGGCTATCCATTACATCAATAGACGAGATCGCTGGGTCCTCCTCTAGAAATGCACGCACATCCGCAAGGCGATCCACCACTTTGATGACAATTCGCTTTTCACCCTGTAGCTGTGCTTGAATGGCTGCTACATTACCATGTGCAATTAATGTTCCATTATCAATAACACCAATCTCATCACACATCTCTGCAAGCTCAGGTAAAATATGTGATGAAATAAGAATCGTTTTTCCCATAGACTTTAAATTGCGTAAAATATCTCGCATTTCCACACGAGCACGTGGGTCTAACCCTGACGCTGGCTCATCCAATATCAATACCTTCGGATCGTGGATAAGTGCTCGCGCTAAACATAGACGCTGTTTCATCCCACGCGATAATAAGTCCACATATTCATAGCGTTTATTCGTTAAATTTACAAGCTCTAATAGCTGTGGGATTAGTATTTGACGTTCAGCTAAAGAAATGCTGTAGCTTGCGCCATAAAAATCTAAATATTCATCAACCTTCAGTTGATCATATACACCAAAGAAATCAGGCATATAACCAATTTGCTTACGTACTTCCTTCGGTTCCTTGACAACGCTCTTGCCATTGATTAGCGCATCACCAGAAGTCGGCGATAGCAATGTTGCTAAAATGGAAAAGGTTGTCGATTTACCTGCTCCATTTGCTCCAACAAAGCCAAATACAACGCCCTCCTCTAACGATAAATTTAAGTGATCCAGTGCTGTAAAGGAGCCATATCGCTTTGTTAAATCATGAATTTCAATCATTATTTTGCCACTCCTTTCAGCTCTATATCTGGTAATTTTGTTGGTCCTCCAGCTGGATTTTGTCTATATTGCACTTCAATTCGTAGCTCGCCCTCTGCATTAAAATACGTTGAGATTTGCTCTGTCAGCACTTGCTTAGTATCGACTAATGGCTCATAGGCATTTGTTTCATTATTCCACAGTGATAGCTGCATATATTGCACATCCTTATTTGCAATTGTTAGCTCATTCAATGTTTCCACACTAGCCATAAATTGCTCTGGCATCGTAATCGTTACTTCATGCGCTCCCTCTGATAAATGCCATTGGTTTAACTCTCCATCTATTTGATCAGCATAGCCACTTGTTGATAATGAATTTACGGTATACGTAAAGTTATTACGCTTCATTGTAAATGGTCCTGACAGTTCATTATTTCCTTTAAATGGTTGAATTAGCATTGTAATTGGTGACATGTTTGCACTTGTTTCCAGCTCAACCCCTGTAATCGTCTGATCTGCCCAAGCTATAAGCGCTGGCTGTTTATCATTTGCTACAAGAGATACTGCTAATGATTTCATTCGCTCAATACGCAGCGGATCAACCTCATCCTTTTTCCTTGGATAGCTATAATTATAATTATTAAATGTAGCTGGGCTTTGCAAAATCGTTGTTTTAAATTCCTTGTTCACCTGTAATGTATCATTTGCTTGAATATCCCCTAGATTAACTTCTTTTGTACCAGAAATTAATGTGACATCCTTTAAGGTAAACGGGAAGTTATTTTTAACTGTACCTGTTAGCTTGTTATTTTTTAACGTAATATCAATATCCATTTTGCCAATATTTTGTGCGGATGTTTTTCCGCCAAATGATTGAACAGACCAATAGCTTAAATCACGCAATGTTAATGTTGAACCATTGGCATGCTCTTTTATATATGAGTGATCTTGTAAACTGCTCATATTGCCTGTCATATCAATAGATTTTCTTGTGGCAACCGCAGTTGTTTGTTGATCTGCTTGCACAACAAAATTCCCACTACGATTTGTTAAAATAGAGGCTAAATAATAACCATTCACACTGCTATCCTCATTGACCTTGTAAAAGGCTGTTTGTTGAACCTGTGGCTGAACAATCCGATCTTTCGCACCAATAATAAAGAGAGCAATTGATATAACAATGGATAATGATGGAATAATCCACCATGCATGCTCACGCTTGTCCATTTTTTTCAGCACAATATAAAGAACTGGCCCGATAATTAAAATATAAAGAATAATAACAATTAGCATATAGCTCACAGATACTTCAAAGGATGGGAATAATTCATTGACATCACGTAGCTCATAGGACATGCGCTCAAGCGGAGGCTGCCCCTGCATCATCGCTCCTTGCTGAGAAATGCTTTGAAGATTCACCACTTTGGCGATTAATGCGGTATAGCCATCCATAGATGCCAGCGGTTGATCACCTAAAGAAAAGGCTGTTTGCACAATTTCCCCACTGCCGACTTTTGTCTTTGATGCTAAAATCGTATCATTATCTGTTAATACTGGTGTACTGCCTTCATTATTTGTTGCTGTATACATTGAAGCTGGCTGTGTAAAAGTACCGCCACCTGTTAATTTTGTTAATGTTTCAGCAGTAACAGTTGTCATTTCTGGTGATAAAGAAAGTGGTAAATATTGTTGGAAAATACCTGCTGTTGCATTCACCTGTTCAGCTCCACCTAATAGCAACGTACCACCATCCTGCACCCAGCCTAGTAAAGCCTCCTGCTGCTTTTGCGTTAAATCAGCAATTGCTACTTCATCAACGACTATAATATTTGCCATCGCTAGCCCTTGTGCGTTCTCTGGAAACGTATAATTTTCTAGTTGATTAAGATGAAATACTTCCAAATCATTCTGTGGGGCAAATGATGTTAACTGTAAATACCCCGATAGACGATCACTTTTATCTGTTAATGTATAAATGAATATGGAGGTAGGGTCTAAAGTATTTGTTTGTAACTGTTTAGTCCCTTTATATTCCACCTTTTCACCCTTTTCAATGCCACCACGATAAAAGGCCAATAAATCGCCACTGTTATAACCATAGTTAGTGCCATCTAAGTAGAATGTAAATGTTTTTTCCTCACCTGCTGCTAAATCAATCGGCACAACATATGCTGATGCAATCTCATATGAATAAGCAGCATTAATAGCCATATCTCCCGAAAAATCCTCGCCATTATTTTTGATCGTCACCTGTAATGGCAGTGCTGTTTGATGTTTAGCTTTCCCCGATATACCGGCTGTTGCCTTCACCTCTAATGTTGCAGCCGCATGTACCTCTGTTAAAGGCATAATCAAGCTAATGATCATCATTATGAATAAGGTCAGTGCCGTTATGTTTATCTTTTTCAAATGCTCAACTCCTCTTTATGTAAATAGATGGTTACATAATTATACGATTTCTATTGTGTTTTGTTCCATTTCTTACGCTATCTTCATGAATATTCATAAACTCTTAAGAATTAAGCAATAGACCTCGACTATAGTTCGCCTAAAAACAAAAGGCTTGAAAGGAATTTACTTCCTATTCAAGCCCTTCATTTCGAATGCTTTGCTACCTGACATGTCAAGCAAGAGATGAATGCCTTTTAAACAGTGTTTTCTCTGCAAAGCACGCCCATCTTTGCGCTGTCAGCATACCTCTACAATAATCTATTCATTGTAGCGTATAAACATAATATCTTTCTCATTTTCTGCAATTTTTAATGTAACATAATCCAATCTTTCTCTCATCTCTTTATTAGCGTGATTTCGCAATTCATCAACCTCTTCAAATTTCTTGCCAATCCCTGTGAAATGACTATTCATTTTTTTCGATATTATCAACTTTTCCTTTTAATTCTTGCACTTCGCTTTTACTTCCTGCATTTCTCCATACACCTTTTCTAATAAGCTATATACTTTCTCCGTTTCAAATTACTCCTTTCCTCTTTTTTTAGCTTCCTCCAAATCAACCATACCCTTTGCTACTTCACTCAAATACAATGTCATAATAACAATCTCTACATGACCAAAAGTTTCTTTAACAGCTTATTATGTAGAACATTCTCTTGGTTATTATGATACAATTTTCTTTCAGCAGTAATGAAAAATTTTGCAGCATCATAAACAAGACTGCCCGAAAAATTGATGTCCATCAACTTTTTGGGCAGCCTATTTTATTTTGTGTAGTCAAATAAACAACGCGCGTGATCTTGTACTACTTCAACAAATGCTTCAACCTGTCTTAATTCAAAGGATGACTCATAGCCAATTAGCCAAGTATCTCGCGTAATGCCAAATTCCTTTTCATTGTTTGTTAATGGAATTTTATGAATATGGTCATCGTCATTTAATGTGATAGAAGGCAGTATAGCATAGCCAGTTCCATTTAAAGCCATTTGTTTACAAATTTCGATTTGATCCACTAATATTTGCTTTCGTGGATTTGAAGCAAAATGCTGCTGCCACCATTGCTGGATTTCCTGATAATAATTGGAATCGCTTTTATATTGAATAAAGGGACGTTCTGTTGTTAGTACATCTTCAATTGTATTCAATTCCTTATCTACTAAATAAAGTGTATCCCTAAAAAGGTGTATTTTTTCTCCCTTCCAGTCAACCTGCCCACGTACAATACCCACATGTGCCTCACCATCATAAAGAGCCCTAACAATTTCAGAGCTCCAACCAGTCATAAGCGATATTTTGGCATCAGGATATTTCATAACAAAATCCTTCAATATTTTAGGTAGCCAGTTCTGACCAACAATAGATGCACAAGCAATTTTTAATGTTCCATTGACCCTCGTTGTTAAGGCTTGAATCGTTTCGTAAATTTCCTCTTTTTTCGCTAGTATTTCCTTTGCATATGCAATAACCTGTTCGCCAGCAGGTGTAGCAGTTAAGCCTTTTTGTGAACGAATAAAAAGCTGTGCACCCCAGTCCTTTTCAATCGTTTGTAGGCGTTGCGAAAGGGCTGGTTGGGATAAAAATAGACGCTCTGCCGCTTTCCGCATATTGCGTTCCTCAGCAAGAATTTTTAAAATCTCTGCCTCTGTTGCCATCAAATTATAAACCTCCAATACAAGCAAAGAGAGCCTCATGATTGACATCTGAGCGCCCTCTTAAACTATTACTCTTTTTGATAGATATGCTTTTTCAACTGTTTTAAAATAACACGTCTTGTTAATATCCCTGCAAATGTTCCATCTTCGTCCACTACACATAAAAAGGCGTGGTTAATCACTAAATCTAAAGCACGCTGGAATGTGTCCGTTAACTTTATGACAGCGATTTCTTTTTCCATAATAGTGTCAACTTTAATATCTGGTAACTTCTCATACTCAATATGTTCAAGTCCAAGAATTGCTTCTGTTATCATTTTTATGCTAAGTAAACCTTGAAGTCGATATTTCAAATCTAGGACAGGTATGGACGAATACCCTGTACGTGTTAGTACAAGGAGTGCATGTTCAGCGCTATTTCCGCTTTGTACATGCGCGACTTTTTCAGAGGAAATGATAAAATCACTAATTGGCATTGCTAATAAGTCTTTGCTGTTAGTTGAAATCATGAACTTCTTCTCCTTTTCTGTCCTCACTATGCAGAACAGTCCTTCTCCTTCATCATATCATAGTTTTTCTATCTATGACCATGGTCAGGACGAGAAGAGTTTTTCAGGAACAATGAATTATTTGAGCAGCTTCAACAAAAACTACATATATCCTCATTCAGTGATGTTCCATTTTTTTACAATTATTTCACCACTGAAATGAGGATTGTTTATCACTATCTAATAGCCAGCCTTACTCCAATAATAAAAAATCATAATCCCTAAAAAAAGTAAAAAAATCGCATACACCCATACAATTGGATTTAACATTGTTGCATATTCTTCAACTGTTTCTGAAATAGGTGTATCATTTTCTGATTTTCGTTTAGACGTCATTTTTGCAATTTTTAATGTCGATACAAACGAAATTGCAGCAATAATAACAATTGCAATAAGAGCTGGTATTAACCACATATCCATCGGCAAAACTCCTTTCTTTTCCCTTAGTATGCGTCAACCCAGCTCTGCATTATGCAATTATTTTAGAATGGATACTGGTTTAGCCACTGTCCACCATCCAGTGTGACACATTCTCCATTCATATAGCTTGCCTTATCAGACATGATAAATGTTGCTAAATTTGCTATTTCTTCTGGTGTACCAATACGACCTAATGGCACTGATTCCAATGTACGAGTAGCAGCCGCCTCTGACTCCCAAAGCTTATCTGCTCCACCTGTACGTTCAATTGGGCCTGGTGCAATAGCATTAACGCGAATTCCATACTGTTTCCCCCACTCCACAGCCAATGTCCTTGTTAAGGATAATACCCCAGCTTTTGCCGCGGCTGAATGAATAACACCCGCCCCCGCATTCCAAGCATATGTGGCTACCATATTTACAATAGACCCTTTTATTTGCTGTTCAATCCAATACTTACCAATTGCAGAGGAACAGAAGAATGTACCATTTAGTACAATATCTACTACAGCCTTCCAGCCATTTGGTGTTAAATCCTCTGCACGCACGATAAAATTACCAGCAGCATTATTCACAAGCCCATCCACTTGTCCAAATTTTTCAACAGCAAATGCTACCATTGCCTCTGCGTGCTCTGGCACTCGCACATCCATTTGAAATGTTTCAATCGATGATCCAGCCTCGGCAATAAACTTTTTAGCTTCAGCTAAGCGTTCCTCATTACGTCCTGTAATTACCACATTTGCACCTTCAGCCACAAACTGTTTTGCCATATAAAGCCCCATACCGCTTGATCCACCTGTAATAATAATGGTTTTCCCCTGCAACATACCATTTCCCCCTTTGTTTAAAAATGAATGGCTATTCACTGTAATTTTACTATATATGCTCGAATATGTCATATTAATTCTGCAAATTCCCTCTATTATTTTTCCATATAAAAAGAGGCTAGTGATATTCTAGCCTCTTAAAATATATACGTATAAGCAATTTTATAAAGCTCCATTAACTCTTCTTTTGTTGGAATTCTTGGATTATTGGCAGGGCTACCACTGGCAAGTGCATCATCTGCCATTTTCGGTATAGCCTCATAATAGGCTCGCTTGTCTATCCCCCATTGCTGTAAATTTCCGATTTTCATATGTTTACACATTTCCTTAATAGACATAATCGCTAAATGTGCAAGCTCCTCCTGTGATAAAGGTTCTTTTGCCTTATAGAAAAATTGCCCTAAATCTGCCAGTCGATCAATGCAAGCCCCTTTTGAGTATTCTAAAACAACAGGTAGCAGCATTGCATTGGATATACCATGTGGAACATGGAACAGTGCACCAATAGGACGTGACATGCCATGCACTAATGCGACAGAAGCATTGGAAAAGGATAAGCCTGCCTGCATAGAGCCTAATGACATTGCTTCCCTCGCATCAATATCATCACCCTGCTCATAGACCTTTACAATATTATTGACGATTAAATCCATTGCAGATAATGCAAGTACATCGGAATATGGATGTGCTAAACGTGACAAATAGCTTTCAATGGCATGACTTAATGCGTCAATTCCTGTTGCTGCTGTAATCGCAGGAGGTGATGTGACCGTTAAGACAGGATCAACAATTGCCACTATTGGCATAAAGGCTGGCTGCTTAATCATCATTTTCACATCTGTCTTTGTATTCGTAATAACTGTTGCATCTGTTGCTTCAGAGCCTGTACCTGCCGTTGTAGGGATAGCGATATGTGGAATTGGTGTCTGCTCTGCAACCTTTGCCATTTTCATATAATCCCCTATATAGCCGCCATTTGTAGCGACAACAGCAATCGCCTTTGCTGTGTCAATACAGCTACCTCCACCAACAGATACAATAATATCGCAGCCCTCTGCTTGCAATAGCTCAAGTCCCTCCGCTACATATGTATCATCAGGCTCAGTCGTCACCCCTAAATACGAAACCGCTTCCAATCCTTGCATTTTTAATTGTGTCGTACACTGCTCTACAAAGCCTAGGCTGTTCATAATTGGATCACTAATAATTAGCGCCTTTGTTCCTAGCTTTTTGGCATACACCCCTACCTCTTTAAATGAATCTCTTCCGTAAACAATGGTTCCTGGTGAATGAACCGTAAAAATTGTTTTCGTTTGAATCATAATGCTCCCTCCTTAAACTATTGAGCTGTATAGCCACCATCTAAAATAATAGCCTGCCCTGTTAACCCCTTCGCTCCATCGCTTGCTAAATATAAGGCAAGCCCTGTGACTTCAGAAATATCAAGCAATCGTTTTTGCGGTACAAGAGGATATAATACCTGTTCAAGCACTTCCTCTATTTGAATCCCTCTTGTTTTAGCTAAATCTCTAAACTGATTACGAACTAAATCCGTATCAACATACCCTGGACAAATAGCATTCACAGTGATTCCATCATTTGCCGTTTCAAGTGCAGCTACCTTAGTTAAGCCAATAACACCATGCTTCGCTGCATTGTAGCCAGCCTTACCAGCAAATCCTATAATGCCATTGATGGATGCCATATTAATAATACGACCGTATTGGTTCTTTTTCATATGAGGTAACGCGTATTTCATAGCGATAAATGGTGCAACGACCATTACTTGTTGCATTGTCTTAAAAATCTCTGTCTTAAAATCCTCAATAGGAGAAATATGTTGAAAGCCTGCATTGTTAATTAAAATATCTAAGGTTGCAAATTTTTCAATTGTACAATCAATCGCCTCACGTATAGCATCTTCTTCTGTTACATCGCATAAATAGGCTGTTAAAGTAGGATTTTGTGCAACCACCTCTTTTAAAAGCTGATCATCTTTATCTGTAATGACTACATTCGCACCCTGTTCAGCAAATATTTGTGCTATTGAAAGACCAATACCACGAGCTGCTCCTGTAATGAAAACCGTTTTTCCTTTCATATAATATTCCTCCTACATGCCTAGCGAGAATAATACGATAGCTAATATTGTACCTATAATTGGGATAATAACTGTCAAAGCCCCAAACGGTAGATATGCATCCTTATGCTTCTCATTACAAACCGAATTAATGGTTGTCACTACATAGCCCCATGCGGCAATGAATCCAGTGATCCTGATGCGATAGCAATTGTTCGATGTAACGCTTCCGTATCTACACCCATCTCAATATAATGTGGAGCAAGTAATGGCATCGCAATCGTTTGGCCACCAGATGCTGAACCTGTTAAACCTGCAATAACTGCAATTGCTAAAGCACCGCCAATTAATGGGCTTCCAGGAATATTTGTCATCACATCTACTGTTGCTACAAAGGATGGCGTTGCTTTTACTACTCCGCCAAAGCCTACAACAGCCGCTGTATTAGTAATCGCCACAATAGCTCCCATCGCCCCTGCTGCTAACGTTGTTCCAATTGACTTTGAATATTTATAACTTATTAAATAAGCGACAATACACCCACTTGTTAATGCCACAATTAAAGCAGATGTTCCTAAAGAATCATGGAAAGCAAAGGAAATACCCAGTACAACTAATAATGGAAGAAGACTAAGAATTGGACTTGGCAATTTACGTGTTTCATCAACTACTGGGTCTGTTGAGCGTTCAATAAATACTTCTCCGCTTTTAACAGCACGCTTGATCATCCAATTTAACCATAATGCACCACCAACCCCCATAAAAATAGCTACAATAATACTAACCTGCCAGCCAGCATATGGTGTTGTACCTAAATATGGTATTGGAATCCAGTTTTGAATTTCAGGCGATCCAGCAGATGTCATCGTAAAAGTTACAGAACCTAGACCAAGTGCTGCTGGAATAAAACGTCGTGGAAAATTCGCTTGTTTAAATAAGCTGATTGCCATTGGGTATACGGAAAAAGCAACAATAAAAACAGAAACTCCTCCATATGTGAGTACCGCTGCTGCTAACACAACTGCATATGCAGCATATTTCACACCAACTTTCTCAACGATCCATTTAGATACACTATCTGCTGCACCTGTATCTTCCATAACTTTACCAAAAATAGCACCTGCCATAAACATTAAATACCATGACCCAACAAATCCAGTGAAGCCATCCATATAACTTGTTAAGAAATTGGCTTGCTCCTCTTTAGCTGTTTGAGGAAAAAAGGCAAGGCCATTTGTGATCGCTGCTATCAACGCAGTTAATGGTGCTGAAATAAGTAAATTAACGCCTCTCATTGTTAAATAAACTAATAATGCTAAACTACCAAAAAGACCAATATACTCTATCATTTACATCCCACCCATCGAATTCTTTCAAAAAGGACTAGCAGGAAAGCTTATTTCTTTCCTGGCAGCACCTTTACTCTTACATATATTTTTTTAAATAGGATTTAATGATGTTACATTTTTACAAAAAAGTTGAATTAGTCATTATTACTTGGAAATGCAAATGTTGATGTTGTGGATGCATTGCTTGCTATCCAACGCTCTGAAATTGTCTTTGTTTTTGTAAAGAATCGCGCTTGATCTGGTCCAAACATATGCCCCTCACCAAAACGAGAATCTTTAAAGCCAGCAAAATTATGGTAGCCCACTGGAATTGGAATCGGTACATTAACACCTACCATCCCTACATCAATTTCTGTTGTAAATTTGCGAGCAGCTAATCCATCATTTGTATAGATCGTCACACCATTCCCTAATTCATGTTCATTGATTAACTGAATCGCTTCTTCCAATGAATCTACGCGTACAACATTACGAGCAGGACCAAATACTTCTTGCTCATAAATCTCCATACCTGGCTTGACATTATCTAATAATGTAGGACCTACATAGAAGCCTTTAGATTCTTTCACAATATCCAATTCACGCCCATCACAGACAATGGATGCTCCCTCAGCCTCTCCACGATTGATAGCTGCTATCGTCACCTCTTTCGATTGCTGTGAAATAACAGGACCGAAATCTGAATCAGCATTTGTATATGGACCTACCTTTAAACTTGAAATTTTCTCTTTCAAAATCTCTACTAAGCGATCTGCTGTGTCCTTTCCAACAGGCATAATTGTTGAGATGGCCATACAGCGTTGAGACGCTGCACCATATGCTGCACCAATAAAGGCATTCGCTACCTGCTCTAAATCTGCATCTGGCATAACAACCATATTGTTTTTTCCTCCACCAAATGCCGTTACACGCTTGCCATATTTAGAAGCTGTTTCATAAATATATTTAGCAACTGGTGTTGATCCTACAAATGAAACCGCTTGCACAGTTGGGTTTTCTAACAGCTCATTTACAGCATCTTTATCACCATTTACAACTGTCCAAATACCATCTGGTAAGCCTGCTTTCTTCCATAATTCACTAATATAAAGAGCTGTCATTGGTACACGCTCAGAAGCTTTCAACACAACAGCATTCCCTACAGCAACTGCCATACTTGTTTGTGCAAGAGGGACCATAATTGGGAAGTTAAATGGAGAAATAGCTGCTACTACGCCTAATGGATATTTAGCTGAATAAGCGTTAATTTGACCTCCAACATTTACTGAGTATTCTCCCTTTACTAAATGTGGTGCACCAATAGCTAAATCAACGGACTCAAGCCCTCGTGTAATTTCACCTTTAGCATCCTCAACCGTTTTACCACTTTCTGTACAAATAATTTGCAGTAATTCATCCATATTTTCAGTTACTAAGTTACGGAATTTTAACAAAATATTAGCGCGCTTTGCTACTGATGTATCGCGCCATTGTGGGAATGCGGCTTGTGCTTTTTCAATAGCGTCACGCGTTTCTTGTGCTGTTGCCAAAGGAACTTTAGCAATCACATCTCCTGTGCTTGGGTTGAATACTGAACCAAAACGTCCACTTGTTCCTTCTACTAGCTGTCCACCAATAAAATGTGTTAATGTTTTCACTTCTTGTGCTGTTGTCATCATTATTTCCTCCTCTTACACTTGTTTTA
Source organism: Lysinibacillus sp. FSL K6-0232 (assembly GCF_038008325.1). Classification (NCBI taxonomy): domain Bacteria; kingdom Bacillati; phylum Bacillota; class Bacilli; order Caryophanales; family Bacillaceae; genus Lysinibacillus; species Lysinibacillus sp. FSL K6-0232. The sequence goes on along the minus strand of NZ_JBBOYW010000001.1, from coordinate 865,349 downwards.
TTTGATTATTATTTTTTAGACTTAAATAAGCCGCAGACATATCATTTTCTCCATACCCTTGCTCCGCAATTTCACTGTAAAGGTCTACTAACTTTTCACCAATTCGCAAAGATACACCTGCTTTATCAGCCATTTCCTTCGCTAGCTTTAAATCCTTTAATAATAAGTTTGTAGAAAAACCTGGTTCGTAATTATCATTTTTCATATATTCTGCATAATTCCGTTCATAGATACGGCTTTGACCATAACTATTACTTAAAACTTCATACAATGTGTCAGCATGAATACCCATTTTTTCACCAAGAACAATTGTTTCAGCGACAGCCTCTGTATAAAAACCAATCATTAGATTATTAAGTAATTTAATGCGAGTTCCTACACTCGATGATGTGCCTAAATGATAGATATTTTGTCCCATTACTTTTAGAATTGTTGAAGCGCTTTCATAATCTTCCGTATCGCCACCGACCATAATTGTTAACGTTGCATTAACAGCTCCAATAACGCCTCCACTTACAGGCGCTCCTAAATAGCGCAAGCCTAATACTTTAGCCTCTTTATGTAAGACATCATTCAATTCAGGGTTAACGGTACTAAAATCAATCAGTAAAGCACCCTTTTTTGCATATCGTAAAATACCTTGCTCTGATTGATATACCAATTCGACAACTTTAGGAGTTGGCAAGCTGGTCATAATAACATCACATTGCTCCGCAACATCCTTTGAGGTTTCAAGCCCAATGCCCCCTGCCTCTACGAATTGTGCCAATGCCTTTGCATTTGTATCAAAGCCATACACTTTATAGCCCGCTTTTAATAAATTAATCGTCATCGGTAATCCCATATTGCCTAAACCGATAAAGCCTAACTTTTCTGTCATGTAGACCTCCCCCTGTTCTTAAAAATTCAATAACATCGCCAAATAATACGCTATACTAGTCAGTGCTAGCTTTTTGTCGTAACATAAATTATATAAAGCAATTTCAGCGACCACGGTCATTGACCTCGGTCAATTAAATAATAATCAAAAGAAAAGCATTTCGTCAATTTAAAATTTTATATTTTCTGAATATTTTTATTTTAAATTATTCTAAAATATTTCATTAGGAGGTCTTATAGAGTAATGACAGCACTCACAAATAGACAAAAAAAAGCCTTAGCAACACGTGAAAAATTATTAAAAACATCGTTAGATTTATTTAATAAATACGGATTTGAGCATGTTTCAATTGAACAGATTACAAAAGCCTGTAATGTGTCAAAGGGCACATTCTACACGCATTTCCCATCGAAGTATGATGTTATTTTAGAAAAGTTTGTAGAACTCGATAGTTTTTATAGCACTGTAGAAAAAAATATTGATCGCGCATTACCAGCAAGTCAAAAAATTTTATTACTGTATCAAGCACAAATGAATTATTTAACAAATGATGTGGGAAAAGATTTATTACGTACAATTTATACGGCTGCAATGACAAACCAAGTCGAACCAGATCACTATTTAATCAATCCACAACGAAAGATTTTTCAACTAATCAATGCATATATTGAGGAGGGAGTTCAGCAAGAAGAATTTAGACAGGATTTACCTACTGCTCGTATACAAGCGATTATTCAGCGTTGTATGCGCGCCAATGTGTATGATTGGTTAATTCATAATGATGACTTTGATCTTGCTACGGAAATGGCACAGTTTACAACGGTGGTATTAAATGGTCTTAAAAATAATAAATAAAAAGTAGCACTTTATCCATTTTGCGATAAAAGTGCTACTTCGTATTTAGCTTACAAAATATTGTTGTTCAATGGCTTCAACTGGTAAAGGCTTATTATATAAATAGCCTTGTCCCTTTTGACAATGGTGGCGCTTCAAAAAGTCGACTTGTGTTAGCTCCTCGATTCCTTCAGCAACAACCTCTAAACCTAAATTATGGGACATGGAAATAATGGCTTTAATAATCGCCTCATTTTTATCATCTTTTGCAATATCCGCAATAAAGGATTGGTCAATTTTAATAATATCGATTGGATAACGCTTTAAATAGCTTAATGAGGAATAGCCTGTTCCAAAATCATCCACTGATACATATACCCCAAGCTGTTTAAGCTCTGTTAAAATAGAAAATGTTTCATGTACATTTGTCATAGAGCTTTCTGTAATTTCTACCTCTAATAATTCAGGTGCTACATTATATTTCTGTAGCGTTGCTTTAATTTTTCGTGCAAAGTTTTCTTTTTTAAACTGTTTTGGTGAAATATTTACAGCGATACGTACAGGACGGTAGCCCTTCATTTGCCACTCTCGTTGATAGCGACAAACCTCATCAATAATCCAATCACCAATATCAATAATTAAACCTGATGCTTCTGCTATAGGAATAAACTGTGCAGGTGATACAAAGCCAAACTTGCGATTATTCCATCGCAGCAATGCCTCAAAGCTATTAATACTATTGCTTGATAAATCCATTTGTGGCTGTAAATGCAAGCTTAATTCATTAAATTCAATGGCACGTCGTAAATGTGCCTCCATCAAAGCTTCATTTGGAAAAATAGCAGTCATATCTTCACGGTAATAGCGATAATGTGAACGTCCATGCTCTTTCACCGCAAATAAAGCTTTATCTGCTTTTCGTATCAATGTTTCTAAATCTTTACCATCTGCTGGGCTAAGTGCAATACCAATTGACACGCTAATAAAATATTCCTGCCCATCTATCAAAAATGGCTGCTTTAAAGCCTCTAAAATAGCATTAGCTGTACACTCAATTTTTTGAATACTTACATCCTTTAGCACAAAAATAAACTCGTCACTATTATAGCGATAGAGTAAGCATTGTGCATAGCAAAGCTCCTGTAGCCTGTGACAAAACATCCGCATTAGCTCATCACCTTGACTTTCGCCAAGGGATTCATTAAATTTTTTAAAGCGATCAATATCCACTAAAATAAGCGCCGCTTGCTTTTGCTTCTGTGCTTTATCCTGCAAATGCTGCAGCCAATGTTCCTTAAGGGCTTTCCGATTCCAAATACCTGTTAGTTCATCCGTTAGTGCTAAATGGTAAAATATTTCACGGTCATTGATGATATACGAGCTAGCATCTTTTATAAATAAATGGACACCAATTACCTCACCATTAAAGTATGCAGGATGCGTTCTTAAATAGAAGGGCCTCTGACTTAGTAATTGTTCTTTAAATAAACATTCAGGCATGCCAAGTGTTGAGCCTGTAATTGTTTTAGCAAATAATGGCTTAAATTCATTGATATATTTTCTTTCTAATAATGAAAAAATATCTTGCCCTATTAGGTTGTGCTGCTCTCCTGATAAGAGAGAGGTAGCTGCAACATTTTGATGAATAATTCGGCCTTGTAAGTCTGTTGTTAGCACTGGATCAATATATTGTTCCACAAATTGTAAATATGGTTGTACATGATATTGTACTTCACGAAAAATAATCGCAATCATCGATATAGCAAATGGCTGTACATGAATCGCAAATTTTTTCTCTTGAAGATCAGTACCTAATTGCAGAATAGGTTGTTGATTGAGGTCTTCATTTAAAATTTTTAACAATTGTAGCCAGCATTTCCTTGTAAAGAAATGCTCTGCAGCCGTTGCTGTAACGTCTTGCAGCTCCATAAATAATGGTAGCTTATCATTAAATTCAACGACCTCAAATACGTTCATATCAACTTTCCTTAAACATACAATAGCATCGAATGGATTAAGCTGCATAAGTTGTTGATAATCTGCAAATGGCGCTACACTCTCTCTATAGTTTTTCATTTTATCCCTCACCTAAGGAGCGTGTTTGCTCTATTCTTCATCTAACGTAGGCTTTAATGCTTCCTGTAAGAAAATCTCCTGACTATTGATTGGGTCTTCCCCACGATTAAACTCTTTATAATGATATTTACCATTAGAGTCTTGAATACGTGCTTTTGCCGTATCTCGTAATTGTGTATTCATAATATCAATGATACGAGTTTTTATATCATTTGCATATACAGGGAATAAAATTTCTACACGTTTAACCATATTACGTGTCATCATATCTGCTGAAGATAAGTAAATTTTATTTTCTCCATTATGATGGAACCAATAGATACGGGAATGTTCAAGGAAACGACCAACAATACTTGTTACTGTAATATTTTCACTAATGCCAGGAATACCCGGTCTTAAGCAGCAAGTACCTCTTATAATAAGCTCTACCTTCACACCTGCAATGGATGCCTCATATAGCTTCATCATTAAATCTTTATCTGTTAGTGAATTCATTTTTGCACGAATAAAGCCATTACCATATTTTTTATGACAAGCAATTTCCTCATCCATTAATCGTATAAATTCATCACGAATATCAAAAGGAGCCACGACTAAATGATTAAATGTAGGTTTTTCTGTATAGCCACTTAAGTAGTTAAAGAAGTTTGTCGCATCAACACCGAATTCTTTATCTGTCGTTATGATGCCCATATCCGTATAAATTTTTGCAGTGGCATCATTATAATTTCCTGTTCCTAGATGCACAAAGCGCTCAATTTTGCCATGCTGACGACTAACGACAAGCGTTATTTTCGAATGTGTTTTTAAATTATTCATACCATAAATGACGAGACAGCCTGCTTGCTCTAATTGTTTAGCCCAATGCACATTATTTTCTTCATCAAAACGTGCTTTTAGCTCCACTAATACTGTTACTTGCTTGCCATTTTCAGCAGCAAGCTTTAATGCTTGAATAATCGGCGAATTGCCGCTCACTCGATATAATGTTTGTTTAATGGCAAGCACATCTGGATTGACAGCTGCCTCTGAAATAAAATCAACTATCGGTGCAAATGATTCGTATGGATGATGGAAAAATATATCTTGCTGTAAAGCTTTTTCAAATATATTTTCATCTGACTGTAAATCTAAAGGTGGCTGTGGGAAAAAGCTTTCATACTCTAAATGCTCACGACCTACTGATATGCCTTTAACAAAGGAGAACATAAATGTTAAATCTAACGGTCCATCAATATGGAAAACATCTGTTTCTTCAATTTCAAACTCTTCTAACAAATATTGAAGCACTTCGTCATTCATTTCCCCTACACGAACTTCCAGACGACTGCCTACACCCCATTTACGCTTTTTCAGCTCTTTTTCAATTTCAACTAAAAGGTCTCTAGCTCCCTCTTCATGAATAGTTAAATCTGCATTTCTTGTTAATCGAAAAGCCTGAGCAGATTTCACACTATACCCATAAAACAACTTTTCAATATGTGCAACAATAACATCTTCTAATAAAACAACGACTGTTTTTCCTTCCTCAGACGGCACTTTAATATATCGATCTAATACGGATGGCACTTGTACAATCGCCACTCTCTCACGACTTTCAAGGTCTTCCTCATCCTGCTCTAGCAATACAAGTAAATTCAATGTTTTCCCAAGCAATATTGGAAATGGACGATAAGCATCTACTGCGACAGGCGTTAAAACTGGGAAAATAGTTTCTGTAAACATTTCATTAATATATGCTTTTTGTTCACTATTCAAATCTTTCATATCTGCAATATGTACATTATGTTGTGGTAGTAAGTCATAGATTAAATGTCGATACACTTCCGTTTGTCGGCGTACTAAAGCCTGTGTGCGCTCTGCAATCTTTGCTAATTGCTCCTTTGGTGTTAAACCAGATTTATTTTCTGGCTTATGGAAGCCAGCACGTACCTGATCCTGTAGCCCTGCCACACGCACCATAAAAAATTCATCTAAATTTGAGCTAAAAATAGCTAAAAACTTTAAACGCTCTAGCAGAGGATTAGCTTCATCCTCTGCCTCCTCTAATACACGCTCATTAAAAGCAAGCCAGCTTAATTCACGATTATTATAATACTGTGGCTTTGCAATTTCCTCCAACAATTTACTACGCTCTGAAAACTCTTCCTCATGCAATTCATTACTTGTTACTTCAGTTGTCATATGTTATTCCACCCTTCTTCAATAAAATTGATTTTTAATGGGATTTTTAATGCTCGTTCTAAATGTTTTTTATGTCGATTTGCTTGGTATTTTTCAGCAGCTGCATTATTTTTTATATAAATATTGAGCTGCGCATAATCTTCCTCTGTTTGCATTTCAATCGCATGGACAACATTTCGCTTTGAAACATTTAAAGCATAGACAAACTTTAATAGCCCTCCAAAACTTCGTATTTTACGATATTCCTCCTGACTCATCCATTCTGCAAATGGAGTCGCAAATCGCTGGAAATAATCTTTATTTTTGTAGGAAGCTAGCAGTGCCAGTATCACTCTTTCTTGATGGTTTAATCCATCAATAGCTTGATTGGCAATCAAATAAAATGTATGCTGACTTGAAGAGCTTAATTCAATATACTCACCTATATTAAATACCTTCGCTGCTTTCACTAATAACTGCAAATCTTCTGCATTATATTGTAAATATCCTAAATGACAACATTCTCGATACAGCTGGTCTGCTAAATGCATTAAAAAATCAACTTCCATTTCTGTACGACCATACTGACGTGCTAATCTTCTGACATTGCCTTCAAACACATTATATTTATCAAAAGCGTTTGCATCTGTTTGTAAAATGCGTTGAATAATCAATCCCTCTCGCAAGCCTTTTTTAGTGAGCTGGAATGATGGACTATCAACAACCTCCATCAACACTCTAAATACTTCTAATGCAGGTACAATAATATCTGCACGGTCAGATGAAAGCCCATCAAGCTGATTTAACTCCTGGAAGCTTAATTGCCCTAAAAATGAACTTAAGTCATCTAAATCTTCCTTTGCCATATCGTAGCCATGAACACTTGCGATAGGATAATCATGCTTTTGCTGATGGATTTGTGCAATATTCCGTGCACTTCCGCCAATCGCGATAATCGGTAAACCAACATTCTGTATCCACGGAAGTGTTTGAAACTGCTCTTTTACGAAGGAAATTAATTCCTTTTTTTCACTGCTATTAATAATATCGCCCTTTACAAAGCGCTGTTTTAGTGACACAGTCCCAAATGGAAAACTATGAGATTGTTGAAGCTCTTTATTTTCAAACAGTGTAATTTCGGTACTACCACCACCAATATCAATTGTGACAGCAGATTTTGTCCCCATTGAATAGGCAACCGCAATATAGCCAAAATAAGCCTCCTCCTCTTCGGATAAAAGCTCTATTTGAATACCTGTTTGCTCCTTCATTTGGGCAATAATTTGATCGCGATTTGTAGCTTGACGAATCGCAGCAGTTGCAGCCGCTTTAACATCTGCTATTTCAAATTCCTCAAGCATTGCTTTAAATGTTAATAAGGTTTCCGATAACACTTGAATGCCATCTTCCGACATCTCGCCTGAGGGTTGCAAATATGTACGTAAGCGAGCTACTGTTTTAATATTTCCTAGCTCCTGAAGTCCCTCTTCATAATTGTACTGATATAATACTAGTCGAATGGTGTTTGAGCCGATATCAATAATGGCTGTTTTTAGTTCATTCAAATCATCACTTCCTTCAAGTGTATCTTGTATGTTATTTTGTTCATCATTAATCATGCTATACAAAAAAAGTCGGAACCGTTAAGGCATCCGACTTTTCTTTCATTTATTCATATACTCGCAGGATACCCATTATTAAAATTGTGAAGTATCAGATAAGGCACATATATTACAGAATAAGCTGATCTATACGTAAAATAAGCTCTGCAATTTCTGGCTTACTAATTTGATCCTCTGCTCCTACTTGATCACCCTTATGACGAAGATCATCCGTAATTAAACTTGAGAAAATAATAACAGGTAGTTTTTGTAAATCAGGATGCTCTTTAATTTTTCGCGTTAGATGATGACCATCCATTTGCGGCATTTCAATATCCGTTACAACTAATTGAATATGTTCTCCTATATCACCGCCATTTTTAACAATTCCTTCTAAATATTCATATGCATCGCGGCCATTTTCAAAGAATTCAACGTTGTTATAGCCTGCCTCATTCATTGTATCGAATAATAATTTGCGTAATAATGGTGAATCTTCTGCAATTAAAATTCGCTTTTCACTACGCTCACGTTTCCCAAGCTTCTTCACAGATTCCACACTAATACCTGATTCAGGATTAATATCCACCATAATTCTTTCAAAATCCAACAGTAAGATCATCTGCTCATTTTGCTTAATAACGCCGATTACCTGTGATGTTCCTCCTTGATACATATCAGAAGGTTTCTCAATCTGATTCCAAGAAATACGATGAATTTGTGTTACATTATCTACATGGAAAACGACACGTTGTTTATTAAATTCTGCAACAATGTATTTTTGCTGTGGATTACGTTCTATGCCTTGAATACCTAATACTCGCAGCATATCCACAACTGGCAATACCTCACCTCGTAATTGAATAATTCCTTCTACATGCGGGTGCGCGTGTGGAATAAATGTCACTGGTATCGGTTGAATAATTTCTTTTACTTTAATAACATTGATGCCGAATTTATTATTTGCCACTTCAAATTCAACGATTTCCAGCTCATTTGTGCCACTTTCTAATAATATACCTTTATGTTCCAATGCAATCCCGCTCCTTTCTCTACTTCTATTTATAATTCAATTGTATCATAGGCAATACATTTCTCCTACTTGCGATTTCCATTTTTATCATTAACTTTTAGATGTATTAATAGCCCAATCACGGTCATTACAATTAGTGTCGATAATGCAACACGGCTGGCAAGTGTGCCATACTCCTTTAGCCATAATGTAACAGTTCCATAGACGGCTGGACCGATAATGGATGATACTTTGCCCGAAAAAGCAAATAAGCCAAAAAATTGCCCGCGTTTTTCTGTTGGTGATAACTCAATAATATATGTTCGTGATGTTACCCACATCGACCCAAGAGATACACCGAATAGACTACCTGCAATCCAAAACATCCATTGTGCCGTTGCGAGAGTAGCAAGCACTAAAGCACCAATCATAATAACTGCCACAATCGTAATAGCACGCTTAGCCCCTATTTTTTTCGTAATATGACCAAAGGCAAAGGAGCCAATAATAGTGGAAATCGTCGATACTAAATAAAGAATAATAAATTGACCAGAGCTAAAGCCAACAATCGTTGTCGCATAGACTGCCATCATCGCAATCGTTGTCGCAATGGCATCATTTAAAAAGAAGTAGGCAATCATAAAGGTAAAAATTGCTTTATATTGCTTCATATCCTTAAAGGTTTGAATAATTTCTTTGTAGCCATCAAAAAACTTAATTGGCTTTCGCTTTGATTTTGGAATTGGCATATCTTTGTTAATAAAAAATAATGGCAATGAAAATAACAAATATAAAATAGCAGTTGGAATAAAGGCTCGATGAAAACCGCTATCTCCTACATATAAATAGACAAGTAAGCCAAAGATTGTACCAAGATAGCCAACTGCCACCCCATAGCCTGAGATGAGTGGCATTTCCTCTTTTGTACCTAAATCGCCCATCATAGAATCATAAAATACAAGACTTGAGTTAAAGAAAAATTTAGCAATCACGAAGCTAACAACAACTAAAAATAAGCTTAGCGGTACACCCGAATAATGGATTGTTGTATGCCAGTTAGCAAAAACCCCCATCATAAATGTAAACAGGATAGAAATAGATGCAAACCATACAATAAATTTCTTTTTATAGCCTGTATTATCAATCCATACACCAAAAAGCGGTGAGAAAACGACTAATAAAAAGCTTGCAATAGCATTGGCATAAGAAATAAAGGTGCTTGCTACTTGCTGCATCACTTCATTCGTTCCTAAAACTTCATCCATATAAAATGGGAAAAATACTGTATTTATATTTGAAGAAAATATTGTATTAGCAAAATCATAAAATGCCCATGACAGTATTGGCAATGATAAATAAATCGCTAACTGACTTCGATGCTGCCCTTCTATTGCTGCGCTCTTCTTCATAAAACCCTCCTCTATTCTCTATAATAATCAAATAATTTTTCTCTGTAATAAAAAATATTTTTTTTAAAAGAAAATTAATATTATTTACAATATAACAGTAAAGCCGCTTCTACATCACTAAAAAGTAATTAGGCAAACCATTCATCATTATTTCCGCTCTATGGCTGGTAACAGAGCAGTTAACATTTTTTACCCATTTAGCGTCAATAACAAAAAGCCTAAAGTATCTTCTGTAAAAATAAGGATACTTTAGGCATATTGTGTCAGTAACAAAAGGAGCCTTGTTGATACGGTGAGGCATGATCACGTGTATTCCAGCGGTGTTCAATCAGCCGTTAACCCCTTCAGGCATCTCTACTATCAAAAATTCCTTCTTGTGAAGTGCATCATGTGCTATTTTTTGATAATAAAAGTCTGCACTAGTTAATCAGTACACCTATTATTGATAATATTTGAACAATGCTTGTGTGCCATTATCTGCGTAGCCCTCTTCGACAAGCTTGTCGTACATCTCATAGGCTAATGCAAGACCCGGTAAAGAAATACCCATTTTTTCGGATTCATCTAAAGCAATTTTCATATCCTTGACAAAATGTTTAATATAAAAACCCGGCGCAAAGTCGCCTTTTATCATACGTGGTGCTAAATTGCTTAATGACCAAGAACCCGCTGCTCCCGATGATATTGATTGTAAAACGGTAGATAAATCTAGCCCCGCCTTTAATCCATAAGCTAATGATTCACAAACACCTATCATCCCAGAAGCAATCGCAATTTGATTACACATTTTGGCATGTTGCCCTGCTCCAGCCTCACCTTGATAAACAATATTTTGTCCAAAATGCTGCATAATAGGTAGCAGCTTGTTGTATGTAGCTTGATTGCCACCAATCATAATTGATAATGTCCCATTTTGAGCTCCAATATCTCCACCAGAAACAGGTGCATCTAAAGCCTCTACTCCCAGCTTTTGTGCATGTTCAAAAATTTTCTTCGCTAAGGATGGCTCTGAAGTCGTCATATCAACGACAATATTGCCAGACTGTGCTGTTTGAAATAGACCGTTTTCCCCAAAATACACTGCTTCTACATCTGAAGGATAGCCAACCATTGTAAAGGCTATGTCATTCTGCTGAAATGCCTCAGCGGGCGTGCTTGCCCATGATGCTCCTAAAGCTATTAGCGGCTCCGCTTTGTCCTTTGTTCGTGTATATACGGTTACCTCATGCCCATTGTTTAATAAATGCTTAATAATACTAGCACCCATAACGCCTGCGCCAATAAATGCAATACGCTGTTTACTCATATGTATATGCTCCTTTGTCCACATATTGTTCTGTATTTCTTCAGTTTAGGTGAATCCGCAAAAAAATTCAAACTATTCTTACGGCTTGTACTAAAATCGAGATTTGTCACATATATACCGAATAAGGCAAAAAAAAGAGAGCGAGTGATTGGGGGATCACTGCTCTAAAGGGGGAAATGAGAATGTTGCTGTGTTCATAATAAGTTATTCCCCAACGGAGCACATTTTAAACATTTATTTTTAAATGTTTATATCCTGAATATCGGAACAATCTTGTTAATCATCCTGCTCTTTTTCTTCCTCAAATGCGGTCTCTCTATAATAAGTATTCATTAACTGATCTAACCTACGACTCAGTTGAATGGTTTTTGCATTTTGTAACCCATTTTCTACACCTGAGCGAATCATCATCTCACGTGTTTGTTCCATTTGTTTCAAGAGTAGATTGACCATTCATACAACCCTCCACATACAAATAATCATACCATTATTATACATTTATATTTCATTTCTTACAGCATTAACTTCCGACAATATTCGACAAATCAACTTCTAGGTATTTCACTATACGTATAAATAATTCGTCCGTTCTGTTTGGCCTCACCTCTGAAATGTTTAAATAAAGGATGTTTCACCAGAATTTCCCGAAAATCGTAAAATTCTTCCTTTTCAATTTCAATACTTTCCCTTTCCCCATTTTGTAATTGCTTAAGCATATTTTCGTATTTTTCCATTTATTTTATTCCTTTCTTTTGTGTCATTAACCTGAATTATTGAAAAAAAGCTTTACGTTTACACATTTTTCATGCAAACTGTATATTATTAGTCGATGAAGGAGCTGACTGTCTGTGAAAATAGCTGAAGTTGGAAATATTATCGAGTTTAAAAATGGTCTTCAAGGTATTGTTGAAAAGGTCAATGAAAATTCTGTAATTGTTAATTTAACATATATGGAGAATTTCAATTCCCTTGAAATTGAAGAAAAAACAGTCGTCAATCATAAACGTTATAAAATTTTATATACAAATGAAGCTTAAATCAAAAGTCTGAATAGTCCCTATTTGTCTTTATAGATGATATGGGGCTTTTTTTTTGATAAAATTAAAGCATGGAGGTCGAATATGTCAATAAATTCGAAACAAACAATCATGCTTCTCCTTTCTTTATTATTCGTTTATAGTATGCTTGCCTTTACTTTTGCTAATCAGGCTGTATTTTGGTACATGTATGCATTTACGCTACTCGTATGTATTGCCATCGCTATTTTAGCAGGTACTATTGAAGACCAACTACCAACATGGCAATTTTTACTTTTCGGTATTGGGTACGGCACAATCACATATGGAATTACTCGCTTTGGTTACTGGCTCGCACCGTATATTAACGATAATTTAGTACAGTCTGTTCAAAAATTTTTAGCAACCTATGGACCGCAAAATATTTGGCACTATGCTTTACTTGTTTTTATCGTTTCCATTGGTGAAGAACTATTTTGGCGTGGCTATGTTCAACAGCAGTTAAAACGCTTTATGCGCCCAGTTTTTGCTGTTATTGTTACTGCTGTACTATGCGCTATATCAATTGCTATTAGCGGCTTTATGCTTGGTGTCATTGCTGCGCTTGTCGCAAGTCTTCTTTGGGGCTTTTTATATGAATGGCGTAAAAGCATGCCCCTTGTTATTGTAGCCCATGTCGTTTTTGTACTACTATTATTTTTGGTGTTACCTTTAACATCATAACATTAAAGTTGGAAACATTTTATCTTTACAAACGTTTAATTTAGAAAGGGAGGGTTTTTTATGCAAAAAAAATTATTTTCTATCCTTGCATTATTACTAACCGCTGTATTAGTTGTAGGCTGTAACACCTCTGAAAAAACAGGAGATACAGATGCCGAACAAAATGAACCTTCTAATACTGGCGCCGAGCAACAACCATCCGATAATGAAACACCTGATAACGAAGCACCTGATCAATCAGAGGAAACAGACGCTAGTGATGATACACCGACATCTGATGATACAGAAACAGATGGCACTGCTGAGCAGCCTCAGCAAGATGTTAACTATGTGCAAAAAGGTGAAAATAAAACTGAAACAGCATCTGAGTCTAAAAGTGCTGATCAAGGCTATAAGCTACAACAGCTTCCAGGGTTTACATTAACACAAGAAGAGCCAGGTAAAGATATGCTGGTATCAAATGATGATGACGAAGTATTTATGCGTATCGAGGCAATCGATGCTTCACAAGCAAGCTTTGCAGATGTTAAAACAACTATGCAAGATTATATGAATGCTGTAGGCGAAACAGTAGCATTATCTGCTGATGAATTAGCAGCATTCAAGGATGTACAAAATATTGAAGGTTATGTTGTTGACTTTGATACAGAAAAAGTAATTGGCGTTGTGTTTGAAAAGGATGGTCTGATTACAAAGCTAACAATCCATGATAATGATGAACAAGATTTAACAGATGCTATGTTAAACATGGCAGCAACTATTTCTAAAAAATAATAATGCATACACTTAAAGTAAGGTGGCGTCTGAACAGTTATGTTGAGGCGCCCCTTCTTTTTTATTTCCATACAAAAAAGCTGTCTTAATTTAATAAGACAACTTTTGATAATACTCAATAGGTAAGGTGCTTCTATCTTCAAACATACGGAAGCAAACATCAAAATAACTATTCCTCTCTTCTCATACATCGGAATAATCATTTTGGACTTATTGCAAGTTAATAAGACAAATCTTTAATAGAAAGGCCAATTTTCTTTAATAGTATAATGGCTTGCTCTTGCTCTTCGGGAGATAATACACTCATCAATTCATGTAAATGCTTTTCATGTTTTGGGAAAAGCTCTCTCATAAAAGCTTCACCCTCTTCAGTAATTTCAGCATATGTAACACGACGATCTGACGGGCATGAAACACGCAATAAATAGCCTCTCTTTTCAAGCTTATCAATGACATACGTAATAGACCCACTGGCAAGCAAAATTTTATTGCCTATTTGCTGTAATGGCTGTCTTCCTTTATGATAAAGCAGCTCTAAAACAGCAAATTCAGTTGGGTTTAGACCATTTTCTTGAAATAATTGATGTGTTTTTTCATTAACAGCCTTAAGCGCACGCGATAATACAATATATAATTTTAAAGATTGCTTTAAATCTTCTGACGTCATATCCTTTTCCCTTTCAATTCACTCTTCTACTTGACATTATAGCGATATTAGAAAAGCATTGTCAAAAGCAATCTCTCATATAGCATATTTATTGTTTATTAAATAAGCATTTTTACTCTTATTATGTTACTAAATAAGCAGAGTTTTTCGCGGGCACTTCTAACGTATCCATTTGATTAAATGTGTAAATTGGGAATTGTAAATGGAAACTTGTTCCTTTCTGTAACTCACTATTAACAGCTATTATACCATCATGCTCTTCAATCACCTTTTTTACAAAAGCAAGGCCTAGCCCTGTCCCTTTTGATTTTGTTGTATAAAAAGGCTGGAATAGATTTTGTAATGTTGCACTATCCATACCGACACCTTCATCTTTAATCATTAGTTCAGCAATTGAACAATCATTTGTTATCATTTCAACAGTAATCGTACCACCACTATGCATAGACTCCATTGCATTTTTAATCAAATTCATAAACACTTGCTTTAATCGACTTTCATTGCCACCAATATACACTTGTTGAGAGGTAGAAATATACTGAATCATAATATCTTTCATCATTGCATCAGGCAGCATAAATTCAACGACCTGTTTCACAAGATGATCCAGCTCTAATAATTCCATCTTCATCGTTGTTGGCTTGGACAATACTAATAGCTCAGATAAAATTTGTTCCATTCGTTGGAGCTCACTATCAATGACAGAGAGATACATACGTGATTCATCGTCAGCGTTTAACTTCAATAATTCAGTAAACCCTTTTAGTGATGTCAAGGGATTTCGAATCTCATGCGCAATGCTTGCAGCCATCTGCCCAACAACATTTAACGCTTGTTGATGCTCAACTTTATGCTGCAATTGCTTTTTCTCTGTTTCATCGTTAATCACTGTCACAATAATATTATTATATTCATCAAAAATACTTGAAATTTCATAATAGCATGTGCTGCTAACCTGTGTTTCATCCACTACATGAATACTTGCATGCTTGTCACCCATTAGCTTTGAAAGATATGTGGTAATCTGCCCTTTTTTTAATGTAAATGAATCAAATATATGTTGATGTGCTTTATGGAGAAGCTGTGAACTTTCCACTTTTAGAAACATTTCTGCATATTTATTAAGCCCAAGTATAATGCCACTAGCATCACTTACAATTACTGCATATGGTAAGTAATCATAAGCATTAAAAGATTGGGATTTCTCATGTACCTGACTAACGTATAATTGATGAGCAATATCATCCGTTAATGTTGAAATTTGTGCTACAATTTCCTCTGTATGTGGATCATAAAAACACTTAAATGATAGCATTTCGAACTCATTTCCAGTTGTTCGAATATTAAAGATTTCTTCTGACCGTAAATCACATTGTAGTTGTTTAACAAATTTTGCCCATTTTAAATTAGATGGCTCGTCCATAGCTAAATAGCCAATATACGTTAAATTAAGATTAAAAAGTTGGATAGCAGCCTCATTTACGTTCAAAATTTTCCCTGCTTTATTGAGTATAAGTGTTGGTGACGAAGTACTTTTCATAAGATTTCCAAAACATTGATTAATATCATTTTGCTTCAACTTTCTCACCGAACCTTTCAAAAGAGTAAAAAACCTCTAAATCGAATTTTGAGCCTTTACTATACTTTATGACAGTACGATTCTATTATTACAAAATTTAGTAAATTTAAGTATTTTAAATTATTTCACGAACCGTTCACAAAATAAATAGGTAAAAAGAATTATATTGTATGTCAGATACTTGACTGTTACAATTAGATATTGAAAGGAAGATTGTTCTATGAATACTATTTTAACGACTTTAAACGCCAAATATATACACACAAATTTAGCATTGCGCTATTTAAAGGGCGCCGCGCTACCAGAATTTAATCCAATTATAACAGAGTATACAATTAAAGACCCTGCATTTAATATTGTATCAGATTTGTTCCAAAAAAAACCTGATATTGTTGGATTTAGCTGTTATATATGGAATATCGAAGAAACAATTCATGTTATTAAGATGTTAAAAACTGTCTGTCCAAATATTAAAATTTTGCTTGGAGGACCTGAGGTTTCTTACGATTCTCATCATTGGCTACGTCGGATTCCAGAAGTAGACTTTATTGTTATGGGTGAAGGGGAAACTTCATTTAAACAACTATTACGTTATTTACATGGTGAAATATTGTTGGAGGATGTTCCCGGGATTTGCTATTTAGTAGATGATAAAGTAAAAATTCACGCGCAGCCACCAAAAATTGATTTACGTGAATTACCAAGTCCGTTTCGTTTTGAGGAAGATTTACCACATCTAAGTAAACGAATTCAGTACATTGAAACAAGTCGTGGCTGTCCATTTAGCTGTCAGTTTTGTTTATCTTCAATCGAGGTTGGTGTGCGCTACTTTAACCGTGAAAAAATAAAGGATGATATTCGCTTTCTAATGGATCACGGAGCTCGTACAATTAAATTTGTAGACCGTACCTTTAACATTAGTCGCAGCTATGCGATGGAAATGTTCCAGTTTTTAATTGATGAGCATAAGCCTGGTGTTGTCTTCCAGTTTGAAATTACAGCAGATATTATGCGTCCAGAGGTTATCCAATTTTTAAATGATAATGCACCAAAAGGCTTGTTCCGTTTTGAAATTGGTGTCCAGTCAACCAATGATTTAACCAATACACTTGTGAAACGACGTCAAAACTTTGAAAAATTAAAACGTACAGTGACAATGGTTAAAGAAGGTGGCAAAATTGATCAGCATTTAGATTTAATTGCTGGCTTACCTGAGGAAGATTATACAAGCTTCCGTCAAACTTTTAATGATGTTTTTGCTATGCGTCCAGAGGAGCTACAGCTTGGTTTTTTAAAGCTTTTACGTGGGACAGGTCTTCGAGTAGAGGCTGAAAAGTTCGGTTATACTTATGTGGATATTGCCCCTTATGAAATTTTCTCCAATAACGTTCTAACATTTGACGATATTGTACGCATTAAACATGCAGAGGATGTTCTTGAAAAATATTGGAATGATCATCGTATGGATAATACGATTGAATATTTAGTAACAGAGGTTTTCGCCACACCATTTGATTTCTTCCAAAGCTTTGGCACATACTGGGAAACAAAAGGTTGGTCACGTATTGGCCATCAGCTAGAAGATTTATTCCGCCGATTATTGATGTTTTTAGAAACAGTGGATGATGCAAATTTAGATATTATTAAAAGTCTAATGCAGCTAGACTATTTGATGGCTCAGCAATTCCAACCGCGCAAGCTATGGTGGAAAGAGCGACCGACAGCACAACAGCAGAAAGCTATTTATCATGCACTACGTGAAAATCCTGCGATTGCTGGTGAAGAGTTTGCAAGCTTTAAGTTAACTGAAAAAGAGTTGTTTAAACATACATTAGTGATTCCATATGCACTTGATTACCAACATTTCCTAAATGGCAAAATCGTACAAAAAAACGGCTATCTTTTAACTTATTTCCGTCATGGTCAAGCTCCTTACTTTGCTACAATCCATTTTACAGAACAATATGCTGAAATGACAGTAAAGTAATATAAGAAATCTGAGAATGTAAAAAATCTGCCTCGCTTTTATAGAAAAGCAAGGTGGATTTTTACTATCTATTAGTAGATTTACGTTATTTCTAATAAATGTTAGAGCTATTAGAAATCAGTATAGTGTTCACAAGCTTTTTCGACAAAAATTAGGTCAAAATCCTTAAATAGAGGTAAATTAAATCTGTAAGTAATACCCATTCGATCTATTTATATTCGGGAAAGTTAAATTTAAAATTTTTTGAATTTTTTATGTCCACTGCTCTATTTTAATATTTTCTTGCAACTTATATTAAATATCCATAGTGAACTTTCCACAGGCTAGATTTTAGCCTCTATGCTCTATGCAGGGTTTTTAACTCTAGCATATTTTTATGCCATAAAGCTTTGTATACCATCGTGTTTCACTATACTCACTTTCTCTGTATACAACTTCAACCTATTCTCAATATGACAGGGACGGCTTATCCATTTTAAAATCTCTAGTAATTGTTAGTATAGGGAGCAAATAAGAAGGCGTCAATCTTTCTTTACCTACAAAATTCGACATCTTCTATTATTTTTTTACACTATATAATAGAAGAAAGTCATAAAAATAAAAATCAGGTACTTAGTTAAGTGCCTGATTTTTATTTGCATACTTCATGCTAAATAGTGATAATTTATCCAATAATCACACGTTCCTTTGGATAATGGAAGCTTGATTTTTTGCCCCTTCCACCACCACCAAGCGTATAAAGGAAGGAAATTAAACCAACTCGACCAATAAACATTAACATCATAATAATAACTTTACCGATGATAGATAAATCAGATGTAATGCCTAATGACATCCCACACGTACCAAACGCTGATGTAATTTCAAAAATAATTTGAATTAAGGACGCCTGAGGCTCTGTAATGAGCAAAATAATAGTGGCTGTTAACACCATAAAAAAAGCTAATAAAATAACAACAAATGAACGGAAAACATCAATTAAATGAATTTCTCGTCCAAATATTTGGATATCCTCTTTACCCCTTGCATAAGTAATTAAAAATAAAATTGCTATTGCAAAAGTAGTTGTACGAATCCCTCCACCTACTGAGCTTGGTGAAGAGCCGATAAACATTAAAAAGCTCATAAATATATCTGTTGCTTCACTAAATGTCGTCACATCATATGTTGTTAAACCAGCTGATCTTGTTGATACAGAATGAAACATTGCTGAAAAAAGAGCCTCATGCCAAGACATTTCCTTAAAAGAGTGGAATGACTCAAGCAATAAAATGACAAGTGCTCCTACAACAAATAAAATTGCATATGTTGTTGTAGTGATTTTTGTAAATAAGCTAAAACGAAAATTCATATGTCGTTTAAGCAAAAATGTTTTTAACTCAATTAATACAGGGAATCCAATAGCCCCTAGCACAATTAGTATCATTGTCACCATTTGAACAAAATAATCATCATGAAACGGCAATAGGCTCATGCCTGTAATATCAAAGCCACCATTAGTTGTAGCCGAAATCGAGGCAAATACGCCATGTAAAAAGGCTTCTTCAAATGTATCAAAATAATTGGTAAAATGGAGCGTTAAAATAAAGGCTCCTGTTACTTCAATACCAATTAAAATTTTAACAATTTCTCGAATCAATTTCACAACGCCTGATAAATTGTATTGATTATGGTCAATCATAATTAATTGGCGTTCACGCATGCCAATTTTTTTCCCTACTAATAGCCATACAAATGTTCCTAATGACATAATTCCAATAGCCCCTAGCTGTAAAATCACAAGAATCATCATAAGCCCAAAGGTTGTATAGGTTTGTGATACATTAATCGTTGTTAATCCTGTCACGCTAACTGCACTAACTGCAGTAAATAAGCTATCTAAAAAGGAAACCTTTACCCCTTCTTGATGAACGCCTGGAAGTCGTAGTAACAGGAAGGAAATCGCTATTGCTATAAAATAATAAGAAACAAGTACCTGAAACGGTGTGACAAGTCTATTAGATGATTTTTTCCAAGGCACTGTAACAACTCCTCCCATCTAGGTTGCCCAACTGGATAGATAATAG
Source organism: Lysinibacillus sp. FSL K6-0232 (assembly GCF_038008325.1). Taxonomy (NCBI): domain Bacteria; kingdom Bacillati; phylum Bacillota; class Bacilli; order Caryophanales; family Bacillaceae; genus Lysinibacillus; species Lysinibacillus sp. FSL K6-0232. The sequence continues at coordinate 845,256 of NZ_JBBOYW010000001.1, read as the reverse complement.
TATAGAAAAAATTGTTACAAAAAGAAAGAGGAATAGTTGTCGCTATCCCTCAAAATCAATATTCTTTATTTTTTACGGCGAACACCCACTAAATAGCCGATAAACGCTATCGCTATTAACACAATCCAGAATGTTAATTCCCATGGAGTCGAATGTGGGAATTCTTGCGGCAATATGCCTACTTTTTCATGTGCTAATGTTAAAACAACGAGCTTTACACCTACCCAGCCTACAATTAAAAATGCTGCTGTTTCAAGTGAAGGATAATCATTTAATATTTTAACAAACCATTGTGCTGCAAATCGCATCATAATCACACCGATAAATCCACCAAGCAGCATCACTATAAACTGCCCACCATTGATGCCACCAATATCAAATTCCCCCAAATGCGGCAACGTTACCGCAATCGCAACTGCTGCCAGCATGGAGTCAATGGCAAAGGCAATATCAGCCGCTTCTACCTTAAGCACCGTTAACCAGAAGCCTGAGCCTTTTTTCGCTGGCTTATCATCTGTGTCTTCTTCAACATCATCCCTATGTTTACGCAAATCATAAATATTTTTAGCAGACATAAATAGTAAATATGCTGCACCGACCGCCTGGATTTGCCAATAGTTGACCAATACTGTAATAACAAAAAGAGCTGAGAACCGAAAGATTAACGCGCCAAAAAGTCCATAAAATAGTGCCTTTTTTTGTTGTTCTTGTGGTAAATGCTTCACCATTACAGCCATAACAACCGCATTATCTGCAGCAAGTAATCCCTCTAATACAACAAGTACAATAAGCACCCAGCCATACTGTAATAAAATTGCTTCCATATTAATGCCTCCTCTAAGCTCTCTACCCTTAAAATGACCATTCTAATGTAAAAATAATCGAAAAAAACCTCTGCCTTTTTTCAGGCAAAGGTTTCGCTAAGTAAATAGGTACTACATTTATGCACCAATCTACACGTCAGTCATTTTACGTATAGAGCAATTCACCATCATATTCGATTTGAACGAATATAACATCAGGTAAACCATTGTTACCTGTTAGCTACTTCCCTTTAACAAAATGTGTAAGGTATCCTCGCTAAATATTATAGCACTATCATTTATAACTGACAAAAATATCTATTATTTAATTTGAATTTGATACGTTTTATCTTCCTTATGTGCTAAATAAAATTCAATCATCCTTGGCATTGTCTGGATAAAATCAGGACATGTAATACCGCCTTTTTGTAAAATACGTTGTGCTTCTGAAGTATCAAATACCGCGTTCCATGTTAGATAATCTAATGTTTCTTGTTCAACCCCTAGTTTTTTCCGAATAAATGGCACTTGTAAGGATAGCCTTGCCAATGAAAATGGTAAGCGTCCCCTTGGATAATTGTTTGTTATTAATTTCACCATTGTACGGTACACTTCCTGTACAGGATGCGGATTAGGGTCTGTTAAATGAAATGTTTTTCCCTTTGCATCCTCTTCATTCATTAGAAATATAGAGGCATTTAAAATATAATCAACTGGCACTACATTGATGGTCACTGTTGATTGACCAATATACGGAATAAAAGGCAGCCCCTTTAAACGGTCCACTAAATTCAAAAAGAAATAAGGTCCATCAAATTTTGTCGTTTCCCCTGTTGCTGAATGCCCTCGCACAATACCAGGTCTAATAATGGTTAGTGGAACTTCTGATTTTAAATCTTCGACTCGAAGCTCAGCCTCATATTTGGTTTCCTCATAGTAATTTTTAAAGGCGAGCGGTCGAATCAGCTCATTTTCACGCAATATCCCTTCACGCATACCAGCTACATAGGCTGTGCTAAAATACATATAGCGTCTTAAGTTAGGAAGGCTACGTGCAAAATCATTAACCATTGTTGTTCCATGCACATTTACCTTCCAAGCAATATCGCGTGGCACAGCTAAATCGTAAATAGCAGCTAAATGCCATAGCACCTCAATTTTAGGGACAATTTCCTCGATCATCTGATCGTCTAGTCCAAGATTGGGTAATGTAATATCCCCTTCTACAATACGAATGGAGCAGTCAGGAAACTCCTCTAATAATTTTCTTTTTTCCTGATTTGCCTTCAAGGTTTCTCCTGCTAATACAATGGCAATCACTGCTTGTGCCTGTTTTTCTCGAAATAATGCTCGAATTAATTGCTTAGCTATAAATCCCGGAAAGCCTGTAAAAAAGTGAAGCTTCATCTCCCATCCTCCCTTAAATCCATCACATCTTCCTTGTTTCTTTATCCACTAAACTATAGACAACTGGTACAATATACAGCGTTAATAATGTTGAGGTCACAAGCCCTCCAATTACTGCAATGCCCATTGGCTGATTCATCTCTGTTCCTTCACCAAGACCAAATGCTAGTGGCAATAACCCTAAAATAGTTGTTAATGCAGTCATTAAAATTGGACGCATTCGATCCTGTGTTGCAAGTAAAATAGCGTCATAAGCTGTCATTCCCCTTGCCTTTTGCTGATTAATATAATCAACAAGCACAATGCCATTATTCACAACAATTCCCACAAGCACTAATATACCGATAACAGAGGTTACACCGATTAATGTATGTGTTGTAAACAGCGCTACTGCTACACCAATAGTCATTAATGGTACTGTAAACATAATAACGAATGGATACTTGAACGACTCAAATTGAGCAGCCATGACAATATAAACAAGGATAATTGCTAAAGCAACTGCCAGCAGCATATCATCTATTGCACTATCATAAAGCTCACGATCTCCGCTAAAAACAATTTGCGTAGTTGGTGATAAATCAGCTTGTGCTAATGCCTTATCTACCTTTGCAGAAATACCACCCAATGATTCCTTTGTTTCATAATCCACAAAAAACGCTACCGCTGCTGCCTGATCTGAACGACGAATAGAAACAGGACCCTCCTCGATAGAAATGGTTGCAATATCTGCTAATTTTACAAATAATCCTGCTGGTGATCGTAGCTGCATCGCCTTTAATGCATCAACACTATGATTAAATGCTTGTCCAAAGCCCGTATAGACAGGTAATACAGCACCATCTTCCGCAATAAGCTGGGATGTTAATTGCCCCTTTGTCATTTGATTAACAGCTTGAGCAATTTGTGCTGGTACAAATCCATAATCTTTTGCCTTTTCTCGATTCACCTCAATTTGAATTTCTTGTACAGTGTTATCTAAATCCGTAGAGATATTTGTTATTTCAGGAATATTCTGTAGCTCCTGCTGTACTTCATGAACGGCAAGCTGTAGCCTTTGCTCATCAGAGTCTGTTAAGCGGAATGTTAATGTATTTGGTGATGAGCCAGTAGCCGTTGATACACTAAATGTAATATCAGCTTGCTGCCCTAACTCTTCTTGTAAATCTTGCTCCACTTCCTCTACAAACTCAAAAATTGAACGCTCTCGTTGTGCTAATGGAATAAGCTTGACATATAATTCTGCTTGATTAGCACTTGTTTGATTGCGTGCCTGTGATTGCTGTGTACCACCAATTAAGCTAACATAGACATCCACATCCTTTTCCTGCTTTAAACGCTTCTCTATTTTCTCAACAACCTTCTCTGTTTCTGAAACAGCAACACCCTTTTCAAGATTAACGTTGATCGATGTAAAGCCCTCATCTGTTGGCGGCAAAAACTCTGTACCGATTCTTGTTAGTCCAAATAATGCGCCACCAAAGCAAATGATGGTCACAAAAATAACAAGCAGACGATGCTGTAGCACCCATATAACCGAGGCTTTATAGCGTTGATAAAAGCGTGAATCACTACGTTTTTGATAAATATTCGTAGTTGTTGCTTTTAGTAGACGACCTGCTAGCATCGGCACTACCGTTAGCGCCACTACTAATGATGCGAAAAGACTAAAGGAAATCGTTAATGCAAATTCCGTAAAAATTTGCCCAATCAAGCCTTCAATAAACATCACAGGAATAAATACTACTATTGTTGTGAATGTTGACGCTGTTATGGCAAGAGCTACTTCCCTTGTTCCTTCCTTTGCAGCAGTAATAGGGTCTTTCCCCTGTCCTAAATGTCGTTCAATATTTTCAATAACAACAATGGCATTATCCACAAGCATCCCAATGCCTAATGCTAAAGCGCCTAATGTCATAATATTTAAGGTGAAATCAGCAAAAAACATTAACACAAATGTGACAATAACTGAGTAGGGAATAGCAATCCCTATAATAATTGGACTTTTTATATTTCGTAAAAAAACAAATAAAATAAGCATTGCAAATAATCCACCTAGCAATAAGGAGGAGCCAATATTTTGAATAGCTACATCTACATAGCTACCTTGGTCAACTAATATATCCGCTGTAATGCCCTTGTACTGTTCTTTGGCTAATAGCTCATCTAATGCTTGCTGGAATTCCTTTGAAACCTCTGCTGTATTTGCACCTGATTCCTGCAAAACAGACATTAATACGGCTGGATGGTCATTAGCTCGTGTTGTTGTTAGCGCTTGCTGCTCTGTTCTTTCTACTGTGGCAACATCACCAATCGTTAATGGTTCACCATTTAAAGGGTTCACAGACACAATAAGCTGTGCAATACTTTCAGGTGATGATAATGTACTAACAATACGCGTTGTTAGCATTTTCTCGTCATCCGTTAAAACAGGCTCGCCAGGAAGCGAAACATTATTTGATTGGACGATTTGAATAATATCTGTCTGTGTTAAGCCCTTTTCAACAAGCTTTGCTTCATCTAATGTAATTTGTACTTCCTCTATTAGCTTGCCAGAAACATTAACACTAGCAACACCCTCTGTTCGTTGCAGCTCCTTCTCTAATTCCTCTACTAATAGGCGCACATCAACCTCATTATTCTCTGCACGAAGTGATAGCTGAATAATCGGGAATTGAGATGGGTCAAATTTTAAAAAGCTTGGTTTGCCTGCATCAGTTGGGAGCGGTGTCATATCAATGCGCTGTAAAATATCAAGTTGGACATCTTCCATATTAGTAGACCAATTAAACTCAAGGACAATTAAATTGGTTCCTTCTTGTGAGGTTGATTGTAGCTTTTTAATACCGGGTAAGGTGGCAAGTGTTGCCTCTAAGGGCTTGGTAATCTTCTCATTAACTTCAGCTGGACTTGCTCCTGGATAGGAGGTGACAACCACTCCTATTGGAGGATTTAGCTCTGGAATAAGTGTTATAGGGATTTTTAATAATGATACACCGCCTAATAAAATAACAAAAAGCATTGTCACTATTGTAAAGACGGGTCTTTTAATGGAAAAATTACTAATGTTCATAGCAAACAGGCTCCTTTTCTATCTCTTCCTTTCTATGATAGCCGAAAAGGAGATTATTTTATCAACAGGTTATCTAATAGCTCTCTGTTTAAATTCTACATACAACCTTAATTTTCCTTGTAAAAAAACACGAATCGCAAAATTGTCGATTCGTGTTTAAATATTTATATTTAGCTAGCTTCTTTACTATAGAAGGCGGAGCGCTCAATTAATTTCATCTTCATATTATAGAAGGCTATAAAGTTTGATATTTTCGTTTTTGTCAGCAAACCAGCGCATTGCAAATTCATTTTCAAATAGGAACACAAGGTTGTCAAAGCGGTCTTTCACTAGCATTGAACGGCTTGAAGACATCGATTCTTTAACATCCTCTTCATTTTCAATCCAACGTGCAATTTTTGAACCGATTGGCTCCATTTTTACTTCCACATTGTATTCATTTTTCATACGATGCTCAAATACTTCAAATTGTAATTGCCCCACTGCACCAAGCATAACTTCCTCTGTATGCAATGTTTTATAATATTGGATAGCACCCTCTTGCACTAATTGCAAAATCCCTTTATGGAATTGCTTTGACTTCATCACATTTTTCGCTGTTACACGCACAAATAGCTCTGGTGTAAACTGTGGTAACTTTTCAAACTGGAATGTTTTCTTACCGCCTACAACTGTGTCACCAATTTGATATGTCCCTGTATCATATAAGCCAATAATATCGCCAGCAACCGCTTCATCCACTGTTTCACGGTCATCTGCAAGAAACTGTGTAGACTGTGTTACTTTAAAGGATTTGCCTGTGCGAGAAAGTGTCATATTCATACCACGCTCAAATTTACCAGAAACAATACGCACAAAGGCAATACGATCACGATGGGCAGGGTTCATATTCGCTTGAATTTTGAAAATAAAGCCTGAAAACTCCTCATGTTCCACAGGGTCAATAAACTGCTCATCCTCTGTAATTCGTGGCTGTGGTGTTGGTGCAAACTGTAAATATGTTTCAAGGAATGTTTGCACACCAAAGTTTGTTAATGCTGAGCCAAAGAATACAGGTGTTAACTCTCCTCGACGAATTTTTTCCTCTGAGTATTCATTACCAGCTTCATCTAATAATAGAATATCATCCATTGCCTGTGAGTAATAAGAAGTCACCTTCATTGGATGCTCTACAGCAAGCTCTCCATTGTCATCAATTGGTAAAAATCGTTCCCCTTCATCTGTTCGGAATTGCTCAATACGTTTATTATAACGATCATAAATACCAAGAAACTCTTTCCCCATCCCAATTGGCCAGTTCATTGGGTATGCTTGGATACCAAGTACCTCTTCAAGCTCTTCAATCAGCTCAAGCGGCTCTTTTCCTTGACGATCTAATTTATTAATAAATGTAAAAATCGGAATACCACGCATTTTACAAACTTTAAATAGCTTTAATGTTTGTGCCTCAATCCCTTTTGCAGCATCCACTACCATCACAGCACTATCAACAGCCATTAACGTACGATATGTGTCCTCTGAGAAATCTTGGTGACCAGGTGTATCTAAAATATTAACGCGTGACCCATTATAATCAAATTGCATAACGGATGACGTAACAGAAATCCCACGTTGCTTTTCGATTTCCATCCAGTCTGATGTTGCAAACTTGCCTGTTTTTTTCCCTTTTACCGTCCCTGCATCACGAATTGCGCCACCGAACAATAGTAATTTTTCTGTAATCGTCGTTTTCCCAGCATCAGGGTGACTGATAATGGCAAATGTACGACGTGATAATATCTCTTTTTCTAAATTAGCATTCATCTCGTCATTCTCCTTTTTTCATACTTCCTAATAATAAAAGAAGTCCTGCCTTTCGTACAACCTTTTTACATAAAATCTCCAAAAAGAAAGCCTTTTAGTGGCGACTAAAAGGCTTTCCTAAAATCTTCTCTTCCATCAAACAAATTTTAAACGACCTGCTTCTAGTGCAATTTCTGCATCACTATGCGGATATTTTGTGTTTTCGATAATTTGATAATCCTCATGCCCTTTACCCGCAAAAATAATAATATCATCTGGCTCTGCAATTTCAATTGCATGACGTACTGCCTCTGCACGATCTCCAATGCAGGCATAATTGCTATGCTGCATGCCTTTCGCAAGGTCACTTGTAATGCTGTCATAGTCCTCATAGCGAGGGTCGTCTGTTGTTAAAATAACATAGTCTGCTGCGGACGCTTTTTCAGCCATAGCAGGTCGTTTCGATTTATCACGATTGCCACCCGTTCCAACTAAGAAAATCAGCTTGCCCTTTTTATAAGGTTGTGCTGCTTCGATGGCTTTTTCAATAGCATCTGGTGTATGTGCATAATCAATAAAAATTTGCACAGGCAAATCAGAGCATACTTTTTCCATACGCCCTTTAACAGGCGGTAATTGCTCAATTTGTTCAATAATGGTTTCCATGGAATAACCGCGACCATAGAATGCCACCATTGCTGCTAATACATTATAAATATTAAATTCACCAAGTAAATGCATTTTTACACGATAAATTCCCTCTGGCATCTCGACATCAAAGATTGTCATATAATCATGATATTCACAGTTAATAGCTCGGAAATCCGCTGTTTCATTTTTTAAGCCATATGTCCAAACTGGAAATGGTGTCATTGCAGCATAGCGCTCTGACCAAGGATCATCCGCATTTAGTACAACAAATTTATTTTTTTCTAAATCTTGCCCAAGCTGGGAGAATAATAAACCTTTTGCATGCCCATATTCCTCCATCGTGCCATGGAAATCAAGATGGTCGTGCGTGAGATTTGTAAAAATAGCAATATCATAATCCACCCCTGCTAAGCGTCCAAGCGCTAGTCCATGTGAGGAAACTTCCATCGTCATTAAACGACAGCCTTCCATTTTTGCACGAAAAATCATTTGCTGTGTTGATAGCGCATCGCTCGTTGTATTGGCAGATTCATATAAAATTCCATTTAAGTTAAAGCCAATTGTACCCGTTAATGCAGATTTTTCACCCATGCCTTGCATAATGTTTTGAATAATGCCTGTGACAGATGTTTTACCATTTGTGCCTGTAACTCCAATCATTGTTATATCCTTTGAAGGATAATCAAAGAACTTGGCAGCTAATAAACCTACCGCACGATCCGTATCTTTCACAATAACCTGTGCAATATTTTCACTTAAGGGTAATTTACGTTCTGTTACAACAATTGTTGCACCGCTATCTATAGCCTTTTGTGCATAATCATGCCCATCAACCGTATAGCCTTTAATACAAACAAACATACTATTTGGCTGTACACTTCTTGAATCTATTACAATATCACTAACTTGACTTGGCAGCTCGCCAATTATTTTTTTCAAAGGTAATGCACTTAACAATTCCTCTGCATACATTTTCATAGTCCTCCAATCAATCTCTACACTCATATCATTATTTTTGCCTATTCGACAAAATATGACAATAAAAAACCCCCACGTTCTATTGAACTTATTTTACTACTTATTTCTTGATAAATAAAATGTCTCTCATGCATTTTTTCAACAAAAACGCTTTCATTGTCATAAAAAAATACGTTTTTCTTAAAATTTTTACTAATAATGAATAATCGTCATTTTTCGACATGTTTGTATAGAGCTCTGAAAGAGGAACATCATATAGCCTCATTTGTTATTTCATAATTGAACGTATAATCTTCACCTTTTGTTTATATGGAGGGAAAAGAACATTCGTTTCTAGCTTAGAGGATTTCTTTAAAATAGATTTAGGGTGCGTAAAGTTTTCAAAGCTGGCTTTACCATGGTATGCTTTCACGCCTGAAGGACCAACACCGCCAAATGGTAAATGTAAGTTTCCGACATGTGTCACTGTATCATTAATACACCCACCGCCAAATGGAAGTTCCTCTAGGAAATATTGAATGGCCTTTTCATGCTCTGAGAAGAAATACGCTGCTAATGGCTTTGGCAATTGTCGAATTTGATGAATAACAAGCGGTAAATCCTGATAAATCATCACAGGCAAAATAGGTCCAAAAAGTTCCTCCTGCATAGATGGACTTGACCATTTCACATATTCAATAATTGTTGGCTCAATATATAAATCATCGCGATCTACTCGTCCACCAAATGTAATCGCATCGCGTTCCTCCATAATAATCTGCTGTAAGCGATCAAATTGTTTAAGGTTGACAATACGACCATAGTCAGAGCTTTTCAATGGATTTTTCCCATAAAATGAACGTATCGTTTCTTTTACAAGTTTCATAAAAGGCTCATAAACATCCTTATGCACCAATACATAATCTGGTGCTACGCAAGTTTGACCTGTGTTGGTAAATTTCCCCCATACAATACGCTTTGCCGCTACTTCTAGATTAGCTGTTTGATCGACAATAGCTGGGCTTTTTCCACCTAGCTCTAGCGCAATTGGTGTTAAGCGCTCTGCAGCTGCCTTTGCAACCACTTTTCCAACCGCTACACTGCCCGTAAAAAAGATATAGTCGAAGGGCGCATGAATAAGAGCTGTTACCTCTTCTTTTTCTCCCTCCACAACACGTACATAGGAAGGATGGAAGGTTTCTTCAATTATTTTTTTTACAATCGCAGCTGTATGTACAGATGCCTCTGATGGTTTGACAATCGCTGTATTACCTCCCACAATAGCCCCTACTAGCGGCTCCATAACAAGCTGAAATGGATAATTAAATGGTCCAATAATTAATGTTACACCGTATGGCTCACGCACAATAAAGCTTTTTCCCATTTGATATTGAATCGGTGTTTTAACAGCTTCTGGTTCCATCCATTCCTCTACATGCTTAACCATATATGAAATACTGTCTAAAACGATTCCAATTTCTGTAGCATAAGCCTCAAATTCACTTTTACGAAGGTCTAAATATAATGCATTGACAATATCCTGTTCATATTTTAGGATGGCTTTTTTTAATTTTATTAGTTGCTCTTTGCGGAATTTTGCACTTTTTGTTGCACGAGAAAAATAAAATTGACGCTGTTCCATAATCATATTTTCTACATCTTGTGACGTAAAATTCATTCATCAAGCACCCCTTTTTTGAAATTGGCATACATAGTTTTGTCATTTTGAAACAAACTATCATTGTCTATACGATACAACATTGATAGGCAAAAATCCTCTTTCTTTATGTTGAGGGTCTACAACTACATATTTAAAATCGAAACGGGGGCGTAGATGAATGACAACAACAACTGGAACTTGGTGGGAGTCTATTTTTTCTGGACCATTGGCACACGGGATTTGTGAAGAAAAATTATTGCTTTTGCAAGACGAGGCTTTCTTATATCTCTCTACAACGCCTGTGGAGCAGAACGAAGAACCTGAAGCCAACTAATAAAAAGGCACATTATAGGATGCAGTTCATGCCCCTATAATGTGCCTTTTATTAATGATTTATAGGTGCTTTTCTAGCTCCGCGGGTGTTCACTCTACTCGCAAGTATTCTGCTTTCATCAAACTATTTAATAAATATTTCGTTGCCAAAATCGTTGTTGAGCAATGGCAGCTACAAATTTTTTGGCAAAGTCTTTGTTGCCTGTTGCTAAAATAATACCGGGACCAATATTTGCATTCGACATATTAAAAAAGGCTGTGCCTGTTGTAGCGAATCCAAGCGGCTTATAGTGTCGATATGCTTCATTAATATAATTGACAATATGTGTATTAAATTTAGCTTGATTATTTGCTCTTACACCAACAATATAGAGTGCATCAAATAATACTGCATCTGTCGTGATAAATGTTTCGTTTGCTGTTAATTGAACACCGCTATTGCTTGTGATTACGCCTAGTCGATCAGCAACAATGCTGTAGCGCACGCCCTGCCTTGTTAAATGTTTTAATACCTCTCCAACCTCGTTTGCATCAAAGCCATCCCCAATTAAAACACCTACTTTCAGCGTATAAGGTAATTTTACTGTATTGGCTTGACTCAGTGCAGGCGATGAGGCTGTTACCTTGGACTGCTCTCCACTAGGACGATTCACACCAACATTGTCTGCTACCGTTGTAGCTAGTGCTTTATCGACATGAGCAAACATATCCACTACTTGCTGACGAACGGATTTACTTTTCACTTTTCCGACCTCAAAGCTAAAGGCATCAATAATATGCTGCTTTTCAGGCTGGGACATACTATTCCAAAATAACCGCGCCTGTGAGAAATGATCATCAAAGGATTTACTGCGCGCTCTAGTAATGCGACCTTCAACCTTTTCCTCGTAATGAACATAGCCTCCCTCTTTTGCCGTTGAAGTGGCAGGCGTATTATTGGCTAGTGAATTTTTATGATAGCTGACCTTCCCTACATTAATTGCCTGTCGATTAAAGCCATTACGTTGATTATTATGGACAGGGCAGATAGGGCGATTAATCGGAATTTCTGTAAAATTCGGTCCTCCTAAACGAATTAACTGTGTATCTAAATAGGAGAAAAGGCGACCCTGTAATAGTGGATCATTAGTAAAATCAATACCCGGGACAACATTTCCCGGATGAAAAGCAACTTGCTCTGTTTCAGCAAAAACATTATCGACATTGCGGTTTAAAGTCATTTTACCAATTATCTTTACGGGTATTAGCTCCTCTGGCCAAAGCTTTGTAGCATCTAAAATGTCAAAATCAAACTTAAATTCATCCTCTGGTTCCAGTATTTGAATACCAAGCTCGTATTCTGGATAATCACCGATTTCAATGGATTCCCATAAATCTCGACGTTGAAAATCAGGATCTTTTCCTGCAATGATTTGTGCCTCATCCCAAACAAGTGAATGCACACCAAGTACGGGCTTCCAATGAAATTTCACAAACCTTGATCTTCCTTTATCATTAACAAAACGGAATGTGTGTACACCAAAGCCTTCCATCATACGAAAGCTTCGTGGAATAGCTCGGTCAGACATTACCCACATCACCATATGGGCAATTTCCTGATTATTCGCTACAAAATCCCAAAATGTATCATGGGCAGAAGCTGCTTGTGGCATTTCATTATGTGGTTCAGGCTTTACTGCATGAATTAAATCTGGAAACTTCATCGCATCCTGAATAAAAAAGACAGGAATATTATTTCCCACTAAATCATAATTTCCTTCATCTGTATAAAATTTTGTCGCAAATCCACGGACATCTCTCGCTGTATCCATTGAGCCTAAGCTACCAACAACTGTCGAAAATCTTACAAATACAGGGGTTTTCTTTTTCGGGTCCTGCAAAAAGCCTGCCTTTGTATACTCCTTCATTGATTCATATAATTCAAATTCCCCGTGCGCAGCAAAGCCTCTTGCATGTACAACTCGCTCTGGAATTCGTTCATGGTCAAAATGAGTCATTTTTTCCCTAAAATGAAAATCCTCCATAATGGTAGGACCCCGAACACCTGCCTTCAGTGAGTCCTCGTCATTGGACACTCTTAACCCTTGATTCGTTGTCATCCTTGTATCATCATTGTCAACACGAAATGCCTCTAATTGCTGATCCTTTGCATTATCCTTTACATGTTTGTGTTGATTTGACTTTGAGTTATCCACGCAATCCCCTTTCATCTTATACTCTATTGGCTCCATATACACTATATGTTTTTCAGCTATAAACATGCCTATATTTCGACATAAAATGGCTATATCTTGACAGCCCACCATATGTCGTGTCTATATTTGTGTCCTTTTTACCAACTGCCTCCGTCCCCTAAAAATAAACGCTTGTACCCTTTCATGGATAGGTTTGCTAAATATAGAATTATTCACTGTCATAAAATCGACAAAAATAATACGAAATTTTCTGATTATTCTATTGACGTTCACTAACTGTTATAATACAATACGATTATCAAATAAATTATATATAACAGTTACCTGTTGAGGAGGAAATAGATATGTTAGAAAACGTTATGGAATTTTTCAGAAATTTACCAGAGAAAACTTGTGTAGAGTGTGGAGAAAAAATGGAAGAGCAAAGTGAATGCTACAGCCATCACTGTGAAAACTGCAACACTTTATAATCAACAAAGCCATCAGCGAAACAATGCTGATGGCTTTTCTTGTACTATTCATATATGTATTAGATGATTAGCCACAAGACATAGCTAAATTTTTTATTTTTCAGCTCGAGTATGAGCAATATTACCATCAAAACAGTAATGGCATATGGTTTGCCCGTGTAAAGCAGAGATTGACCTCCACCACTAAATGCCTCGTACCAATTCCGCTGCAATATGACTCATCTGCAAATTTACTTTCAACGAATCCTCGATCATTTGACGATATGGTAAGTTATCATTCGTTAAAATATGTATTTTATCATTTCATGTACGTTACAGTACGGATTATCACGGCTCTCTGTTTGCCTTAGTGCCATCATATTAGCACAGTTTTTAATGGCTACCTCATGACGCAATGCGATAGGAGCAATAATGGATTCATCGGCTTTATGACGGAAATAACGCTTGACGCCAAGATGTTGCTCCATTTTATCGTTTAACACAGTTCTTGGGTATTTTTCTGTACTATCAACTTCCTCAAAATGTAGCAGCAGCCATAATTCAAATGCCTCATTTGTATAAGCAATATGGATATTTTTTTCTTCGCAAAAGGTATTCACTTCCTCCAACTGCTTTTCTGTTAAATCATCCTTATCAAAAACAATCCAAACCTCATCAAAATATTGATAGCTAGAATCTCGATATGCATGCTGAGCAAGCTTAATGGCAGAACGTTTCACATTTTTAATTTTGACGCTTACCATTTTTGATCGTTTCAAAATACGCATTTGCTCAAAATAAATGCGCTCCGTTTCACCCTCACAATAAATTAAAATCGTTTTACGCAGTGTTCGGTTCCCTTGTTGACGTACTCTCACTGCTTCGATACCTCCGCTTCCTTTAAATATTGTTCTGATAAATATTCATTAATCACAGGTGTTGCGCCAAATTCTCCTTTTAAATAACGCTTTGCATATGTCACATCTCCACGCTTCTTTTGCAAATCTGCAAAATCAAATAAAGAATATAATTCAGATTCATTTTTAAAGCTTTTATTGACAAACCAAATTTGGTCTGAGCGCAGTGGCTGATCTAGCAACTCGATTTCATGGCTTGTTACAACAAATTGATTGCTTAAATTGCGCTTACTATTCATAATCGTCATTAAAAACTCACAAATTGATACATGAAAAGCTGTATCAAATTCATCGATAAAAATGGTCTTTCCTTTATTATACGCATCTACCATGACACATGCTAAATGCAGCATGCGCACTGTGCCCTTTGAATCCATTGTCCAATTAATCGTATCCGTGCCTATCGGTGCACCCGCTTCATCAAATGCTAAATAATGCAGGTCGATATCTACTTCTTGAATCACCTCAGAAGTGTCAAATTCATAGCCAATGGTATTTTTTTCTCTGCGCTCCACACGTCTAGCTGTAACATCTTGAATTGAAAAATCTGCAATTTTAAGAAGCTTCATTACTTCCTTTTTAAAAGGCTCCTCTTCAAGTTTACGAATAAGAGGATGGCTTGATAACCGATTCGCTTCATCTAAGAACAAAATTTTATGTAAAAACCAGTCGAATATTTTGATTGCATCTGGATCATTGAAAACATGTAAAACAGATAAAAAGGCTGTATTATTACGTGTATATTTTGTTAATTCCTGTGCTGTCGCATGCAATGTTTCATATTTATATTCTATGCCATCCCATTGTCTAGCAAATAGTTCCTCTTTCATTGTGCCTGCTGTTTTAGTTAAACGCTCAAAAAGAACTTGAGTAGCATTATACTGTACTTCATAATCATATAATATTCCATCTAAAAAAATAGAAATCATAAACTCTGTTGGTTTGTCCTGCTGCTTTCCTAATTTAAATGGTTGATAAGGCAGACGTAATTGCTTGACATTATTTAAGCTTTCAAAGTTAAACAATAGGGAACGTAATACTTTAATGGCGGTAAAAAGATTGGATTTTCCACTGCCATTTGGTCCAAAAATAAAGGCGCTTTTCACAAGACGAAGTGAATCAAACTGCATGGTATGTGTATCTTTCCATTTACGAAGTCGACTTCCTGCCACCATCGAAAATAATGTTTCATCTTTATAACTTAAACAATTTTTCACGCTAAAATCTACAAGCATATAGAGCCCTCCGTTCAATTCTACAACCAATTCTTTAATGAATTATTATACTATAGACATAAAGAAGAGGGCATCTTAAAGTAGATAGCCCTCCAATCATTTAGCCGCTATTTTGTTGAATTTCTGTTAATTTTTCATGCTGTAGTGCCTGCAATGTCCGTTCAATTCCCTCAGCGAGTGAAACTTTAGGCTTCCAACCAATCGCTTTTGTCAGCTTATCATGATTTAAAAAAGAATGTTCAACATCACCTTGTCGTGCTGGCGCATATTGAATTTCAAGTGGGTGGTTGAGATGCTGCAATAATAAGATGACTTGATGAATCGACCATGCTTCATTTGTAGATACATTGTAAATCCCTTGCAAGCGTGCGCTGACACCAGCATAAATTGCGTCTGCAATATCATCTACATAAATAAAATCACGCGTTTGTTCACCAGTGCCAAAAATCGTAAATGGTTTTCCCTCCATACTACTTTTTAGCATGCTTGGAATTACTGCAGCTTCACCGTGCATTTTTTGTCTTGGCCCAAAAACATTTGCAAAGCGGTAAATTAAAATTGGTAGCTGATAATCCTTTTGCCATTTTTCACAATAGGTTTCGCCAATGCTTTTATTTAAGCCGTACATAGAAATCGGCTCGCAAACATCCGATTCCTCTAATGGCGGGTAATGGCTATCTCCATAGACTGCTGCTGAGGAGGCAAAAACAAAATGCTTTACCTTATATTTTGATGATAAAAAGAGCATTTGGCTAAGCCCCACGATATTTGTTAAAATATCCTTTACTGGCTCCTGTATGGATTGCTGAATACTTGTTTGTGCTGCACAATGGATAACAATATCGAAGCCTACCTCTTTAAAAAGATGCTCACAAACCTCATCCTCAATATTTAACAGGTATGATTTATGTTCAAAATCTACATTTCGTAAATGACCCGTACTTAAATTGTCGATAATATAAACGGTTGCACCTTCTTCAAAAAAACGTCTGCCTACCGCACTACCAATAAAACCATAACCACCTGTCACCAACACATTCATCCTATCGCCCCCAAAAACAATATGATGATTTATATGCAATTATCACAAAAAATATGCAAGAAACTTTGGCATATTATTACAAAATCGTTGATCATATAAAGAAATCTCTCCTCTTTCTGCTGACAATGAAAAAGTATGTTTCCTGTTGTTCAAACATAAGACTATTCATAAAATTTTTATACACAGCAGGGACTAGCTTTCCACTTTACATTTTGTATGTGGCATCGTAAAGCTCTTTTCTTAATCTTATTATGTAAAAAAGAAGCATGCTTGCATAGAACTGTAAGCATACTTCTGTTCATTTATATAAGCTATTCGTATGGAAGTTTTTATAATGATTAAGCTGGATTTACTTCTAGTTCAACAGAAATTTTAATGTCTTTGCCAACAAGAACGCCACCTGTTTCTAATGCTGCATTCCATGTTAAGCCGAAATCTTCACGATTAATTGTTGCTTCTGCTTCAAATCCATAAACTTCTTGCCCCCATGGATTTGTACCTTTGCCATTAAATTCTGTATCGAATGTTACAGATTTAGTAACACCTTTAATTGTTAAATCACCTGTTACTGCGTATGAATCGCCTGATTTTTTGGCAATATTTGTTGATTGGAATGTAATTGTTGGGTACTGCTCCGTATCAAAGAAATCAGCCGATTTTAAGTGATTATCACGATCTTCGCTGCGTGTATTAATGCTTGCTGGATCAATTGTAAAGCTAATGTTAGCTGTTGTTAAATCTGCAAGGTCTGCAGCTTCAATATTTGCTGAGTATGTGTCAAATACACCTTTTACTTTTGATACCATCATATGCTTTACCTGAAAGTTAATTGCTGAGTGTCCTAAATCGATGTTCCATTTTGCCATTATAAATTCCTCCAGTTAGGTTGATTTTATCTCGATTCCGAGATATATTTTAAAATATGAAGTAACTACATTACTTATGTTACCCCGATTTTTTTAAGGTAAACACTATAGTTACTTAATTTGCTTCCGTTTTTCAGTTATAAAAAGCAATCAATTACTTTATGTAACCTACTATATATTAATAATTTCATTACGTCAAGTAATTAAATATAAATTTTTTGTAAAGCAGATAGATAAAGTCATAGTCTATAATATGCTATTTAGCAAAAACCTCAAAAATACCAATAATAATTAGCAGCCATCCTGCAATCACGGTGGAATAGCTACCGATAAATGTTTTGGCTAGTAAGGAACCAAAACGACTGCCTACCCCAATAGTAATAAATGAAAAAACACCAATCGACATAACCATCCATAGGGCAGAAATGCCATTCGCACCAATCGCAATTCCCCCTGCTAAGCAATTCGCAGATAAAACAAAGCCAAGTGCCATTGCCTCTCGAATCGAAATCACTAAATTTTTATCCCCATCAAATAATTCAGGATTACCTGCTATTCGTTGGTTCGAAAAGCTATTCGATAGTAATGTCCACACACCGATCACACATAATAATAAACTCCCTAATAAATTGGCTATATACGGCGAAATATATAACACAACTGTGCTACCAGCTGTCACAGCAACATATGTAACAAGCATCGCTATCAGAGCAATGACCGCATTCGATAAAATAGGGATTTTTACTTGCTTTATTCCGTAGGCTAGGCTAATTCCTAAATTATCTAAATTTGCGGCAATGCCTATGAGAATAATCGTAATCCAATGCACACTAGATCCCCTCCCATTAAGTCCCTATTTTCACCTATCATATGTCATATCCATAAAATTTTATGGGCTTATTGACAAAAGTAACAACTTATTTATAAAATTAAGTTGTTACTTGTAATTTTCATACAGAAAAAATAATGTTATGGTTCTTAAGGGGGATTTTTATGAGATCTTGTCGATTATGGGGAATAGGGTTAGCTGTTTTTTGTTTGTTCGTTTTAGCTGCATGTGGTTCAACTAATACAGAAACTGAGAATAATGCTAACAAAGAAATTAATTTAGCATATGTAGAATGGGATACAGAGGTTGCCTCTACCCATGTAGTAGGGCAGGTTTTAGAGGATTTAGGCTATCGTGTTACACTTACACCATTAGATAATGGAATTATGTGGGAAGCACTCGCGAATGGAGAGGTCGATGGCATGGTATCTGCTTGGTTACCACAAACACATGCTCCACAGGTAGAGAAATATAACGATAAAATTGATAATCTAGGAGAAAATTTAACAGGTGCAAAAATTGGCTTAGTTGTGCCAAGCTATATGGATGTAGACTCTATCGAAGATTTAACAAATCAAGCCAATCAAACGATTACAGGCATTGAGCCAGGAGCTAATATGATGGCTACAACAGAAAATGCTTATCAAGAATATCCAAATCTAAAAGACTGGCATGTTTTAACGTCTTCTGCTGGTGCAATGACGGCTGCACTTAGCCAAGCCATCGCTAATAACGAAGAAATCGTTATTACAGGTTGGTCACCCCACTGGATTTTTAATGCCTATGATTTAAAATATTTAGATGATCCAAAGGGCTTATATGGTGTTGAGGAGTATATTGGTACATTTGCACGCAATGGCTTACAAGAGGATGATCCTGAAGCATACAGTGTCCTTCAAAATTTCCACTGGACTGCTGAAGATATAGAAAGTGTGATGTTTGATATTATGGAAGGAATGAGTGCCACAGATGCTGCGAAGAAATGGATTGACAACAATCCAGACAAGGTAGCCGACTGGACAAAAGATGCTCAAGCATAACATAGAAAAATCCATTTACTTTACGACGAGTAAATGGATTTTTTGTTTAGTTCATTACCTCTGGATGGAAGCCATCTTTTTGGAAGTAATTCTCATGTGACCAAATATTTAATTTTGCAGCCTGTGCTGCTTGCTGAATCTCTCGAAACTCTTCTTCAAATGTATTATTTGGCTTATGAATAAAGCGTACAGCAGCAAGCCCCTCCTGCAATAAGGCTTCCTGCAATAGGACATCATCTACAAAAACATAGGCAAGCAAACGATCATAATTATCTGCTTCTGGCCCAACATCATAGACTGCTTCAATCTTTTTAGCATTTTCCAATAAATCCATTGTATAGTTCTTCGCTTGTTCAGCATACGGCTGGGCTTCACCTTTGTTATAATTCATTTCTGGCGTATCCACCATTAACAGTCGAATCTTTTGCTTATTATCATCAACTGTCACCTGAAGGGTATCCCCATCATAAGCTTTTATATATGCTACATCAAAACGCTTATTCCCTGTTTTTTCCTCTACTTGTTCAATACTGATTATGCCTTGTTGTTCTGTAGCCGTTTTTGTATCTTCTTCAGCAGGAGATTTGCCAAATATCATATACAAAGCTACAGCAAGAATAATCGTACCGCTTGTTATTAATGTTTTTATATCTTGCATTTTCATATAGTAAGCCCCTTAACAACCTGTTATCTTTGTCCATTTATATAAGCTGCTCCACTCTTTATCCTAAAAGACAAAAAGTTTCACGCTGTTTCTATTGTAAAATATCAGGCTACTACATTCAAGCTATGTTGTTGAAACGGCTACCTAATGGTTCGTACAGATTGACCGTTGCCACACCATCTTGTCAGCTCTATTATCATAATTTTTGGTAACAGTATAAGAGCCTTCTCAAATTTTCCGAGAAGGCTCTGTTATTTATTAAATTTCATTATGTGATTTTGGCTTTGGACCAAGTTCCTCTGGTTCAATATCTGCAAATGTTCCGCCTTCTTCTTCTAGGTCACGCATGCGATGAGCGATACGGGAAGCTGCTGAAGCTGCAATACTAGCAACTAAATCATCTAAAAATGTATTTACATGATGTCCAGGCTCTGTATCAAGCTTTTTAATAATCCCTATTTTTTGCTTATCTAAATGACCAAAAGTTGTTACTGCAATGCTGCCATATGTAAAAACAGAACCTAGTGCAATTGTTTCATCTATACCGAATAAACCTTCATCGGATTCAACAATTTGCTGCAATGGTGAGGATAATAATTTTTTCTCCGCTAGTTCATCTAGCTCTATTCCTACTAATAAAGCATGTTGTACTTCTCGTTTACGTAATACACGTTCAACTGAATGAATACAATGCTCCAATGTTAGGCCCTCATTATAGGATTTTTGCATCTCATAAACAATTTTAGCGATATCCTCTATCGTTACACCTCTGCGATTTAACGCGGCCTGCGCTGCCTTTGCTACTTCATCAGAGTGTACACGTATACTTTTATTATGCATATCTAACCCTCATTTCTTTTTTATTGCTAGTTAGTGCTAGCCCAACCTATTATACCTTTACTTTCGTAATATGGTACAATTTTGTCACAAACATAAGAAGGAGTGTCATCATTGGATAAGGGAACAGTACAGGATTTAACATTTTATAGTGCAGCATTACAGGAAGAATTACAACTCTATATTTATGTTCCTGCAAATTATTCTCCATTATATAAATACAATATTTTAATTGCATCAGATGGAAAAGACTATTTTCAGCTTGGTGGCATTACAAAACTTGCTGATGAATTAATTGATGATTATGAAATTGAAAATTTAATTATCGCCTTTGTACCTTACAAAGATATTAAAGATCGACGTCATAAATATTTGCCAAGCGGTGAACAACATGAAGCCTATTTGCGCTTTTTAGCACATGAGCTTGTGCCCTATTTAGATAATGAGTTTGCCACGTATCAAATGGGAATGAGCCGTGGCGTTATCGGCGACTCAATGGCTGCCACTGCTTCCTTAATGGCTGCATTGAAATACCCAAGCATCTTTGGCAAGGTTATTTTACAATCACCATATGTGGATGAAGAGGTTTTACAAGCCGTTGAAAACTTTAAAGACCCAGGAGCTATTTCAATTTACCATATCGTAGGAAAAGAAGAAAATCAGGTTGTTACAATGGATAAAACGGTCAAAGACTTTTTAACACCAAATCGTCAGCTACATGACCTTATGATAAAGAAAGGGTTTTCTATATTTTATGATGAGTTTGATGGCAATCATACATGGAAATATTGGAAACCAGACCTTCGACGCGCATTAATTGAAAATTTCAATTAATATTAACGCATTCAAATTACGAAAGGCGAAATTTCTGTTATACTTAAATAGAAAAATTGTTTATTTTCGGGAGGTAATGGACTATGAAGTACGGTATTGTGGCATTTCCATCAAAAAAATTGCAAGATTTAGCGAACACGTATCGCAAACGATATGACCCTCATTATGCGAAAATTACTCCGCATATGACGTTAAAGGACAGCTTTGAGGCATCTGAAGAGGAAATTCAGACGATCGTCAAGCAATTGGATGAACTTGCTGCTAAGCATGCACCTTTAAATATTCATGCATCACGCATAAGTTCGTTTTTCCCTACAACAAATGCGATTTACTTCCGCATTGAGCCAACTGAACAATTAGCAGCATTCCAACGCGAACTTCAGAAAAAAATCCCATATGGGGAAATGAAGCATGTCTTTGTTCCACATATTACAATTGCTCAAAAAATGTCAGACTCTGAGCATGATGACATTTTCGGTCAATTACGTATGACAGGCGTTGATGAAAAAGATATTATTGACCGTATTCATCTTTTATATCAATTAGAAGATGGCTCATGGACAACATACGAAACATTCCGTTTATCTGGAGCTGAGTAATCTATTGTATAAGGTTAAAATTGTGAAAACAAAGCAAGAGCATGATGATGCATTTGCCATTCGCAAAAAGGTCTTCGTTGAAGAGCAAGGAGTTCCGCTTCATTTAGAATATGATGCAGAGGATGCGGCTGCAACGCATTTTATTATGTATGAGGATGATAAGCCTATTGGAGCAGCACGTTTACGCAGTATTGACAATACTGTAGCAAAAATTGAACGTGTCTGTATTTTACAAGACCAACGCGGTAAAAAGCTTGGCGCTTTAATGATGAAGGAAATGGAGAGCTACGCTATTTCAATGCAGATCAAAACATTAAAGCTTCATGCAGAAAGCTATGCCATCCCATTTTATGAAAAGCTCGGCTATGTAGTAACATCTCCTGAATTTATGGATGCGGGTATCCCACATCGCGCTATGGAGAAAAAAATATAATCAAAGGGTGTTACGACAATGCACACTGCATATCGTAACACCTTTTTTCTAGAGCTTGCCTCGCAACAAGCGGCTTTTCCCTTTAAATATGCCATATGCTACTTCATCATTCTAGTAATTTTATCAAAATCTAGTGATGCACCATCCTGAATAATAGATTGTACTAGTTTATCTTCTAATTCTTGCGTAATTGATCTATTAGAAACTTTCGCTACACGTCGTACAATTTTTCTTACGTGTTTTTCACTTGTAAAATCCGCATGTTGAATCGCATTCGCTAATGCGAAAATTTCATCCATCGATACACCTGTTTTTTGCTCAATTGAATTAAAAAGCGAGCGATGCATGTTTTCCCTCCTATCGTCTAAACTTCAATACATCCTGCCCAAAATATTTTGCAAATGGTGGAGGCTTTAGCTTTTAAAATTAAAGCTAAAGCCGTTATTGTGATGATTCAATTAGATATAAGTAGCGCCAACAATAATTAAAAGGATAAATAGGACAACAATTAAAACAAATGTTGAGCCATAGCCATAGTTGTTATCTCCACCACAATAGCTATTGTTCCACCCACCAACATTATTTCCATACGGTTGTGAGCACCAGCCTTGATATCCCATAAAAGCACCCCTCCCTTCTACAACCTATAATATGTTTTGGTCATAGCAATGGGAGGGGTATTCGTCTAGTCAATATTGCCTTTAGGTTTAAATATTAATGCACCAATAAAGCCAAAGACAATGGCTGCACTGATGCCTGAGCTTGTTACTTCAAACATGCCTGTTAGCA
This sequence comes from Lysinibacillus sp. FSL K6-0232, assembly GCF_038008325.1. Taxonomy (NCBI): domain Bacteria; kingdom Bacillati; phylum Bacillota; class Bacilli; order Caryophanales; family Bacillaceae; genus Lysinibacillus; species Lysinibacillus sp. FSL K6-0232. The sequence goes on along the minus strand of NZ_JBBOYW010000001.1, from coordinate 821,861 downwards.
CGCCGACAAGCCCATGCTTCTCTGCCTCTGCCACAGCCCCGTGTGTTAAAGAATTGCCAAAGGAAGTAATGGGCACTGTAGCACCTGCTCCAGCGAAGTCAATAAGCGGCTCATATAAGCCCATGCCATCCAGTATAGCGCCTAGTACCACTAATGTACTTAATGTATGCGCTGGCGTTAAATTTCCTACATCCATTAATAATTGCCCTATAACGCAAATAATGCCTCCAACGATAAATGCAAATACAAATGTCATCACCATAGTTTTTGCCTCATTTCATTGTAATTTCAATTGCATGTGCCGTACATGGTATGGTTTCCCCTTGTTGATACGATAATGGTGATAGTAATGCACCTGTCGCCACAAGTAATACACGCTTATAGCTACCTGCTCGCATTTGCTGTAGAACATAACTAAAAAAAACAGCTGCCGAACAGCCTGCTCCACTTGCCCCAGATTGAAATGCTTCATCTTGTCCATAAAATTCAGCACCTGCATCACGTAAAAATGTTAGCTCCTCATTTTTTACACCATTTTCAACGAACATCCCTTTTAACAGCTTTAAGCCTAGCTGCCCTAAGTCACCCGTTAAAATTAAATCATAATGATAAATTTTTTGATTGCGCTGTTGTAAATGATCTTGAATGGTTTGAAAGGCAGCTGGAGCCATTGCTGCCCCCATATGGAATGGATCATCCATGCCATAATCAATGGACTTACCAACTGTTGCCGCTTCTATAGTAGGGTATTCCTCATGATGTTTGCCAATTAACGCATAGCCAGCAGCAGTTACTGTCCATTGTGCTGTTTGGGGCTTTTGTGCACCATAGTTAATCGGATAGCGGAATTGGCGCTCAATCGAGTTATGTTGGCTGGATGCACCAGCGAGTGAAAAATTAGCTGCACCTAGCTCTGTTAGTAAGCATGCAATAATAACGGAGGATACAGAGGTTGCACATGCAGAAAATAAACCGATAAAGGGAATTGCTAAATCTCTAGCAGCAAAATTAGTTGGTGTCATTTGATTGACTAGATCGCCACCCATAAGATAATTAACATCGCTACGTTGGATATCCATTTTTTTCATCGCAAACTCACAAGCCTCTTCAATCATTTTACGATGCCCTTGCTCGTTTGTTTTCATTTGCCAACGTTCATCATCATAGAGAGCATCAAAATACTGACTAAAAATACTACGATTCTCCAATGGACCTGCTACAACCCCACCTGCTAACAGGGATGGCTTCGATTGAAAAACAATTACCATGAAACCACTCCCATCGTCACAAGAATATATTTAATAAGCGCAACAAAAAAAGCTGACACAACACCAAATAACACAACAGATCCTGCTAGCTTAAATAAATTACTACCAACGCCTAATACTAAGCCTTCTGATCGATGTTCAATTGCTGCAGAAATAACAGCATTACCAAAGCCTGTTACTGGCACCGCTGAGCCTGCACCAGCAAATTGACCAATTCTTTTATATAGTCCAAGTCCTGTTAAAAGCATGGCAAAGAATACCATCGTTGCTACAGTTGGGTTGCCCGCTGTTGCTTCTGTAAAATTGAAGAAAATCATATAAAAAAGGGATACAGCTTGTCCAATTGCACAAATAAAGCCACCAACGAAAAATGCCTTTGCGATATTTTTTAAATAAGGTGGCTTTGGTGTAACATATTGCTCCAACTGCTGATATTGCTCTTTTTCCATTTATGTTTCCTCCTTTGCAAGCTTTATTAGTTTTTTAATTTTATCGTTCAGCTTATTATCTTCAATTTGATCCTTTTTTATTTTGTTGGCCTCATAAAAAATTTTATAATCTGCTGACACAAAGACGTCCTTGTTTGGATATTGCTTTTCAAATTTCTTTTGTAATTTTTTCTCCAGCTTAGCCTTTCTCCACTTATCCCATGGTTTAATTTGCACTGCAACAAGCATACTATCGTCATACTGGATAACCGTTGTACGATCCACAAAGTCTTCTTCTTTAATAAGGGCTTCGACTTCTTCCTCATTTTGTGGTGAACCATAGACAATAAATTTTTCTTTTTCAGCACAACCATTTAACAGCATTAAAACGACTAAGAGAGGTAATGTTTTTCCTAGTAGCCTCAAGTTTTACCCTCCTTTTCTTTACAGTTTCACCACAATAAAAAAAACTATTCATACGAAGAACATATACGAAAGCCCGAGTCCAAATTTCAAAAGTACATATTGTAGAAGTAGTAACAAGGAAAGGAGGTGACAATATGGGTTGTGGTAAGCCAACAAATCCTATTGGACCAATCCAATCAGCAGGCTGCGTTTGTGACGTAGTTCGCGCTATTTTAGATATTCAAAATCAAGCGGTGCGAGATGAGTGTTCCCCATGTACAGCTAACTGTTTCTTAGAGCCACTAGGCGGAATTGTAAGTCCCGCTCGCTCTCATGCAGATACACGTGTATTTATGTTAATTACAAAAGATGGTACTCCATTTAAAGCTTTCTTTAATTCTCCAACAGCAGATCCTTGTATTTGTACATCTGTCTTCTTCCGTGTAGAAGATATGTTTGATGAGTGCTGTGCAACTTTACGTGTTTTAGAGCCATTATGTACATTTGACTCTAGCGAAAGTACAGTAGACTTATTAAGCCGTGACGGTTGTTGCGTAAACATGAAAAAAATCTGCAAAGTAGATGACTGGAACTCAACAGATAGCTGTATCACTGTAGATTTATCTTGCTTCTGCGCTGTACAATGTATCGCTGATGTTGACTTAGGGATTTGTGACTAATTTTTTCACCTTTGACACACACACATAAAAAAGTGTACAGCATCCTCTGCTGTACACTTTTTTTACAATGTTGGCAATTTCTTTCCACGCCAAAGTATTTGTTGTATATCTTCAAAATAAATGATTTCCTGTGTTTTTAATTCTAATGATGTCAACATTAAAGAATCCTTTTGGACATCTGAGGCAGTACCCGTTAATTTTCTTCCATCCTTCAAGCAAACTAACAATGGTTGATAGGCTTTTTGACGAAACGGCTTTTCTAAAAATTGAAGCTGCTTTAGCAAGTACGGATCAATTTGTATATCCTCTGCTCGCTCTTCATTCGCCGCCGGGTTATCATATACATGATCCTTTACATAGACAGACGTACTTTCATCCAAATCAAGCTCATGCAACATCTTTGAAATATTTAAGAAGTACGATGGTGATTTTATAAACAAGCGTGGCTCTCGACTCACATTACTCACTTCCCTTTTTTCCATACAATATGCGAAAGCAAGTCATTTGGTTCTTAGCCTATTTGACTTAGGAAAACTGTTGCTAGCCCTAAGTAAATTAAAATACTTGTAATATCATTTAATGTTGTAATAAAAGGACCTGATGCAACGGCTGGGTCAATTTTTAGTCGATGCATTAATAGTGGAATAAATGATCCTGCTAATGTTGCCACTAAAATCGAGCCACAGAGCGCTGCCCCTACTAGCATACCTAAAACAAGTTCATGCTTCCAAAAATAAACGATGCCGATCACAATTAATCCACAGACAACGCCTGACATTAAACCTGTGCCCGCTTCACGAAAAAGCAGCTTAAATTTACTATGCTCTTCAACATCCCCTGTTGCAATTCCTCGTATTGCCACGGCTAATGCTTGTGTGCCGCTATTCCCTGATGTTCCTGAAATCAATGGGATAAATACGGCAAGCAGTGCCACCTTATCTAAGGTATCCTCAAATTGTCCCATTAAATTAGCTGTCAGCATACCTAAAAATAATAACACGACAAGCCAAGGTAAACGCTTCTTAGCTGCTTGTAATGGTGTGACATCAAATTTATCCATATCGGAGATACCGGCTAATTTAGAGTAATCCTCCGAAGCCTCTTCATCAATAACGTCAATGATATCATCGACTGTAATAATACCAAGCAATTCGCCCTGATGATCAATAACAGGTGTTGCTAAGAAATTATAATCTTTCATAATTTGTGCAACTTCTTCTTGGTCATCATCCACATGTACCATAACAACACGTTCATTCATAATGGAACGAATAAGCGTATCCTCATCTGCAATAATTAAATCTCGTAGTGAAACAACGCCTGTTAAACGATGATTTTCATCCACCACAAAAATATAATAAATTGTTTCTGCATCTGGTGCTTCTTTTCGTAAAATCGTCATTGCTGAACGCACAGTTGAATTTTCTGGAATAGCTACATATTCCGTGGTCATAATGGAACCAGCTGTATACTCGCTATAGCTTAACAGCTCATTAATTTCATCTGCTGTTTCCTCATCCATCATTTCCAAATAGCTTTCTCGCTGTGCTAAATCTAATTCATTTAAAACATCTGCTGCATCATCTGCATACATATGAGAAAGCATCTCTGCACCATAGGATGGGTCCATTTCAGCAAGGTATGCTTTATACTCATCATCTTCAATATCGATTGCCTCAAAAATATCAGCCATTTCTGTCGGAGACAAGAACGAATAGATGATCTTCCTTATATCAGGTTCCACCTTTTCATAAAACGTTGCCTGATCATATGGATGAAGCTCTAAAAACTCATCACGGAATGCGTCAATATTATGTGCTTCGAGCATTTCTCGTAAATGTGCCTCGTCAAATTGCACATCATCCTTTTCATTTCTTTCCTCTATCATGCTTGTCCCCTCCTTCCGAGCTTTTAATCATTATTACGGGCAATGCCGTAAATCCACCTTCTATATAATAGAGTGATTATACTTTTTCTGCAAACCCTTTTTATTTTATTATAATCAGTTTCTACAATTTAATTTTCTAGCCAACTATCATTGAAAAATAACATAAATCCTCTATTTTACTATACATTATCTTCATTATTTCTTTGTTAATAGGTCGTTAACTTATCATTGAATAAATTCGAATACAACTATTACCACATAATTAAAATAAACGGGCTTTTCACCTTAAAAATATTTGTATTTCTCACTTATTTAAAGTTATTAAGAACATAGCTGCTTGAAAAATGATAAGGAGATGCCCGTTTGCGCGAACATCTCCTTTATGATGAAGATAACTTTAAATAGAGGATTCCTTTAGCAATGTAAGCATATCTTGATTAAGCATACTTGTAAGCTGCAATGGCTGATTTGTTAATGGGTGCGCCATCTGGAAGGATACACAATGTAGAGCTTGACGGTCAATATAATCACGGCTTCCTCCATAAAGATCATCACCAACAAGTGGATGCCCAAGATAGGACATATGTACACGAATTTGATGTGTACGTCCTGTATGCAATTGAAGGCGTACATATGTCATTGGTTCAGAAGCAAGAACAAAGCGTTTTAATACAGTAACATCTGTATGTGCATATTGCCCATCCTCACATACCTCTCGCTCAATAATGCTCGTTATTTTACGACCTATGGGTGCTATAATGGATTGGCTATCCTGCTCGATATGCCCATGCACAATTGCTTCATATTGCCTTGAAATTTCCCTATTACGCTGTGCAAGCCCTGTTAAATGATGAATATGTGCATGCTTTGCAATACAAAGTAAGCCTGATGTATCACGATCCAGCCTTGTGACAATATGAGCGGTGGATGCTAAGCCTTGCTGCTGAAAATGGCCGCAAACAATATTGGCAATGCTACCAGTTGGATGCTCTCGTGAGGGAATCGTATTTTGATGGGCTGGCTTATCAATCACTAAAATAGCTTCATCCTCATAAACAATGTTTAAATGACCATGCTCAATCGTTAGCCCCTCACTTTTTTCCTCTGGTGGAAAAGTTACTTCCACACAATCGCCCAGCTGAAGAATATATCTAACATTGCGCTCCACACCATTAACGGTTAATAGGCCGCCCTCAAATTTAATAGCTGTTAACGCACGTTTAGAAATACGCCATTCTTGCAATGCCTCTCTTAATAGCTGACCATCCTTTTGGACGATAAACCGCAATGTAAATCTTGTATCCTTCATTTTATTCATTTGCAACAAATGATTCATGCACACGCTCCCAGAATGGGAATGGACGGAAGCGCGCAAAACGTACTTTTTCATTTGCAACATTAAAAGCAATCGCCTTGACATCACCCTGTGTAATTTGCAAATGGTCAACAGTCATATTAAAGTTTTGGTCATTTACTGGGCGCAATACACAATGATGGTGTGCTGGTAAAATTAATGGTGAGCCAACTGTTCGAAACACACGATTATTAATCGATGCAATTTCAGTTACTTGGAGCGCTGCTAATGTTGGATGGATAATGGCTCCACCAAGCGCTTTATTATAGGCTGTACTACCAGAAGGCGTTGACACGCAAAGACCATCTCCTCGGAAACGCTCAAATTGGTTGCCATTTAACTCAACATCCATTACAAGTGTAACATCAGGTGATTTGACAGTAGCTTCATTTAAGGCGAGATACGTATTGGAGGCAGCGTTATGATGCTCTACCTTCACCTCTAATAATGGATACTCCACAACATTAAAGTCCTTTTTTGCAATGGACAGCACTAGCTTTTCTAATTCAGATGGTTTCCAATCCGCATAAAAGCCTAAATGCCCTGTATGGATACCGACAAACGCCACTTGGTCTAATAGATGCAAATAGCGATGAAAGGCATGTAAAAGTGTTCCGTCTCCACCTATTGAAACAACAATTTCTGGTGTTTCCTCATCATACGTTAGACCGAAATCCTGTAAATAGGTTTTAGCTAGCTCTGTTAGTTCATTGGATTGCGCATCTCTACGTGATTGAATCGAAAATTTCATTGTGTGTCACGCTCCTTCTCTGATAGTAAACTAGGATTCGATGCTTCTTTATACTCGCTAAAATAAGCCTGCGCCTCTTGAATTTCACTGCGAATCGATGACATTTCTTCATCCAAACGAAATGCTGCTTCTGCCGCACTTTGTAAACGATTTTTAATTTCCTCTGGAAACATGCCTTTATATTTATAGTTTAAAGAATGCTCAATCGATGCCCAGAAATTCATCGCAAGTGTTCGTATTTGAATTTCAGCTAGCACTACCTTTTTCCCTTGAATCGTTTCAACAGGATATTCAACAATCATATGGTAGGAGCGATAGCCGCTTGGTTTATTATGCGTAATATAATCCCGTTCCTCCACAACGCGCATATCATTGCGTTGACGAATAAGCTCTGTAACAGTCGCAATATCATCAACAAATTGGCACATAATACGAAGCCCAGCAATATCACCAAGCTCATCACCAAGCTGTTTAGATGGCTCAAAGGCTAGTCCCTTTTCTAATGTTTTATCGTATATACTTGCTAAGGGCTTAACACGTCCTGTGACAAACTCAACTGGCGAATTGGTATTGATAATCCCAAACTGCGAACGCATCCCCTTTAGCTTTACTTTTAATTCATCTACTGCCTGTTTATAAGGACTTAAAAAGATTTCCCACTGTCCCATCGCAAAAACCTCCCGACATTCGATATCGAACACCGTCTGTTCGTTATGTCTTTCTATTCAGCAAGAATTGCTCTAAAATGTTGTTCCACTGCTTGGACAAATTCTGCCCCATAATTGAAATTTCCCTCAATATTATACACGAGCATTTCCAATTCTTCGTAGAAATTTGTCAGCTCAATACGTTCTTCCCCTAGTCGCAATATTGGGTTTTCTTTTTTTTGTAAAATATGTACAAGATTTTCCCAACTACTTGGTGGAAAACGCAAGTAATGATAGCCTTCACCTGCATCTAGTAAATAAATAAATGCAAAATCATCTGAATCTGCAATAAGCTGTCCAGCAGGTTTTAACTGTAAATTTCCTTCATTGTCGTTTAAACTAAAATGAAGTTGATCTTGTTCAAAATTCGATGTTTCTATTGTATAAATTTTACGCACATGCGGTTCCCCTTTTCGTTGTACTCTCCCTCTTATTTTAGCACACAGGGTAAATAGTTGCAGTGTGTAAATATTAAATCAAGCAAAACAATGAATGAAAAATAAAAAATAAAAGCGGTGAATATATATGACACAAGAAATTGAAATCGAGTTTAAAAATCTCCTAACAAAACAGCAATATGAGCAACTGTTACAAGCTTTCCATATCAACACAAATACTATCCATCGTCAAATAAATCATTATTTTGATACACCTACTCAAACACTAAAGAATCTACAAAGTGGGCTGCGTATTCGACAAATCAGTCACTATTATGAATGCACCCTTAAGGAAAAAAATGCAGAGCATGCCCATCTTGAAACAACGGATGAATTAACAGCAGAACAGGCGCAAAAAATGCTCAATGGCAAGGGCTTCTACGCACAGGAAGTAGCAAAACGACTAGCGCTTCACAATGTTCCATTAGAGCAATTAGATGTCTTCGGCTCCCTAACAACAGACCGTGTCGAAATTCCTTATAAAGAGGGACTTCTTGTTTTTGATCATTCTTACTATTTGCAGTGCGATGATTATGAGGTAGAATATGAAACAAATGATGCAATAAAAGGAAAGGCAATTTTCGAGGAATTTTTACAACTATATGGCATTCAAAAGCAAGCTACCGCTAAAAAAATTGCCCGCTTTATGAAGGCGCTACAAACACAAAAATCGTTATAATATCGCTCTAATCGTAAAAAAGGAAGGTGACTGACTCCTTGGATATCCAATCATTAAAATCTTTACTTGAAATTCAAGCACTTCAAACACTAGGAGCTACTACAAGTTCATCCACAAACAGTTTAACAAGCAATAATACAATCTTTTCTGACATGATTCAGGAAATACTAGGAGATGCATCGACAGCTAGCAATGCAAAATTATCGAGCTTACTGGCGACAGGTTCAACTAACTATACTGATTTTGCCAATCAGCTAGGGCAACTTGCTGCTTCATCAGATCAAAGCACATTGGAGTCACTGCTTTACAAAGGGTCTAATGCTGTATTTATACCTGAGTCCGTTAAGCAAGCATTAGCTAATCCTGCTACAACTAGCAAGACAGATACAAAGCTTGATTCCTATGTATCTGATCGTGTCATTGGCTCAACAGCCTATGCAAATGCATTGGCAGGAGCCAATCAGTATGCAGCGATTATTGAAAAAGCTGCGGCTACTTATAATGTACCTGCTAAGTTAATTGCAGCTGTTATCAAGCAGGAATCTAATTTTAATCCAACAGTTGTAAGTCGTGCAGGTGCACAGGGCTTAATGCAATTAATGCCGAAAACAGCGCAATATTTAGGTGTAACAAATACCTTTGATCCAGAGCAAAATATTATGGCTGGTGCTAACTATTTACGTCAAATGCTCGATAAATTTAACAACGACCCTACGCTAGCATTAGCTGCCTATAATGCAGGTGCTTCGCGTGTGACAAAATATGGAGGCATTCCACCTTTTAAAGAAACGCAGAATTATGTCAAAAAAGTAATGAATTACTTCACCGTGTAGGCACATTATTATGGTTTTTCCGCAAATTTCACCCTCTGTGGTGAAATTTGTGCGTTTGTAGCGAACAACAATTCGTAAGAGCGCTTTGTTTGTGTAAACGAAAAGACGTTGATAGAATGAAGGTAGTCACAAGAAATTCACATTTTAGTGATGATAAAGTATACAAGCTAATACTTTACGCTATAAAGAATAAAAGGAGCATATAACTTATGAGTCGAAAATACACTGTTCCTTATGAGGAGCTGGGAGCTGAAAAACTGTCAGAACTTATTCATGCTTTCTATAAAAGAGTTGCTCAGCATCCTGATCTTATTCCAATCTTTCCAAAAGATTTAACAGAAACAATTCGTAAACAAATTCAATTTCAAACACAATATTTAGGTGGACCCAATCTTTTTACTGAAGAACATGGGCATCCAATGATGCGTGCACGTCATATGAATTTTCCAATTACACCAGATCGTGCGCAAGCTTGGCTAGAATGTATGTCAGAGGCAATGGATGAGGTGGGCTTAGAAGGAAAGTTCCGCGAAACTTATTACCAACGTTTAGTATTAACAGCTCATCACATGGTTAATACGCCAAATGACGATGAGGGGGAATTGTTACGTGAATAATATTCAAATGCTACAGGAACCAACGCCAACGATTTCTACTGCTAATAAGCCAATTGAATTGTATATTTTCATAGACCCATTATGTCCTGAAGCTTTTAGTATGCAGGCTACTCTTCGCAAACTTCAGCTTGAGTACAATCATTACTTTACATGGCGCTTTGTGTTAAGCACAGAGCTTACTTCTTTAAACTGCCTAAGCAAGCGTGTCAAAGGTTGTATCTCAGGATTAGAGCTTGATATTAACCATCCTGTTTTACCATCCATTGCGATTAAAGCAGCCGAATTACAAGGAAAACGTGCAGGCGCACGCTATTTATCAAAGCTACAAGAATATGTCTTACTCAACTATCAAGATGTCAACTCCTATGCAACACTCTTAAAAATTGCCGAGGATGTCCAGCTTGATATGAACGAGTTTACGGTGGACTTTGGCTCAAAGGAAGCAGCACGAGCCTTTCAATGTGATTTATATATTAAGCGTGAAATGGAAGTTGATGAAGTGCCAAGCATTGTATTTTTCAATGAATGTATTGAAGATGAGGGACTAAAAGTTAGTGGCAGCTATGCCTATGAAATTTACGAACATATTTTACAAGAAATGTTGAGTGAGCAGCTTGTACGTCAGCCATTACCAACGATTGAGGACTTATTTTCTAAATTCCATACACTTTCTACAAATGAAATTGCCTTTATTTATTCATTAACAGAGCAAGCAGCGGAGCGTGAACTAAAGAAACGTATGCTGCAGCAAAAAATTGAACGAATCCAGACAACCCACGCTACATTATGGCGTCTTAAATAATAGTTTATGAGATAACAATAAGCTCACGTGCAAGGTATTGCACTGAGCTTTTTTTATTGTTACAGGATGCTTTTTTCTTGGATAAAAACGAAGAAGCGCCTCTATCCTCGATCGATAGAGACGCTTCTTTTTCACAAAGGGGATGGGAGAAATGTTCACGTTCAAACAAAGGGGTGTATGTTTGTTTTGTGATTTATTTCACAAGAATTACTTTATCACGGAATAATATATATAGCAATGAAACCTATACTAGATTCACAAATTTGTCAAATAGAAAGCGATTTCAAACAGTATTTTTCCAAGATTGATACTTTTAATCCAGCTAAAAATCTAAAAAAATCATTATTAATTTTTCAAAATTATCTAAATAATTATTAAAAAAGCTATAGGAAATTCCCTATAGCCTCGCTCTATTAATTATTCAACAATAATTTTTCTAATTCATTTAAACGCTCTTCAAAGACTTTACATGCATCATCAATTGGCTTGGCAACGTTCATATCAACGCCTGCAGCCTTTAATACTTCAATTGGGAAATCCGAGCAGCCCGCCTTTAAGAAGTTATTAATATAACGTTCTACAGCTGGTGTACCCTCTTCTAAAATTTGTTTACTTAATGCGGTTGCCGCTGATTTGCCTGTTGCATATTGATAAACATAGTAATTGTAATAGAAATGTGGAATACGTGCCCATTCTAAGCCGATTTCCTCATCCACTACAATATCATCACCAAAGTATTTTTTATTTAATTCATAATAAGCCTCCGTTAAACGGTCTGCTGTTAAAGCTTCACCATTGTTATCCATTTGATGAATTAGATGCTCAAACTCTGCAAACATTGTTTGTCTAAACACCGTGCTTCTAAAGCCATCTAGCCAATGATTTAATAAATAAATTTTTTGCTGTGGATCATCAATTGTTTGTAACAAGTAATCATTTAATAGTTCTTCATTACATGTGGATGCCACCTCAGCCACAAAGATGGAATAATCTCCATAAACAAATGGCTGATTGTTTCGTGAATAATAACTATGAACACTATGCCCAAATTCATGTGCCAGTGTAAATAAATTATTCACATTATCTTGCCAGTTCATTAAAATATACGGATTTGTGCCATACGTGCCTGATGAATAGGCTCCACTGCGTTTTCCTTTATTCTCTAGCACATCAACCCAACGATTATCTAGCCCGTTTTGGACAATGCTCTGATACTCCTCGCCTAATGGTGCTAAAGCCTTTACTAAAATATCTTTGGCTTCATCATATGTGACCTTCATTTCCACTTCTTTTACAAGTGGCACAAATAAATCCCACATATGCAATTCGTCAACACCTAATAGCTTTTTACGCAATGAAATATAGCGCTGCATAGCTGGTAAATGCTTATGAATGGTTTCCACTAATTGGTCATAAACATTTTCGGGAATAAAGTTATTAGACATTGCTGCATGACGTGCTGAATCATAATGACGAATCCGTGCACTAACATTATGCTTCTTCACATTGCCCGTAAGTGTTGCTGAGAAAGTATTTTTAAATTTACCATATGTTTCATACATGGCTTTAAATGCACCTTCACGAACAGCACGATCTTTGCTCTCTAAAAATTTAATATAATTGCCGTGTGTTAGCTGTACCTCTTCGTCCTCTTCGTTTTTTACATACGGAAATTCCATATCAGCATTATTTAACATGCTAAAGGTATTGGAAGCTGTACCAGTAACCTCTGCCATTTGCGCTAATAGTGCCTCTTGCTCCGCTGGTAATACATGTGGGCGTGCCATTGTAATTTCTTTTAATGATTGCTTATATAATTGCAGGTCTTGATTTTCTGCTAAATAGCCTGCAATTGTTTCTTCACTTAAAGCTAAAATCTCAGGCGTTAAAAATGATAGGCTAGCTGAAATGCCTGTTGCCAATGTTTGAATACGGCTATTCATATCTTGATAAAAGCTATTTGTTGTATCTTGATCACAACGCATATGTGCATATGTGTAAAGCTTCATTGCACGTTCGTAAATATGGTCACGATATTGTAAAACGGCTAATAATGCCTCTGCCCCATTATTTAAAGTCCCTGCATAGTTAGATGCCTTTTTAGCAAGCTCTGCAACCTCTTTAAATTCTTCTTCCCAAAGTGCATCTGTTGCAAAAATATCCTCTAAGCGCCATGTTAATGCCTCTGGTACTTCATTTCTTAGTAAAACTCGATTACTGCTACTAGCCATAGATGCTAGCCCCCTTTATATGTGCTTTTTTCCTTTTACTCTCATATTTTCTCAGTATATTGTGGCAATTGCAAATAAATGTGCATAAACTTGCTCACAAATATCCGATAAATCTTCTTTATGACCAATATGTTTTAATAATAGACCGTACTGCTGAATAGCCTTTATAGCTCGCTCTGACACCTCAAGCTGATGCTTAGCTAAAAAATGGGCAATTTGATTTTTTGTTAATGCACAGGGCTCTACGCATAATTGCTGACTAAAAGACAGCAGCATTATTTGCCATTCACTGATAAATAAAGGAATAGCAGCTCCCTCTTTTACAGGTATGCCAATCCATAAAGGAAGGTTACTTGGAGAAAGATGCAGCTCATAGCAAGGACGTAAAAAAGGGTCTTGCACACCTTTTCTGCTATGCAGTAGTCGCCCATATGCAAATTGCCTGCAAGCATCTTTATAAAGCCGCCAATACTGTTGAAACTCTTGTTGTGTAATGCATGTAGGTTCATAAAATGGAAAACGTTGCTTAGCTATAGGTAGCTCCTGTACTTTGCCTATAAAAGTATGCCCTTGCACATGGAGAAGATTCGTCCAATAGATAAATTTTGCGGTTTGTGCATTATAGGTGATTAAGTACGGTAAGCCTTCTTGAGTTGGCTGCAATGCTTTTTGCAGTAGTGGGGAAATTTTAAGTTTATGAATGCCATTTATTGTCTGTTTTTCTGAAGGTGTTTGGAAAAGCCAGATTGCCTTAATATGGTGCTTATTATAGCCAGTTGTGCGCTGCTGCCATTTTTCATGAGAGATTGCACTGCATTGAAATTCCACTGCAAAGCGATTGCCCTCAACTGTAATAAGCAAATCTGGACGTTGGGAAAGCTTTTTTAAAAAGGGCTCCAGCTCCACTGTATGCCCAAGCTGCTGTAACCATTCAAATAATTGAATTTTTCCTTGTAAATGCAGCTTAGATTCTCCCTCTGCAAAAAGTTGGTCGCAGTGATTTTTTGTAAGATGGGCAAAATGAGGAATATTATAGTGACCAATTTTAAGCTGAACAGGCTCTAAACATTGTGGACAAAAAAATTTTACTTGTCGCCTATAGCGCTGTAAGGCTTCTCTTGTATAGTGATATGGGAGAAATAGCTGCTGCTGATCTGTATAGGCAATTAGCATCGTACCAGCTCCTTTTTAGCCAACTATAATTGAGGGTAGACGTATAAACAAATAAAAGGAGGTTTTTTCTTGAAATTTTAAAAATACGGCTATTACCATCCATTACGCCCAGCGTAATTGTACCTGACGCTTCGTTTTCGATACAAAAAGAATTTGCCAAACCAAGAATAAAAAAAGGCTGTAGTAAATTAAACTGTACCCTATAAGATAGACACTTTGAAAAAAGTCTATCCTATAGGGTACTTTTGTTTATAATGAGAAAAAAGATGTCGGAGCGGAATAAATGACGAAAAGATTATTTACTAAAAAAGAGCAAGAACAACTAAACTGTAATCCTAATGTCCAGGCTATTAGTGATAAAGCGATTACTTATACCGAGGAATTTAAACGCCATTTTATTGCAGAAAATGAAAAAGGGAAACTTCCAAGAACGATTTTTGAAGAGGCTGGTTTAGATGTTGAACTGATTGGTTTGAAGCGCATTAGTTCAGCGGGAAAGCGTTGGCGTGCAGCTTATCGTACAACTGGAGTAGCTGGTCTACAAGATACGCGTAAAACGAATTCAGGTCGTCCATCAGAACGGGAATTAAGTTTAGAAGAAAAAATTGCACGATTAGAAGCGAAAAATCAATTATTACAAGCGGAGAATGAACTTTTAAAAAAGCTCGATTTACTCGAAAGGCAGATGTTAAAGAAGAAATAACAATCGCAACGGAACTAAAGTTTGAATTAATCAGTAAAACGATTCAAAAATATAAATTAAAACGTTTAGTAAGCTATCTATGTGGAATCATGGGCGTATCACGTTCAGGTTACTATCATTATTTCACAGAGAAATCAATGCAAAAACGTGCAGCAGATGAATTAGCAGATGAAGCAACCAAAGAAATCATCTTAAAAGCGTATCATTTCCGAGGACGTAGAAAAGGTGCACGTCAGATTAAAATGACGTTAGAAAATCAATATGGAATTACATATAACTTAAAACGTATTCGCCGCATTATGAAGAAATTTGAGATGATATGCCCAATTCGAAAAGCGAATCCGGCACGTAGAATGGCCAAAGCAACAAAAGAACATCGTACATGTCCAAATGAATTACAGCGTAACTTTAAACAAGGTGTAGCAGGAAAAGTATTATTAACAGATATCACGTATTTGACGTATGGAAACGGCAAACGTGCTTATTTATCAACGATTAAGGACGCTGAAACAAACGAAATTTTAGCGTATGAAGTATCTGCTTCTTTAAGTATGGATATTGCGCTCAATACTCTTCGTAAATTGAAGCGAAATCACCACCATTTAACGAAAGATGTATTTATTCATTCAGATCAAGGATTCCATTATACGAATCCAAACTTCCAGAAACTTGTGAAGGAAATGGGACTAGGGCAATCGATGTCACGTCGAGGAAACTGTTGGGATAACGCCCCTCAAGAATCATTCTTCGGTCATTTTAAAGATGAAACCAATCTGAAAGCGTGCGAAACATTAGAAGAAGTAAAACGAGAAGTGAAAAGTTATATGATGTATTACAACCATTATCGAGGGCAATGGAACTTGAAAAAGCTGCCGCCTGCAAAATACAGACAACAGCTTCAAAAGGTAGCCTAGCTTTTTTTCAAAATGTCCTTTACAAAGGGTACACTTTAAATCTCAAGGGTAACTTGAGTTCACTACAACCTAAATGCTTGAAAGAATCAGAAACTCCTATGCTTAAGCAAAATATTTTCGAACTGTTTCAAAGCAATTAAATTCCATGATTTTTTCACCATATTCCTCTAAACGATGAATCGTAAAATTGGATGGTGTTAAAAATTCCTTAATCACTGCATTTCGATCATGACGATTTAATTCCTCATCTGCATTGCCGAAATCAACAACTAAATAGTACCAATTTTCATATTTGAATAATGAGGAATCCACTAATTCGTCTGTCATTCGTTTGGCAACAGGGATTAACTCATCAATATCTTTAAATTTATAAACATAAATATCTGTATCCATAAACAACTCTGACTCATCCATATCGCCAAATTGAGTTAGCTGGCTAAGCAAATCCTCTCCAACCTCATCAAATGGCGCAAACATATCTTTGTGTTCATCAAAATTCGAATGACCATCTAATGTTTCACCGTCTTTTAAAATATGTGCACGTGTGACAATGATTTCCAAGCCCACTTCAGATGCATTGATATGAATCCAAATCGGACCTTCTACATCAAAATAATCCTCCGTGTTTACTTCATCAATCATATCCCAAAAAAGTTGCTCACCCTTTGCTCGATTGTACCAAATCTCTTCACGGCTATAGCCGCGATCCTCTATATCATTGTACGTAATAAAGAGCTTGAGTGTATTTTCATTTACACGTTCGATGTCCACTAGACCTCATCTCCCTTCACTGTCATATGTCGAAAAACAGCTTTGTTTCATTAGTATGCTTTTATTCATTAATTTTAACCTTCATACCACAATTGTTTTTCAACCTTTGACCACACTACAATAAAATTACTTGAGGAGCTGTAAATATAAAATTTTTTATTTACAGTTATCCCTATCTCTATTGTATGCTGTTTTGTCATAAAATGAAAAGGATATACACCGTTTCACAGAAGTTATTTGAATTATTGAAATTGTAGTAAACTATTTAACTTAAATCAAGTTTAACATACTTTTACGGAAATATATGACTCTTTCCTATTAATTATTATACTTTATAGAGAAGGATTTACCTAAAGTAAACCATAAAAAAATAGATGTCACAATATGTATTTTACATTTGTAACATCTACTACCTATATTATTCAAAATCGATACGATTAATTCACCATGCGCTGAGCTTCTTGTAATTGATATGCACGAACTTTACGAGGTAAGAAGCGACGAATTTCATCTTCGTTATAGCCAACTTGCAGACGCTTTTCATCCAAAATAATTGGTCGACGTAATAATCCAGGGTATTCCTGAATTAATTCATATAAACGTTGTAATGGTAAGCTTTCAACATCCACGTTTAATTTTTGAAAAATTTTTGAGCGAGTAGAAATAATTTCATCAGTTCCATCTTCTGTCATCCGTAAAATTTTTTTTATTTCACTAATGCTTAGTGGTTCAGAAAATATATTTCGTTCTGTATATGGAATATCATGTTCTTCTAACCATGCTTTTGCTTTACGACAAGAAGTACAACTTGGTGATGTAAATAGCGTTACGATCATTCTGACACATCCTTTCATCTTGTAATCATTATCTATAAACTAGCGTGTTAAATTAGAATTAATGTAATGTAAGATACACAATAACATTATACAGCACTCTGCTGTATTTGAATATAGTTCCAGTAAAAAAAAGACGAATTATATAACTAAATATTCTGTCTATTCATATATTTTCATCTATCTATCTTTTGTGACGTATATGATGACTAATACTAATATTCCCACTTCCAACACATTTTAAACATCTGTTAAACGTACTCTTTTGTTCTCATTTACAAAAAATAAACGAGAATACTGTCAATTCGACGTGTACAGCAACTCGTAATTTTACTAAAAATAATTGTCATTTTAACAAATTTACGCAACAAAAAAAGCATATAATTTTTTCTCGAAAAAAAACACCGCCAAAAGTCTGACTTTACATAATTTAATCTTTATAATATAATTTTTTGCAATTATACATTACATTG
This sequence comes from Lysinibacillus sp. FSL K6-0232, assembly GCF_038008325.1. Classification (NCBI taxonomy): domain Bacteria; kingdom Bacillati; phylum Bacillota; class Bacilli; order Caryophanales; family Bacillaceae; genus Lysinibacillus; species Lysinibacillus sp. FSL K6-0232. The sequence goes on along the minus strand of NZ_JBBOYW010000001.1, from coordinate 803,914 downwards.
AGAAAAAACGCTGACGAAGAGTAGTACATATACTAAAACGTTTAGAGAGTCTGTGGTTGCTGCAAACAGATCGTGGAGGTATATGGAATGGACTTCCGAGTTAGCTTTGTGAACGTATCACACTATTAGCAAAGCTCGTTCCTTCACGTTACGAAGCAAAGTGGCCAATTGAGGCAAGCTGGGTGGTACCGCGGATACAAACATCATTCGTCCCTTTATTAGAAAAAATCTAATAAGGACGCATGATGTTTTTTTATGGAATCGATAAGGAGGAAATTTTTATGACAACTATTTTTTCGGGCGTACAGCCAACAGGGATCGTTACTTTAGGGAACTACTTAGGAGCCTTTAAACAATTCCCTGCACTACAGGATGAAGGCAATGCTATTTATTGTATCGTTGATCAGCATGCGATCACAGTTGCACAGGAGCCAAAGGAATTGCGTGACAATATTCGAAAGCTAGCGGCTACATATATTGCTACGGGTATTGACCCTCAAAAATCAACACTATTTATTCAATCAGAGGTTCCAGCACATGCACAAGCAAGCTGGATGCTACAATGTGTTGCATCTATCGGTGAGCTTGAACGTATGACGCAATTTAAAGATAAATCACATGGCAAGGAGAGCGTATCTGCTGCCCTGTTAACATATCCACCATTAATGGCAGCGGATATTTTACTGTACAATACCAATATCGTTCCTGTTGGTGATGATCAAAAACAGCATATTGAGCTAACACGCGACCTTGCAGAGCGCTTTAATAAACGTTATGGCGATGTTTTTACAATTCCAGAAATTCAATTGCCAAAAGCGGGTGCTCGCATTAAATCTTTACAAGAGCCAACGAAAAAAATGAGCAAATCTGATCCAAATACAAAAGCAACCATTAAATTATTAGATACAGCAAAGGACATCGAGAAAAAGATTAAATCAGCGGTTACAGATTCTGATGGTATTGTGGCATTTGATGTGGATAATAAACCAGGTGTATCGAACTTATTAACAATTGAATCAGCCATTTCAGGAGTTGCAATTGAAGACCTTGTGAAAAAATATGAAGGCATTGGCTATGGCGGCTTTAAGCAGGGCGTAGCAGCAGCGGTTATTGAGCATCTAGCGCCTATCCAAGAGAAATTCTACAATTTAGTAGAATCCTCTGAACTAGATATTATCTTAGATGAGGGTGCTGAAAAAGCAAATGCTATTGCTAGCGCCACATTAAAGCGTATGGAGGAAGGTATGGGTCTTGGTCGCGCACGTCGCTAAATTATAGCTTGTCTGCTGAGCGATCAAAACCAATATCCAAAACAACAGCACATAATATAATACAGGCGCCGATTGCCATATAAAACTCTGTTGTTTGAAGCATAAATTTAAATACAACTTTCCAAGAATAGCCAAGGGTACGGTAATTCAAATACAGTATCAGATTTCCTAGTGAGAGGATCATTAAGCCATAGCTTACTAAAAATATAAAAAGACGAAACAAAGTAGCGGCATCCTTTCTATTTCTTCTTACTTATCATGTATTCACAAAACTATAAAAAAAGACGTCAGCCATGAAAATTAGCTGACGTTTTTTAATGTAGATATTCTACTTATGCTTCATATTTTTTAAATAAAAGGCTAGCATTATGGCCACCAAAGCCTAGTGAATTACTCATTGCGTATTGAATCTCCGCTGTGCGTGCTTCATTTGGTACATAATCTAAATCACAATCAGGATCTGGCTCTGTTAGATTAATTGTTGGTGGTAATATACCTTCTTTTAATGCAAGGGCTGTGAAAATCGCTTCTATGCCACCCGCTGCTCCTAGTAAATGACCTGTCATTGATTTTGTAGAGCTCATTGCAAGCTTATAGGCATGTTCACCAAACACTGTTTTAACTGCTTGTGTTTCAAATAAATCATTGTACGGTGTACTTGTACCATGCGCATTGATATAGTCAATTTGTGCTGGCTCTACATCGCCATCTGTTAAGGCTTGTAGCATCGCACGTGCTGCACCCTCACCCTCTGGAGCTGGAGCCGTAATATGGTGGGCATCTCCAGTTGCACCATAGCCTAACACTTCCGCATAAATTTTAGCACCACGAGCTTTAGCATGTTCATATTCCTCTAAAATAACAATGCCTGCACCTTCCCCAATAATAAAGCCATCGCGGTTTTTATCAAATGGACGGCATGCCGTTTGTGGGTCTTGATTTAAGGATAAAGCTGTATTGGCACAGAAGCCTGCTACAGCCATTGTTACGATTGGTGATTCAGCTCCACCTGAAATCATGACATCTGCATCGCCACGTTCAATTACTTTAAAGGCATCGCCAATTGAGTTTGTGCCTGAAGCACATGCCGTTACAGAGCATGAATTAATGCCCTTTGCGCCAAAATGAATCGACACTTGACCTGAAGCCATATCAGGAATCATCATTGGAATAAAGAATGGGCTAACACGTCTTGCACCGCGCTCTTGGAATGTTAAAAACTGCTGTTCATAGGTTTCCATACCACCGATACCAGAGCCAATCCAAACGCCTGCACGTGGTGCTAGCTCCTCATCAATCGTTAGCTGTGCATCCTCCATTGCCATAATCGAAGCGGCTAGTGCGTATTGTGTAAAGCGATCCATTTTACGTGCTTCTTTACGATCAACATATTGCTCAATATTAAAATCCTTTACTTCTGCCGCAATTTTCGCTGCGAAAAGGTCTTTATTTAAACGTGTGAGCTCACCAACGCCAGATTTCCCAGCTTTAATGTTAGCCCATGTTTCGTCAATATTATTTCCTAGTGGTGTCACTGCGCCAATTCCTGTTATTACTACTCGTCGTTTACTCATTGTCTTACTCCCCTCAAGCATTTTTCGTTATTATTTTCCCCATCTCATGGCAACGGCCCCCCATGTTAAGCCGCCACCAAAACCAACAAGGACTAATAAATCATCCTCTTTAATTTTACCTGCTTCAAGCTCATCTACCAAGGAAATACCAATAGAAGCTGCTGAAGTATTACCGTATTTATGAATCGTTTTTGACATTTTTTCTGGTGGTAGCTCCAAACGCTCACGAGCGGACTCCATAATACGTATGTTTGCCTGATGCGGCACTAAAAAATCAACATCTTCTTTTGATAAGCCTGCTTTTTCTAAAACATTTACAGCAGATTCTCCCATTTGACGTACAGCAAACTTAAATACTTCACGCCCATTCATCGCAATTGTATCTTGTTGTGTTAAATAAAGGTTTTTACCGCCTGTTCCATCTGCACCAAGCTCAAAAGATAAAATACCTCTGCCTTCAGATACAGGCCCAACAATTGCTGCACTTGCGCCATCACCGAATAATACAGCCGTATTACGGTCATTCCAATCGATAACTTTGGATAATTTTTCAACACCTACTACTAAGACATATTTATAAGCATTTGCTTCCACAAATTGTTTTGCTGTCACTAAGCTATACATAAATCCTGCACATGCTGCTGCTTGATCCATCGCTGCAGCATTTACTGCTCCGATTTGCTCCTGCACCATACATGCTATACTTGGAAAAGTTTGATCCTGCGTTACAGTTGCTACAAGTATTAAACCAATTTCTTCTGGTGTAATGCCCGCTTTTGCAATAGCTTCTTTTGCAGCCGCTACTGCTAAGTCTGAAGTTTCCTGATTATCCGCCGCAAAATGACGCTCTTCAATGCCAGTTCGTGTGCGAATCCATTCATCCGAAGTGTCCATTATTTTTTCTAAATCAAAATTTGTTACGACCTTCTCAGGAACGTATTTACCAATTCCTATTATACCAGCGTTCATCTAGCAACCCCTCAGCTTTCTTACTATCAATTATTAGTAACTGGTCATAATTATAACGCATAGTAAAGCAAGGGTGCAAGATGATTTATGATTATTATGTTTTAGTAAAATTTTTGTAACTGTAAAGGAAACCTTACTATATATTAAGCGATATTCCCCTACTTTTGAGCAAAGTCCTCCTATTTTGAGCAAAGTCCTCCTATTTTGAGCAACGCCTCATAATTGTGACAAATTCATAAAAGGTTCATTTTTTTTCGATTTATGTTATGATATGATAATGAATATGAGTTAAACTTTATAATTGAAAAAAGTTCGTTTGAGGTGAAATTAATGCAATATATCGTAACGTTCATATGGTCATTCCTACTGGTTTCCATGTTAAACTATGTAGTCAGCTCTGTACTTGGTGTACCATTTGATTTTCAAACAGGCGCAATCGTTTCTGTTGTATTCTCCATTCTTATCTTTGTTATTGGAGCAATTATTCCAAACGAGCCTACACCAGAAGCTGCTGACCATCATTAATTCAGCTAGAAAAAACCTGTTCCGCGTTATGCGAAACAGGTTTTTTCTGTTATTTTTCCACCACTACTTTCCCATCATGTAGGGCTATATGCAATGTTTCTCCTGGCAACACCTCACCACGTAGCAGCTCTTTTGCCACAGCAGTTTCAATATGTCGCTGTACAAAGCGTTTTAATGGTCTTGCACCAAATTGAGCATCCGCTCCTTGCTCTACAACCCAGTCAATGACAGCTTGATCAACAGCCAATGTAATGTCCTGCTCTGCCACACGTTGAATTAATTGTTCAACGTATTTCCAAGCAATGGCTGTAAAATGCTGGTCAGATAAGGCATGGAACAAGATAATATCATCCATACGATTTAATAGCTCTGGTTTAAAATGCTGGCGCAGTGCAGCCATTACTAAATCTTCAACTGTTGCATCACCCTCTTTTGCCTCCATTAAATAATTAGAGCCAATATTAGATGTTAAAATCACAACAGTATTAGTAAAGTTCACCATACGCCCTTGGCTATCCGTAATGCGCCCATCATCTAAAATTTGCAATAAAATATTGGCTACATCTGGATGTGCCTTTTCGATTTCATCTAGTAAGACAACAGCATAAGGATTGCGACGCACAGCCTCTGTTAATTGCCCACCTTCTTCATAGCCAATATAGCCGGGAGGTGCACCGACAAGACGAGATACACTATGTTTTTCCATATACTCACTCATATCAATGCGAATAAAATGATCCTCTGAATCAAATAATTGTGCAGCAAGTGCTTTTGCTAGCTCTGTTTTACCAACACCAGTTGGACCTAGGAATAAAAAGCTACCAATTGGACGATGCGGGTCTTTAATGCCTGCTCGTGCGCGCCATACAGCCTCTGTTACTAATTGAACGGCTGTGTCTTGCCCAACTACACGCTCATGCAGTGTATCTTTTAAACGCAATAGCTTTTCACGCTCACCCTCCACTAATTTTGTCACAGGAATGCCTGTCCAACGTGAAACGATTGCAGCAATTTCATCAGCTGTTACTTCTTCACGTAAAATACGTGATTCTGCACCCTTCTCTAATTGCTGCTCCAATGTTTGAATTTCTTTTTCCAATGTTGGAATTTTACCATGTCGTAATTCAGCAGCCTTATTTAAGTCATATTTTCCTTCCGCTTCATCTAAATCGCGACGATATTTATCCAATGTTTCGCGTTTTTTCTGAATATCATGCAGCATTTCTTTCTCTGCTTCCCATTGTTGTCGCATGCCCTCAGAGGACTCTTTTAACATTGTTAATTCCTCACGCAGTTGTTCAAGACGTTTTTTACTTGCCTCATCTTTTTCCTTGCGCAATGCTTGCTCTTCAATTTCAAGCTGCATAATACGACGCGTTACTGCATCTAATTCCTGTGGCATCGAGTCAATTTCTGTACGAATCATGGCACAGGCTTCATCGATTAAATCAATCGCTTTATCTGGTAAAAACCGTTCGGTAATATAACGATTCGATAGCTCTGCCGCAGCTACAATTGCTCTATCATGAATACGAACAGCATGATGCAGTTCAAAGCGCTCCTTTAAGCCACGTAAAATTGACACTGTATCCTCGATAGATGGCTCACGTACAAGCACCTGCTGGAAGCGTCGCTCTAATGCAGGGTCTTTTTCAATATACATACGATATTCATCCAATGTTGTCGCACCAATACAATGTAGCTCACCACGTGCTAGCATTGGCTTTAGCATATTCCCCGCATCCATCGCACCATCTGTTTTCCCAGCCCCTACAATTGTATGGATTTCATCAATAAATAAAATAATGCGCCCCTCTGATTCCTTTACTTCCTTTAAAACACCCTTTAGGCGCTCTTCAAATTGGCCACGATAACTTGCACCCGCAATTAATGCACTCATATCTAGCTCATATAGCACACATTCTTTCAAGCCTTCTGGCACATCGCCCTTCACGATACGCTGTGCTAAACCCTCGACGATCGCTGTTTTCCCAACACCCGGCTCACCAATTAAAACAGGATTATTTTTCGTTTTGCGCGTTAAAATACGAATAACATTACGAATTTCCTCATCACGCCCAATAACAGGGTCCATTTTGCCGTTTTTAATTTCTTCAATTAAATTTCGTCCAAATTGCTCTAACGGTTTTTGATTATCTGTTTGCTGAAATTGCATAGCTAGCACTCCTTCTTCATTATGTTTTACATACCTTCTATACCCATTGCTATTCTTTTAAAAAGTTTGACCTTTTTTGACTAACTTTATTTTACATCAGATAAGCCGTATTCGCAAAGAAATCGCTCAAAAATTTTTACACTTGAAAATGGAAATTTACGTTATAATAATAGTATGTTTCTATGTTTTAATATCGAAATCCACTATCCTTTTGTAATAATAGCCATTTATTACAAAAAGAAAGCGATGTGTTGGAGATATGGTGTTAATGGATAATATGTTTGAAAACATTAAAAGTCTTTTTCAAAAGCATGGTGTTTTTATTAAGATCAATAAAGGAAGCAAAATTTTTCTAGAGGGTGAGCGAGCGCAAGAAATCTATTACATTAAAACAGGTACTATTTCGATTAGTCAGGAAACCGAAAGTGGTAAGGAATTAACTGTTCGTATTTGTGGTCCTGATAGCATTATTGGTGAAGGGTCATTATTTTGTAATCTTGTTTATAATTCCATGACTGCAAAGGTTTTAGAACCTTCTACATTGTATGTACTAAGCCGCCAATCACTGGAGCATCTGCTAGAGGAACAACCTACTTTAATGGTCGCGTATATGAAATGGCTACAAACAGAAAATTTAAAACATCAGAGCCGCTTACGTGATTTATTACTAAATGGGAAAAAAGGTGCTTTATTTTCAACGCTTATCCGCTTTTCCAATACGTATGGTAAGCCTTTAGAAAATGGTTCAATTTTTATTGATTTTCAACTAACCAATACGGAGATTGCCAATTTATGTGCGACAAGCCGTGAAATGATTAACCGTATGCTAAATGATTTAAAAAAACACGATATTATTACTTTTGATAAAGGCTTTATTACAATCCATAATTTACAATTTTTAAAAAATGAAATTGCTTGTGAAAATTGTCCATTACAAATATGCCGTATTGATTAATTCGTTACATGTAAAATCCCTGCTTATCAATGTAAGCAGGGATTTTTTGTGTATTAGCGCACACCTAATGCCATTTTGGCATAGCGTGACATTTTGTCTTTTGACCAAGGCGGATTCCAGACAATATTGACATTTGTGCTTTTTACTTCTGGTAGCTCACCTAATGCTGTATTGACTTGATCGACAATAACGGGTCCAAGCGGGCAGCCCATTGATGTTAATGTCATTGTAACAGTTGCTACCCCCTCCTCGTCTAAATCTACATCATATACTAAACCTAAGTTGACAATATCAATTCCAAGCTCAGGGTCAATTACATTTTCTAATGCACCTAACATGCTATCCTTCATATCTTGATCCATCATTATTTCTCCTTCCATCATAGTGTTAACCTTATCATAGCAGATGCATCCTCTTATGCCAAATGCTGTGCAAGCCATTCTGTTACTGCTAGCATACCATCTCGCGAAACAGCATGTCCTGCTTTATTACTTACCAAAAACTTTAAATCATCAGGGTGTGCTTTATAGTATTCCCGTAATGTTTCATAAAATTTATACGTTTCATCAAAAGGTACAGTTTTATCTAGCTTTCCATGCCAAAACAATACAGGACGCCCCGCAAATTTTTCGGGTGTTAAGCTAACATCATATACTGCCAGCAGCTCATTTGTTTTTTGCACTTCCTCCTCTGACATTGGCCAATTCACACCATTTTTCGTAAATTGCTGCAATTGATACTCCCCTAATTTTATAAAGCTAGGTGCACCCATGCATATTGCAGCCGTTTGAATCCAATCATATAATTTAAGGCAGCCTGAAGTGACAATTCCCCCCATTGAAGTACCAGCAATACCAATTTGATGACTTGCCAATAAATTTTTTTGCTGTAAGTCATTATATAATTGCTCCACTTCATGAATAGAATTTAAAACAATCTCCCAAAACTTTAAATTCATTTGTATTTCTGTTAGGCCTTCGCTGCGGTCACCGTGAAATTTTGCATCTGGTAATAGGACACGCACCCCTTTATGCACTAATTGATACGCATAGTGTAGATTATGTTCTTTTGCACTCATAAAGCCATGTAAAAAAATAACTACTGGGGTTTCTTCATTCATATGCTCTGTATGTATATGCAATAAAGGAATATTGCCCCACACTTCTTTTTCTACAAACATTTTTGTCACTCCCAACTTTTATCTCATCTTTATGGTAACAAACTTTTTTCTACGTGACAAAATTTTGACGAATGCACCGCAAAACGATACTATTCAAACTATAGGAAAGGGGCAACAAGCTATGAAACCGCATTTAATCGTATTAGACCTAGATGGTACATTATTAACAGACCAGCAACAAATTTCAGCGCAAACGAAAAAAACATTATTGCAGGCAAAGGAAAAAGGGCATCAAGTAATGATTGCAACAGGTCGCCCATATCGCGCAAGTGATATTTACTATCACGAGCTTGGGCTCTCAACACCTATTGTCAATTTTAATGGTGCTTATGTTCATCATCCCAAAAATATATCTTGGCAGCATATGCACACACCGATTGACTTAAGTGTTGTACATGATGTTGTAGATTCCATTCATCATTATGAATATGAAAACATTATCGCTGAGGTAAAAGATGATATTTATGTACACACAGAAAATGATCGTATCTTAAATATTTTTAATATGGGAAATCCTAAAATTACACTTGGCGATTTATATACACACCTTCAAGAAAATCCAACAAGCTTGCTCATTCAAGCAAATGAAGCCAATTCAGCGATTATCCGTGATCATTTACAAGCTGTCCATGCAGAGGTGATTGAACACCGTCGCTGGGGTGCACCGCTGCATATTATTGAAATCGTACGTCGTGGCTTAAATAAAGCGGTAGGTATTGCACATGTGGCAAAGGATTTAGGCATTCCACGTGAGCGCATTATCGCATTTGGTGATGAAGATAATGATTTAGAAATGATTGAATATGCTGGACTTGGTGTGGCAATGGGCAATGGTATTTCAAGTCTTAAAAATATTGCAAATGAAATCACTTCAACAAATAATGATGATGGTATTGCAAAAATACTCATGGAGCGCTTGAAATTATCATAGTGAAGTAGTAAGTTCAAGTTAAAGATGTTGAAAACGAGGGGGACAAGAAATGAAAATATTTACAGATAGTGGCTGTGATTTACCAAAGTCCTACTATGAGGAAAATGATGTTGTGCTATTCCCTTTACGAGTGCAATTGAACAACCAAGAATATGAAGATGTTCTTTCCATCGATTCAAAAGAAATTTATGATGCTATACGGCATGGTGCACATCCAAAGACATCACAAGTATCACCAGAGCTTTTTTTACAGCACTTTGAAAGCCTTGCTAAAAACAATGAAGAAGGAATCTATATCGCCTTTTCATCAGAACTCTCAGGCACCTATAGCACCGCTCAAATGATTCGCAAGCAATTGCTGGAGGAATATCCGTCATTAAAGCTAACGATTATCGACTCTAAATGTGCTTCCCTAGGACATGGTCTTGTGGTGGAAGAGGCTGTTCATCTACGCAACGCAGGAGCTACCTTAGAGGAGATGGAGGCAAAAATTACTGCACTTGCCCCTCAGATAGAGCATTTATTTACAGTAGAAGATTTAGACTACCTAGCAAAGGGTGGCCGTTTATCAAAGGCAAGTGCATTTTTAGGCGGACTGCTTAGCATTAAACCTATTCTAAATGTAGAGGATGGCAAGCTTGTACCAATTGAGAAATCACGTGGCCGAAAAAAAGCACTTGCACGTATGTTAGATATTATGCAAGAGCGTGGTGGCAGCTTTACGGATAAAATTATTGGCATTAGCCATAGTGATGATATAGCCTTTGCTAATGAAGTAAAAGCAGCTATTCAGGAACGTTTTTCACCTAAGGCTATTCAAGTTACAATGATTGGTTCTGTTATCGGTTCACATGTAGGGCCAGGCACGATTGCCATCTTCTTTACAAATAAAGACTATCAAGGCTAATGAAAAAGCATGTTAGGCATCATTCTTATACCTAACATGCCTTTTTTATGCATGTGTATCTGTCGCTTGACGACGTACTTTTCCTCGCTTAATAATAATAACGATAAAGCCAATAAAGATTACCCATACTAAGCCAAGTGCAATCATATACGGAATATTAAAGCCACTATCATTACGAACCTGATAAATCTCGACCATTTCTCTGTCTAAAATAACAGGATATACCTCTTTTTCATTTAAACGAACCTTTTCCTCGTGTAAAATCCCGTTTAACATTTTACCTTCGCCAAGTTGTTCAGGTGTTAAATCAACGCGCTGTGTTGCACCTGTATTGTTGACCATAATAACCCATTGCTCTTCATCTGATGTACGTGTAAAAACAAGCAGACCATCTTCATTTGTAATAACCTCAAAATCGCCTTTACGTAAAGTAGCCGATTGATTGCGTAATGATTGAACATTTTTAATATAATCAATCAACTCCGTATCTGTTTTAAAGTTATAGAGCTGGTGTGTATCGGGCTTTGTTTCCCCATTCATAGCAATTTCAGTACCATATTGCACAACAGGAATCCCCGGCAACATAAATAAAGCTCCCATTGCCATTTTTAAACGTGTAGGCGGAAACATATTTTCATTTGCAGAATCAAATGTAAAACGGTGTGTGTCCAATGAATCAATCATAATTTGGACAGGCTTATCCCCTGTAAATGGCTCCATTAGCTTCGATGAATCCATATCAACATTTTTAAAGATATTACGATAAATATCTGCCGTTGCTTGTGAGAAAGCTGCATCAAAATTCGCATCACTTTCTTCATTACTAATGACATAAAGGGATGATTTTGTTTCTTTCAAAGCTGCTATCATTGCATTAATAAACGCTGTGTCAGCCTCAGCAATATTAGTTAAACGTATACCACCAATATTATATGAAGACACAAATTCAGTTGCTGCTTGTATAAGTGCATCTTGCACATCTTTATTCGTTAAATCCCACTGTACTTGTCCATTATTAGTCGAAGCAATCCAGTCAGCCTTTGTTGCATCCTTTACCCATTCATGATTTGGACTAACATTATTAAGCGGAAAATCTACCATCATAGACATATTTTTTGCTTTGTAAGCCTCTACAACACTTTGGAATTCCTCTGATGTCCCAAAATGACGTTCAAGTGTTGTATAGCTTGTTGGCAATGAACCATCATATTTTTCTGTTGAAAAAATAGGGCCAATTGAAACAATGGTATAGCCCATTTCACCGATAAAATTCAATTTATCTTGTAAGCCTGTAAAATCGCCGCCTGCAAATTCTTCAGGGTCTTTCGTATTTGTATCAAAATCGTTTGAGCCTGAACCATTAAAGAAACGGTCAACGAGTAAATCAAAGATACTTTCTTCCGCAATCGATTTTGTTGCTGCTTCATCCGCATAGGCTACTGGTGCTAGACTTATGAATGAAGTTGCTAATAAAAGTGATGCAGCTGTTGCACTTATCCACTTCTTGAATTTCACTATTATTCCCTCTCTTTCAAACCAATCCATCGTCATTTTACCAAATAACACTGGCACGTCGCTATCATTTCAAAAGATTTTCCACAATTGCAAAATGAATTACGGCAAAAAGGTGTCAGTCTAAATATTGCTCTTTTTAACCAAAATAAAAGCCGTGAAGTAAGCAACTCACGACTTTTACTAATTATTATGCTAGGAAATTAAAGTTCATTGGTAATTTAAAACCTAGGAACAGTGTAATAAATAAGAATACTGCAAATAAAATCCAAAAAATCCCTGTTGGTTTATTTTTCTTTTGACGCACTAATACCATTTCCATCATACCAATTACTAAAATACCAAATAAAAATTTCAGACCATACAGCATTGGGTCAGCCGCCTGATATTTGAAAAATAATGCTGCACCTGTGATGATAATTAATACGTAGAATAGACGTAATGCCATATGTAAGCCTTTTGATTGCTTGCCCATAAGCGCTGCAATTAAAAAGATAACAATCGCCACTACCCACGTAGTAATATGCAAATGTGTTTGGCTTGTTAAAAAGCTCATGTTTGTCCCACCTCATTCTTTTTCTATCAAACTCTATCCTACCATGCGGTGGAAAGGGTTTCAAATGTTACAATAGCGTTCACAAAATAGACGAACAAATAGACCAACACTTCCTTTTTTACTTGCTTCGCTCATAATCAGTCAATTTTAATATTACTATATATAAGGTGATTAACTTTTAGACTTACACTCTTTTTCTTCGTTTTCCTGTATACTATTCTTAATAGATATGAAACGGAGAAAAATGATGCGTAAAATTGTCCTAATTCCTGAAGAACAAATTCCTGCTGCTTTAGAAGAATTAAAGCTTGTCATGAAAGAAGAAAACAATCATAAAATGTTCGTTCGCTACCAAGTGATTTATATGTTACTTTCCGGCGAATCGTATGAAAAAATTGTCGACTATACAGGTCTTTCTTTAGCGACGCTGTTCAATTATCGCAAAGCTTATTGTGAAAAAGGGATCGCTGGACTTGGACGTAAAAAACAACCTGGTCGAAAGCGTCATTTAACGGCTGAACAAGAAGCACGAGTCGTCGCGACAATTGTCAACCAAACGCCTAAAGATGCTGGTTTTCCCGTTGAAATGAACTGGACAGCGCCTCTTCTTCGCGATTGGATTGAGCGAACATTTGGTGTGTCTTTTTCTGTACGTGGGACACGTGATTTATTGTACCGTCTTGGTTTAAGTTATACGAAACCAACGTATACATTGGAAAAAGCAGACCCCCTCAAACAAGCAGTTTTCCTTGAAAAATTTGAACAGGCGAAAAAAAACTAATTCATGGTCAAATTGATCGTATTTTATTTGAAGACGAGTCAATGATCCGTGATTACCAAGCGATTTCCAACACGTGGTTTCTTAAAGGTCAACAAAAAATCATTCCAACATATGGCCGACATCAAGGGGTTAAGCTAATTGGTACATTGGATTACGAAACGGGCGATGTATTTTGCGTGCAAGAAGAACAATATACCGCTGTTGAATTCCTAAGTTTTTTAGAAAAAGTCATCGCTCGTTATCCGAATGAACGCATCGTGATGGTATTAGACAATGCGCGCATACACCATGCGAAATTGATTCAACCATTTTTAGAAAAGTATCAAGATTTCTTTGAATTTCTGTTCCTTCCGCCGTACAGTCCCAATTTAAATTTAATCGAAGGACTGTGGAAATGGATGAAGACAACGGTGATCCACAATGTCTTTTACTCAAATGTCGGAAAGATTCAACGTGCTGTCCAAGGCTTTATCCAAATGATTAATCAAACACCTGAAAATACGGTGAATAGGCTGTGCTTGAAACTCTAATTTTCTTTCACCGTATATATATATTAAAATTCTCATATAAAGTTGTCCATATAAAAATCCGCGGAGTATTGTACTCACGCGGATTTATGCTTCTATTCAAAATGATTGACTAATGTACCAATGCCTTGGATAGATACTTTTACTGTATCCCCAGCCTTTAAGAATTGAGGCGGGTTCATGCCTTTACCTACTCCTGCTGGCGTACCTGTTAAAATAACATCGCCTGGCTCTAATGTCACATGTTGAGATAAAATCGATACTAATGTTTCAACAGAGAATATCATATCCTTTGTAGAGCCATTTTGACGTACTTCGTCATTCACCTTTGTTACAACTGTTAAATCTTGTGGATTTGGAATCTCATCCTTCGTCACAAGATATGGTCCAAGAGGGCATGTGCCATCTAGGCTTTTTCCTAGGAAAAATTGTTGATGCTTTTCCTGTAGGTCACGAGCTGTTATATCATTAGCAATTGTATAGCCAAATACATAATCATAGGCTAAGTTTTTTGGAATATTTTTACCACGCTTACCAATAACAACTGCAAGCTCACCCTCATAATCCATTTTTGAGGAAAGCTCAGCATGAATTGATAATGTTTGCTCATCTGCTGCAATAGCAGTTGGTGATTTTGTAAATACCATTAACTCCGTTGGTGCTGCCTCTGCACCCATTTCCTTTGCATGCTCATTGTAGTTTTTACCAACACACATAATATTTTTCGGTGTACGTGGAATTGGTGAAAGCCATTCAATCTCTGTGAATTCATGCTTGAAACTATCAGCGCGATCTGATTTTTCAGCTGCCTCTACTAATTTACGAATCTGTTCAACGAAATCAAAGCCTAAAGCTACGCCATCTACAATTGAACTTGAAAAAGAAGGGAGAACTTGAAGTTCATTTTGAATAGCCAGTACATCCCATACCGCTTCTTCTTTTTTTACTTTTGGTCCAAAGCTTACATGTCCACCTAATTTGAATGATAAAATTTTCATGATTTTAAGAGCTCCTTCTTTTTTCTACATAATACAACAATATGATAGAAATTGCTTTATTTTTGCGACAATAATTTTATAAGTTGCTATATTCTTCATAGATTATGCATAGGAAATAACATATATTAATGCATTTTCACTTTTTGTCTATAGATTAATTTACGCCATAGTGCCTCTAACGGTCCTTGCTTCCATTTCGATAACCAAATTTCAGCTATAATCATTTGCACGATAATAATCCCAGTGGCAATTAATACACCTGTAGCAACGCTAACCTTCCCATACCAGCCAAAGCCAAATTGATAGAATAGGCAAGTGCCAATAATAGATTGCATAATATACATTGTTAACGACATACGTCCAATATTTGCAAAAGGCCGAAGCAGCTTTGGTACAACTGGCGCTAAGCATAGCAAGACAATCACAGCCGCATAGCCCACTGAAAGCACTGGACCACCTATGTACACCTTCAAATAATCAAATAAATACGTACGTGTAAACATAATCGGTAAGCTTTTAACAGCAATTCCAATAGCCAAACCAGCTATTGCGAGTGTTAGCCATAGCCATTTTTGTTCTTTTGCTCGTTCTACAAGCTGCCACTTTGAGGCAGCTGCACCAACTAGCATATATGGTAAGATGGTGAACAATGCCATAAACCACATTCCTATTCCTGCTTGAACAGATAAATCTGTTAAGCGCTGCAGCAAGGCATCTCCCCAACTGCCTGTACCATAAGCCGTAATAGCATTTTCGACAGCTACAATATTTAAATAATTATCCACCTCTCCATTAACAGTCAGAAAGCCTAGAGCAAACAGCATCACAGCTTGCATAAGACCATTAATGATAAAAGCAATGGATATTAACCAAATAGGACGTAATCGTAGTAAAAGCACTAAAAAAACACCACAAAAGGCATACATCATTAAAATATCGCCCCACCAAATGAGCACAGCATGGATAACACCAAAAGCAAATAATATGGCAAGCCTTCGAAGCCCTAGTGTATAAAAGTTTTGTGCGCGGCTCTGTGCCTTTTGCCATTGCATTGCAAGTCCATACCCAAATAGCATTGCAAATAATGGATAAAAACTACCTTGCACATAAATATCTAAGTTTTGCTGCCAAACAATATCAGATGGTGCAGTAAACCACGATGCCAAATCAATATGGGGCATCGGTAAATAAAAAGCAAACATATTTACGAGTAAAATACCTACCAAGCTAACACCTCGTAAAATATCTAATGCTGCAATTCGTTCCTGCAACATTGTTGGTTTTAACTCCACAAAATAAACCTCCTCTGTCATCTAAACAATGACACAAGCAGAGCCAATAGCTAGAGCGCTCTGCTTGTATCCTCCCTACATCTTTTTATGCCTGTACGGTTTGTCCATTATCAAATAAATATAATATTTTATCACTTACTGTTATATGCAAAATTGCTTCAATTGCCTCGCTATAAACACGAAGCTGCACCGCATAACGCTCTAGCATTTCTTTTGAGAGTGCAGGCTCCTTAGCAAAATGCGGTTGAATACGGTCCGTTTTATAATCGAGTAACACCCAATGACCATACTGATCCTCAAATAAGCAATCAATAATCCCCTGCACAATTTGCGCATCGCCATCTTCGTCGACTCGACTAATTGTAAACGGCATCTCCCTCCGTATTTGCTTTGCCTGCTGAAAGCGTTGCCCAATATCCGTAGTAAAGAAATGAAAAACCTTTGCTATTGGAACAATTGCTCCCTCAGCTTCTGTTAAAAGCTGTTTTGCCACTAAATCCGCCACAAAGCTTTTCACGTCCTCAAGATGATGGAAGCCATGCTGCGGAACGTGCTGCATAACTGTATGGACAGCCGTCCCTATCTCAGCACCAGTTAGCTGCTGCTCCTGTAAAAATGATGGTCGTGGTGCAATGGAAGTCGTAGTCTGCTTAGCAGGTGCTGCAAAGTAAAATTCAGGCTCTTCCTGACGCTGTAAATTTTCTAAGCGTTTAATTTCACTAACAGATGTTTTTGAGCGTTTTCTTGTTGATTTTTGATAGGCATATTGTGCTTGGAAGCGTGTCGTTATTTCAGATAATAATGCCTGATCTTCTGGCATTGCCAGCAGCTGCTCTACCTCATCCTCTAATACCTCTATTTCATATGAATACTGGCTTGTATCAATCGCTTGTACCGACCAATGTGAATGATTCTCCAATGCCTTATATGAGGATGTAGCGACTGAGGCAAAATCCGCATGCCTTGCCACGGCTGGTCCAATCCAATCCAAATAACTATTAGCTCTAGCACGCAAATATTCCTGTAGCGGTGCATCTAGTGGCAAGCTTTGTGCCTCCTGCCAGCGATCACGTGTTTTATCCCAATTTTTCACGGAACCTACTAAAATGAGCCGTTCCTTGGCACGTGTCATCGCTACATATAAAACACGCATTTCCTCTGCGCGCATTTCAAGCTCCTTTTTCTCCTTTAATGCTAAAAAAGGCAGTGATGTATACATAATCCGATTGTCTGGATCAATCGCCTTTACAGCTAAGCCAAAATCTTGGTCAAATAAATACGGCTGATGAAAATCCATCTTATTAAATGGACGTCCCATTCCTGCTACAAAGACTACTGGATATTCCAATCCTTTTGAAGAGTGAATGGTTACAAGTCGTACAACATCATCCTTTTCACCAATGGATTTGGCTGTCCCTAAATCATCTCCACGTGTACGCATTCGGTCAATAAAGCGTAAAAAGCGGAATAATCCTCGAAAGGCCGTTTGCTCGTACATTAATGCACGATCATGTAAGATACGTAAATTCGCCTGCCGCTGCTTGCCATTTGGCATCGCGCCAACCATTTCATAATAATGGGTATCTAAATAAATCTTCCAAATTAAATCTGATAATGAGCCACGGCGTGCTAAATCTCGCCAATTCTCAAAAGCTAACATAAAACGTTGTAGTTTCTCAAACGTAATAGTCTGTACACCATGCCCCTCACTGCGAATAAACTGTCGTAATGCATCATAAAAAGGCACTTTAGGGTCAGCTAAACGAATTTTAGCTAGCTCATTTTCTGTTAAGCCAACAAAAGGCGCACGCAAAACAGAAGCTAATGGAATATCTTGATAGGGATTGTCAACAATCTTTAGCACATTTAACATAATCATTACTTCAAGTGCATCAAAATAACCTTTGGAGGACTCCGCATATAACGGGATACCTGCCAGCTTAAATTCCTCCACTAAATCAGTCGACCATGTCATTGAGCGCATTAAAATGACAATATCACTATATTTCAACGGCCGCTCTGTCTTTGTTTTTGTATCATAAACAGTTGTACCCTCTGCCATCATTTGCTGGATACGCTTAATAATAAAGCGTGCCTCATACTGTGACTTTTTAAGCTCCTCTAGCTCAGTAGCCTCATTTGTAATTTCCTCAGCCTCTTCTGCATCCTCCTCCTGTGGAGGATGTAGCACTGCAAGCTCAACAGGAATTTCCTGATGATCATAAGGTGCTGCTGGCTTTAATGATGCATTATCATCGTATAAAATTTCGCCAACACGCTCACTCATTATTTGTGCAAAAATATAATTTGTAGCATTGAGCACCTCTTTACGACTTCGGAAATTTGCGTTTAAGTCGATACGCATCCCCGTTTCTGTAGGCATGTCCACAAATTCACTATATTTTCGCATAAAAAGCTTTGGTTCAGCTAAACGGAATCGATAGTAGAGTAGGAACCCAGCGCCTTGCTACATTGCTGTAGTAGGTTTCCGAGAACCCCTCCCCGAACCGTACGTACTCCTCTCAGAGTATACGGCTCTCCACTTATAACAAATCTATCTTTGTTTATGAATTTCTTTATGACATTTATCACATACGACTAGTGTTTTTCTTTGTTTAGCGAGTATCGAGCCTGACTGTCTCCATATAATTCGCATTGTTTTGCACTAAGTCGTTTTTCTAAATCATTTCTGTCTTGATATACATATAAATTTGGTAGTTGGTCTATTTCTGATTGGAAGATTTCTTTCTTCTTTTCAAAACCATCTTTATAGAAATAGGCTATTCTTTCCCCTTGCTTTGTTTCATACTTCACTCCCCAGTACTTGCCTTGCCTAAACTTAACCTTCATTTTTGAAACTGTGGATTTGTATTTATTCGCAAGTGTTTTCAGACAGCTATATTCCATCACATAGCGCAATTGCCACATTTTTTCACTTACATTTTCTGCTAGCGCATAATAATTATACAAGCCACGCAGTTCTGCATTATATGTTTCGATGATTTCTAAAGCAGAAAGTCCAACTAATCTAGGTCGATGCAACATATCCCATTGTTTCGCATCAATATCTTTGACCATTTTATTTTTCACAATTACTTTTTCAATCGTTCCTTTAGGAATGCGTAATTGTACATATCCTTTATATTTACGTTTTACTACACCGTTTTTGTCTTTCGCCATACTTAAATCATGGCTAATCGAAATATCGTAGCTTAAAAATCTTGCAAACTTTGTATTATGTGTAATGAGTGTTTTTTCTTCTGATAATTCGAGTTGTAAACAGTCTTTCAAGAAGTCTTTCATTGCTTGTTTTAAGCGGTCACAATCCTCTTTACTACCATTTACACCAACAATAAAATCATCTGCATAACGCACATATTTCATTGCTTTATACGTATCGGTATTTGGTTCATAGTACGGTATATCAAGCAATATTTTTTTATTCGCCTTATATTCTTCAATCATCTGTTGTCGTAAATTTTCATCTTCTGTCGCATTAATCTTTTTATGCAAACGTTGGTTACGCATATCATATTTTCGGTATTCTGTATTTCGTTTGCGCTTTTTTGGTTCTCCTAAGTCAAATGAAGGTTTTAATTCATTTTCGACATATTCATCAAATTCATTTAAATAAATATTTGCGAGTAATGGACTGATAATTCCGCCCTGTGGAGTTCCACTGTACGTTTTCTGAAATCGCCAATCTTCAACGAATCCTGCTTTTAGGAATTTCCACATAAGACGAATAAACTTTTCATCTTTGATTCGTTTACGCAAAATATTGATGAGCACTTGATGATTAATGTTATCGAAAAATCCTTTTATGTCACCTTCAATGAACCAGTTTACACCCGTAAAGGTTTTCTTAATTTCAACTAATGCTGTATGACAACTTCTTCTCGGTCTAAAACCATGTGAATGATTTGAAAAATTTGGCTCATAGATTGCTTCTAAAAGCATACGACAAACCTCTTGTACTAAACGGTCTGTAAATGTAGGGATACCAAGTGGTCTTGTATCACCATTCTTTTTTGGGATATGAATGCGACGTACAGACTTTGGTTGATAGCTTTCATCTTTTAATGATTCAATAATTGCTTGAATCTTTTCTTCACCAAATCCATCTGCTGTTTCTTCGTCGATACCTTTTGTTGCACTACCTTTATTTTTATATATCTTTGTATAGGCTTTTATATAAAAATCTTCGTTGTATAAATGTCTGTACAGACGGTCAATTTGAAAACCGTCCTTCATTGCTTGTTTCGATAGATTGTATAAGACAATTTCTGAACTTTGCATAGAGCATTTCGCTCCTTTCTTTATTGTTTTATACGTTATAAGCTGCTCCCCTTCGCCATGTAATAGGCTTTCCCTATCTCAGACTACTACGAGAGCTCCGTTACCATATTGGATATTCAGTACCTTTGTACATAGCCTAATGGCATTCCAACTTAGGTAATCCCCATTTAGTATATTGTATACAGGCTCAATTCATTGTCGGAAGGAACGTTCATCCTTTTCTTCACTCTTGAAGTGTGTCTATTCTTTCGTCAATCAGAAACTAGACTACGCCTCAATATATAGCGCTCGTCCATGTTCAGCCGCAAGCATTTAATACGCTGAACAGAATAGATTCTAGGTTTCAAACGGTTTCCTAGATGGTTCCAACATGACCCCACTCGGACTGTTCTTCAAGCAGTTTAGCCTTCTTCCTCATATGAATTTTTTATATCTCGCCATTCAGTCGTAGCCTTTCCGTTTAGGCTAACTTATGACTTTAACCGACATGCTACACTCCCTCTTTGGTTTCCCGCCAAGATAAGTCGGCTGATATATAAACCGTTTCTGTAGTTTATTCACCGCCAAATGGTGAAGTATACAATACCCTTATGGGCGCACAATGCTCTGTTTCACATCGCCAACCATAAACAGATTGCCATCCTGCTCGTCACCTGTTTTTACAAGCTGTAAAATTGTTTCCTGTAATAAATTCACGTCCTGATATTCGTCTACAAGCACTTCTTTAAAGCGCTTTTGCATATCTAATGCTACTGGAGAGGGCTGTAGCTTACCGTCAACCTCCACTGTTAAAATTTGCAGTGCATAATGCTCTAAATCTGAAAAGTCGATAATACCCCGCTCTAGCTTTGCCAGCCTGAATTGCTCGCTAAAAGCAGTTGTTAATTCTACCAAGGTTGTAATTGTTGGAGCCATTAACCTTATTTCCTCAAGCAAGCGTGCTGGTGTGCGAACAAAATAGGTTTCTTTAATATTGTTGATAATTTTTTTAGCAGCATCTCGCTTTTTCTTGGCAAGCTCCTGTAGCTCTGCATCAACTAAAGCATCCTTGGATACTCGCTTTAATGTAGACCATTTTACCGTTGCAAAGTAATCAAATAGCTCCTGCCATGTACCATCCTGACTAATGCGAATCCCTTCTTGAATCATAGCAAAATCAATTTCAGCCGTTTCTGCATATGGTGCTGGCCCGGCTGGCTGCAATGTAAGCTCGCGCATTTCTGAAATAAGAACAAAGGCTTCCTCTAAACTATGGCGAACAGTCAATTTAACGTATTGCGATAGCGCTAAATCATCAATTGTAATATCCTCAGCTAAATCATAGGCTTGTGGCAAGCTCCGTAGCCATTTTTGCGGCTCTGCATGGACACGAGAAGTATCATAAAGCTTACTAATCAGCGTTTCAATCGCTTGGTCATCACGATCTGAGGTAAAGCTATCAACAAGGCGATAAACGGCTTGCACTTGTGCCTCATCCTCAACATCATACGCTGCTTCTAGCACCTCTGCTAACGTATCATCTCTTAATAAAGCAATTTCAGCTTCATTGGCAATCCGAAAGCCTGGATCAATATCAAGCAAATAAGCATATTGCTTCACAATGGCTAAACAGAAGGAATGCAATGTTGAAATCTGTGCTTTATTGACAAGGCTAAGCTGGCGTCGTAAATGCTGAGAGGTCGGATTTTTTTCGATGGCCTTTTCCAATGCCTCTGCCATCCGATGACGCATTTCAGCAGCCGATGCATTCGTAAAGGTTACAACAAGCAGCTCATCTACATTAATCGGATTTTCGGTAGCAATTACTTTTTCAATCATTCGATTAATCAGTACCGCTGTTTTCCCAGACCCTGCTGCAGCCGATACAAGCGTATCCTGACCGCTGGCATAAATCGCCTTCCATTGATCATCCGTCCATGTAACATCTGCTGGCTTTACAGGAATTGTTTGTCCCATATTACTCCATCTCCTTCCGAATTTTATCAACAATTTCATTCGGGTTTGCCTGTACTAACTGGCGGTAGCTTTGCTTTCCATCAGTTGGATCAAACTGACAAACCGCGGCAAATTGACAATAATCACAGGCTGTTTTTGTTTTTAATTTATATGGGCTAATGTCTGTATCGCCAGCTAAAATACCATTCCCCGCTTCCTGATGCTTGCGTCGTACAAAGTGCTGTAGATTTTTCATATCATTAACAGCAACGATACGTGATTGTGACGCAGAGGGTGTCCCATCTTTTTTCATATAAACAGGAATAATTTTAGAATGTCCGCTCTTTTCCTCTAGCTGTTCATCCATTGATAAAATAGCCTCAGCATTTTCAGAAAGCAGACCTTTCATTTTATATTGCTTTAAACGATCTTCCTCTATTTCGCTATCTGTTAAATCTTTATCAAGCTTTAGCATCGGATTGTGGACATGGACATATAACACACCAGCTGGCTCTGTATCATCTGATAGCCAATAGGAGCTATTTTCCATTGCCACATCTAGATATGTTAACACTTGTAGAGATAATCCATAATAAACTTCATTTAAGTCCAAATCACGAGCGGATGATTTATAATCAACGATACGTAAATACGAGCGATTATCAATTGTTGCACTATCCACTCGATCAATACGTCCTCGCATAAACATTTTCTTACCACCAGATAAATCAATTTCAAGCGGTGGTAGCTGCTCATTTTGTCCTGGTCCGAATGATGCCTCAATGGCAATCGGCTTAAAATGCGAAACATTGGCATGCTGTGTGAGTGCTGTCATTGTTCGTTCCACAATACGAATCAGCTTGCGTTGAATATAACGATAACGCGCACTCGATAGTAAAATTTGATGCGAAAATACAGGCACAATTTGCTCTACAGCTTGACGTGCTAATTGTTGAATTTGCTGCTTTGTTAAGCGTATCCATGATAGCTGCTGACGATGTGTTTCCTCTGTAATCCACTTTAAAGCCTCATGGAATAGATCGCCTATTGCAAAGGTTTCTAAACGATATTCAGCACGTTCCTCTAAGCGCAGCCCATATGTTGTGAAATGAGAGAATGGACATCTAAAATATTTTTCAATACGTGAAACACTCGATGTGAGCTTTTGCCCATATAGCTCCTGTGTAATATAAGCTTCTAGCGGCTCCGCCTTATTTTTATGTGTAATTGGATAACGTACACGTTCAAAAATTAGTGCCCAATATGGGTCTTGCTTATAAAATTTTTGCAATGCTAGCCATTCTGGTGCTAGTTCACGACTATGCTCAGCCTGACGCAGCTGCACCATTAAATGCGCTAAGGCTGTACGTGGATGACGTAAATATGGTAAAACATCACCAGCCAATAATTCAATTGGGTCCATAACAACACGTTCCACAGCAACATCACTTAATAATCCAGGTGTGCTAGCGTTGCCAATTATTTTTTTTATATAGATGGAGGCTAACAATGCCTTGCCTTCTTCATCTGCTGTAGGGTATGTCATATAAAGCTTATCGGATGGTGTTGTCACAGCACGATAAAATAGGAAATTTTCCTGCAATAAGCGATTTGTAGATGTCGGCGCAAGCTCATAGCCAATTTGACTAAACCATTCACGCTCTGTATCTGATAATAAGCCCTCATACTCCATTCGAGTTGGATATACACCATCATTCATGCCTACAACAAAAGCTATTTTTATATTGGATAATCGGGCTAAATCCACAGTTGCCACCATCACTTCATCTAGTGTAGGCGGAATTCTTGAAAATTCTAATGTATCGAAGCCTTCATCTAAAATTTTAGCGGCTTCCTGTACAGACATCTCCTGCTCACCAAACATATAAACAAATTGATCCAGCACAGCTACCCATTCCTGCCATGCCTGCTCATGCTCACTTGCTGCTAATGCATCGCCTCGTTCAAGCTCACGACCCTTCAAGGCTTGAAGCTTATCATAAACTTGTAATGCCTCCATAAATTCAAATAATGCTGTTGCTATTGCTCGACCTGTTTGTACTTGTTCAAGTTGATTTTGTAGATTTTTTAATGGTTGACGGATTTCATCGCGAATCGCCTCGATTTCTATCTGCATTGCTCGTTCCTCATCCGTTTGTACACGCGAATGAAACTCTAAGCCACGATATTTTTTATAAAACCAACGCGGCTCCTCAAACCAACGTTCTCCATAAATGCCCTGTGCTAAGCAATAATTTTCTAAACGATCAGCACGTTCACGCCATACTGTTAGTTCCGCATGTAATGGGAAAAATAAATCTGTTTTGACACTTCGAAAAACAGGCTCATATTTCCAATTAGATGTTATAACCTCCAATGCAGAACGACTTAGCTCAATTAATGGATGATGCAACATCGTCTTTTTTGTATTTGTAAAAATAGGAATTTCATATTGCTGAAAAATACTGGTAATCAATGGATCATATAACTCTGCTTGGCGATATAGTAATACAATATCTTGATAACGATAGCCATCTTCTCTTGTTAGCTTTGTTATTTCCCGGGCAATGGCATGCACCTCTGCTCGACGATTAGATGCCTCAAATACCTGTACATCTCCTGAGGTTTTTTTTGTTTGTGGCACTATATCAGCAAATCTTGCCTCTATATGCTGTAAATCATTGGAATAAAATCGTCTTGTATGATGAAAATGGATAGGCGCATCAACTTCAATGCCCTCCTCCTTGGCAATATCATGAAGCCGTTGATTGGTTAATGCCGCCTCATGAAATAAGGCTTGCTCATCAAATGCCTCATCTATATGATCAAATGGCAGCACAACTGTTACTTGCTTTGTCACCTTTAATAATTCACGCACAAGCTCTAGCTCCCGCACAGTAAAGGCAGTAAAACCATCAATATAAATCGTTGCCTGCTTCATTGTATCAGCATATTTTAATTGCTCTGTTAAAATTGGATAATAGCCTTCACTATCCACATAGGTTGTTCCAAGTCGCTCCTCTAATGCCTGCAAAACAACATGTAAATCATTTGTTTTAGCCTGTAATGTATGAGGCGCATCAATCACCTTTAAAGATGCTGTTACTTCCTCTAAAACAGCGCTATTGACACTATATCGGCTAAATTCTTTTAGTAGTGTTTCAATTTCCTCTGTAAAGCCACGCTTACCAGCAGCTTGTCGGAATAAGGAGAATTCGCTTTGTTGTTCCTCTAATAATTTACGAATTAGCATGCGATAGCCATAGCCATTTACCTCTTTACGAGCAATCCCGCCTGTTTCCTGTAACACAAGCCATGCTAAGCGTTTAAATGTCATGACCTGTGCCCGAATTAAGCCTTGTACGTCATGCTTATTTGTTAGTTCATATTCTGTAGAATAGGACATTTGGTCAGGAACGATTATAAAAATAGGATGACCTAATGGGTCTGTCTTTAATTGCTCGACAATTTCCTTATAAATAAAAGCTGATTTCCCTGTTCCCGAACGCCCCGAAACAATACGCAATGTCATGAGCTTTTCCCCCTTTTGATTGTTGATTACATTATTGAGCGGCTTGATTACTTTTGAATAGCTATCTTAAATTTTATCGAAAAAAGCTATGAAATACTATCTAGCAAGCTTTATTAAATAAAAGTGGCCTCTTCGCGAAAAAGAGACCTGTACATCAACTATTAACTTGCATGTTTATCTTGTTTTTTTGGCAAATTTCGCGCTTGTCGCAAATCTCGTTCAACACGAGCATTCAAACGCTTCTCCATCAACTTGCCTACCCACCATAAAATCACAATCGCAACAGCTGCAATTACCAATCTTACAGGACTTGTTAGTAATGATTTTAAATCATAGCCAAGTACACTCATTCCTAAAATCATGACAAACTTTCCAGCTAATAAAACGATTAAGTAAAACTTTTTATGAATATGGGACAGTCCTGCGACAATATTAACAATAACAGATGGTGTAAAAGGAAAACATAGCAGAACGAACAGAGGGCTAAGACCATTCATATCCACCCATTGAATAAGCTTCTGTACCTTTTTACCGCCTGTTAAAAATCGCAACTTTGGATGCTTCCCAAAACGACGGACAAGCAAAAATACCACATAGGACCCTGCTACAGAGCCTAACCAAGATAATAAAAACCCTATCCATAATCCAAATGCACTTGCATTGGCAACAACAAACACCACTAATGGTAGAAATGGTAAAAATGCTTCTAGAAACGGTAGCAATAAACCAATAATTGGACCTAGTGTTCGATACTGTGCCGCAATTTGTTCTATATTTTCTACAGTAAACCATTCACTCACTATTGACACCTCTATTTATACTGTAAAATTAAATGTAAAATAGTTAGCCCTTCTGCTGTATTTCGATACTCATGAGGTTGATGCCCTGAGAATACTAGTGTATCCCCTTCATCCAGTAATTCATGCATATCTCCAGCAGAAATCATAGCTTGTCCTTTAATAACGATTACAGTTTCCTCTACCCCTTCTGTATGAGCTTCACTCCTGCTTACTGCTCCAGGTTCCATTTCAACCTTATAAAATTCCCAGCCCCTCTCAGGACTATAGGGGATAATCGAATATACACGATAACGCCCCTCATCCTCATCCACATGTGGTGCATCCTTGCTACTATAACGTGTGTAATGAGCTGTTGGTGGCTGTAGTAAAGAAGAAAAAGAAATACGCATACCCGCGGCAATTTTCCAAATCGTTGATACAGTGGGATTTGCCTCACCCTTTTCAATTTGAGCAAGCTGTGCCTTACTAACACCTGTTGCCTTTGCTACATCATCTAAGCTGACATGACGCTGCTGTCGAATTCTTTTTAATTGGAAGGCTAAGTTTCGACTCATTTGTTCCATTGTTATTCACCAATCTCTATTGTTTATTTTATCAGACAAATGTATACTTTAATAAACACATCTAACTATCAAACTATTCTATCAATAGTATACATTGATTTTTTAAGAAAGGATGACCTATTTTATGACAAGTACAACAGAGCCGCACCACGATACGGCAAGCTCCCTTAACGATAGCTTTTTACAAGGTGTTAAGGATTGTATTCCTACTTTGCTCGGTTATATTAGTATAGGACTTGCATTTGGTGTTGTAGGTTCCGCTTCAGGGCTATCCGTGCTTGAAATTGCACTGCTAACGATTCTCGTTTATGCAGGGTCTGCGCAATTTATCTTTTGTGCATTGCTTTTAACAAGCAGCCCTGCTTCTGCTATTATTGTAACCATTTTTGTCGTTAATTTACGCCATTTATTAATGAGTTTAACATTAGCACCTCATTTTACACGCTATTCTATGCTAAGAAATGTTGGGTTCGGAACATTATTAACAGACGAAACCTTTGGGGTAGCTGTGACAAAACAAATGCAAACAGGTAAATTATATGGCAAATGGATGGATGGCTTGAATGTAACAGCCTATATTTTTTGGATTTTGTCCTGCCTTGCAGGTGCTTTTTTAGGGCAATGGGTAGCAAATCCTGAAAAATGGGGATTGGACTTTGCGTTAATTGCGATGTTTATTGCACTGTTAGTTTTACAATTGAGCAGTATCGGACAAAGCAAAATTATGCACTATATTAAGTTAATTGGCTATATGGCACTCATTATGTACGGTCTCTCCTATATCGTTCCTTCCCATGTAGCGGTACTATTAGCAACAGTCATTGTTGCAACAATTGGGGTGGTGACGGATAAATGACAACAACCTCTTATATGGTATGGCTTATTATTGGCTGTGCAGTTGTTACATGGCTACCGCGTGTCATTCCATTTATATTTGTACGTAGTGTTACACTGCCAGACGTTGTTCTTAAATGGCTTAGCTTTATTCCTGTGTGTATTTTAAGCGCTCTTGTTATCGAAAACTTATTGGATACCGAAAGCGGCAAAGTCGTAACACTTGATTGGCCTATTTTTGTAACATTTGTGCCTACCCTAATTATTGCCCTTGTTACCAAAAGCTTATCCATTACAGTTGTCGCAGGCGTTATAATTATGGCAGTAGTGCGATTCTTTATGTAAAAAGGTCAGTCCCATCACGAAGATAGGACTGACCTTTTTATTTCCTCATTTTACTGGCTAGCCAAAAACCAACTGTTAATGAGAAGGCATCTATAACAAAAATAATGGGTGGGGATGTATAACCTGCATAGACTGAAGCTGCGATTAGCGCAATGGCTAATACTAATGCAATATAGCGGTTATACGTAATTCTTGTAAACAATAACACAAGCAATGCAGGAATAAAGAGTGCTAGCATCATTTTCCCAAAAACGTCCATTATACATCCCTCGGCTCAGCTAATAATAATCCAATACGATAATGGTCATTACTATAAATAACATGCTGTGTTAAACGAATTTCATTGTTACGATCTAACACTTCTAAACGACAATGTGCTGCATTTAATTGCAATGCTTCATACAACTCATTTTCTGTAAAAATAGCTACTCCATTTACTTTGCGTATACATTCCCCAGCAAGCAAGCCCATTTTTTCAGCTGGTGAATCAGGAAGAACCGCTGCAATTACTGCCCCCTTTGTACTTGGTGCTACCGCATAATGATCCGTCTTATCCTGCCATGCATAATACATGGAGATACTAATACGAATAATCGCTCCAAGTGCCAATGTAACCAAGGCAATCAATGGCTCAAAGTAAGCCGCCAATCCACCAATTAAAATTAACTGCCCTAGCAATAATACCGAACGTCCAATTTTAGGTAATACTAAAGCTGGTAAATTTTTTCTGATAAGCTTTGAAAACCCGATAACAAGAGGAAATAACACAAGAGCAAAGCTGTTCTCACCAATTGTAAATTGTGGCCAATATGGCAATGCTGCCACAATCCTATCACCTGGCATGACAAAGAGAATTGGCAACACCCATACATTTCTTGTGCGATAGACAATTGCCTGCATACCTCTTTTTGTTTTTTCAACGCAGGGTGTGGCAACCTTTAGTGCTGCTCGTCGAATAAGAAGCCCTTCCGCAATCACACTTAAGCCTGCAAGAATAGTAATCGCTACAATGGCTCCTTCCATTACATCGATGCCCTCTAAGGAAATCTTCCACCAAGAAAATGTAAAATTGTAGTAGAACATTGCCCATACTATAGCTGTTGCAATGCCTATTGTCAAAATAGGCGATAGTGCATTTACACAATACAAGATAAGTGCAACCACCGAGATAACGATTAACACTATTAAAAATACTTTCGGCACAGTTAGCCCTGCTGCAATACTAATGATGGAAATAATCAGTGCATACAGCCAGCCTTCTTTCCATTGCCCAATTAACTCCGTCCAGCCCCAAATAATCCGTCTATGAAAATATTTACGCTCCTGTTTGACACGACGATACCCTAATAAAATAGCAAATATAGTGGCTATATATAATAATGGGTTGAGTAAAAAGCGGCCAATCGCTGTTACAATTTCTATGAATATATCACTAACCATACGAACACCCGCCGTTTCTATCTTAAATGCTATAAATTTATTGTATCAAACGACTACAGTCTTGCGTAGTACAAACTGATAGAAAGGCATTTTTGTTGTTATTGCTCAATTGTATGCAATAAAAAACTAGTAGCCATTTGGAATTGTTGGTCATTTTGACGGTCTGCCTTATAATTTTTTAATGTTTCATTTAAACTATTAAAAAAAGTTGTATCCATAGAAAACTCATCTTCTGCCTGTTCTAATTTTTTCTGCTTGCGATATAGGGTCACAGCCTCAGCCGTTGTATCATCCATATACCCATCTAAACGATCAATTTGATAGCCAAGCTTTTGCAAGGCATTTTGTGAATAGGCAATTTCCTCACTCATATCACCTACTTTAAATTTTCCTGTTAATGGATGTAGCTGGAAAGCAAATAATTCATTTTGTTCAATCACTAAGCTTGCCTCAATTCCCTGCCCATGAATCCACTCTCGCTTTGGTGTGAGCCATTTATTTGTTGATAATTTTAGCTCGCCCCCATTCGAAAGTGACCAAGATTCCTGCACTGTTCCTTTACCAAAGCTTTTAACACCAACAAGTGAAGCGCGCCCCCAGCCCTTTAAAGCACCACTTAATACTTCACTAGCTGACGCACTGCCCTGATTTTGTAACACAACAATTGGAATTTTATTCATTGTTTCTAAATATTTTTCATCAAAGCCTTTTGTTTGTGTTTTCAAAGGTTCCATAGCACCCTCTGCATTTTGCATATATGCAAATACCTTGCCATTTTCTAAGACTGTGCTTAGTAGCGCTGCAACGCTATGTAAATACCCACCTGGATTATCACGCACATCGATAATAATTCCCTCAACATCTTTGCGCAGTAATTTACTTGTTTCAGCAACCCATTCATTTGCCGTCTTTTCACCAAAAAGTGAGATTTCCACATAGCCAAGCGCTGTATCCTCTACTTTTACAACCTCACTTGATACGGTTTTATTAGAGATAGCAGCACGTTCCATCGTCATTTTAATATGCTTATCCTCGCTTGGTCTATAAACGACAATCGTTACCTTTGTGCCCTTCTCACCTTGAATTAAATGCATTAATTCACTCATTGTTTTGCCATCCACACGCACACTATCAACTTGTACAATTTCATCAAGCGAGCGCATGCCTGCCTTCTCTGCTGGCGATGAACGCACAGGGGACACAACAATAAATTTCCCTTTATTTTCTGTTAACTCAATACCAATGCCTACCCTCTCCTCAGCTAGCATTTGCCGATGCTGCTCAGCCTCTTCTTTCGAGTAGTAGGTGCTATAAGGGTCCTTAATGGCATCAGCCATCCCACGAAGTGCCCCTTCTACTAGAACATCCTTCTTTGTGCTGTATACAGATTTTTCTTCGATTAATGTCATCGCTTCATCAATAGTATCAACCTCCGTAACAGGCTCTTCTTTATCGCCAAGCGTAAACCAATCAAAATAAATACCACTGCCTACCACTAAACTACTAATCAGCACTCCGACTCCAGCTGTTATTTTGCGCAAACCTTCCCTCCTCCATCTCTTTTACTGTATGACTCTATTTTTTCAAACATACAAAATTGTATGAGGATTATTTTAGCTGTGCGGGTATTTGTTCTGGCTTCGCGGGTATCTACTCTCGGTTTGCGAGTATTCGTCCCTGATTCGCGGGTATCCTGCCTTTTAATAAAAAATCTGCTCGCTTCTAATAGAGAAAGCGAGCAGATTGTTATGAATTAATCGAGTGCATCGACATAATCTTTTAGCATATCAACATCCATCGGTCCTTTAATAGCACGTTGAATATAGCCGTTCGTATCAATAAAATATGTTGTTGGAATAGTAATAATTTGATAATCAGAGCCTACTAAATTATCAGGGTCTAATAAAATTGGGAATGTTAGTTCAAAGCTATCTCTAAACGTCATCACCGTATCTACCTTGGCATCAGCTGTCACATCACGCTCCTCTGATGTTAAATTAACCGCTATAATTTCAACATTTTTTTCTTCAGCAAATTCATCATAAAAGCTTTGCATATGTGGCATTTCGGCTTTACATGGTGGACACCAAGTTGCCCAAAAATTTAATACAACCTTTTTCCCACGAAGATCACTTAATGTTATATCTTTTCCATCCAAGCTTGTTAATGTAAAATCTGGCGGTGTGTCGCCATTTGCCAAGCCGATGTTGCGCTCCTCCATATCCTTCCCAAGAGCAGACTTATCAATAGCACGCTCCTCATCAATTTGCTGTTTAACATATGTACCAACCATCGCAACTACTAAAAGCACAACAATTAATAGCCCAATATTTTTTTTCATGCTTTCCCTCCCACATCGTGCTGCTTATATTGAATAGCAATTCCAAGACAAAGTAATAACAGGTTAACGCCGACAGCCGTTTGCCACACCCCTAATGGTTGAAAAAGGGCAACAATGATAAAGCCGACTGTATACAGCAATAGTGCCTGCTTCAATGCTGTTAATTTCCATAATATGAAGAGAGTTAATAAGCTTAGCACTGTTAATGTAATTACTTCACTTTTCACAGGATTATCATTCAATAAAATCACTAACCATTGATAAATGGACTGTGTCAATATTATTGACCAGCTATATGCTTTTATCTCAAACGCCTTATCTCGCTTGCGCCATACTTGCCATGATGCTGCTAAAACACCAAGAAAAATGCCTATTGTTCCTCCATTAAAATATAATAAAGAAATAGGTTGGGCAATGACTGCTTTGAAATCGGTTACAAGTAAGCTAAATTTCCATACAAGAATAAACGTAAAAATGGCATCAGCATATTGTTCAGACATTTTCTTAGAAAACTGTAAACGCAATATAAGCCATACAAGTACAAAGGCGCAAAGCAAAGCGATTGCTGTTGCTGGTAATGTTAGTGCTCGAACCGTATACCATTCTGTATTAATCACACCAACAAATCCTCTCTTAAAAGATAGCTACAGCATAGCATAGATATAGTTTAGCATATGAGGATTTCACACTGTGTTCAAAAAATAGTCAGAATCCACACAAAAAAGCTATACATTAGCGCGCTAATGTATAGCTTTTTCATTTTACAATGGAATATATTTTAGTGGGTTTACACTACCAGCAGCTTGACCTCTCCATGGGCCAATATGCACCTCAAAGTGTAAGTGAGGGCCAGTAGAGCGACCTGTGCTACCCATCGCTGCAATTTGCTGACCTTGTGTTACCTCTTGTCCCACACCTACATTAAATGAACTTAGATGTGCATATACTGTTGTATAAATTTGTCCATCGATGGAATGCGTTAAAATAACAACATTGCCATAAGAGCTAAGTGGTGCTGCATAAGAAACGACACCATCTGCTGCTGCCCAAATCGGTGTTCCTGCTGCATTGGCAAGGTCTACACCATAATGGAATTCAGGGCCTGCACCAATATTACGCCAACCATAAGGTGATGTTAAACGACCATTTGTTGGCTTAATCCAAGTGCCGTTTGATTGAGGTGCATTTACAATCACATTAGATGAACCGGATGAACTGCTTGAACCACTGCTAGCATTTCTAGCAGCCGCTGCGGCAGCGGCTGCCGCGGCTGCTTTACGTTTTTCTTCCTGTTGACGAGCAATTTCAGCTAAACGCTTTTGCTCAGCAACAATTTGATTTTGTAATTCTTGACTAACTTCTAATGCTTCAGAATATTCTTTTTCAAGTAATACCTTTTCAGATTTCAGCTTTTCTTGTTCTTTTTCTAATTGCTCAACCAAGCTGTTTTTCTCAGCCTTTTGACCATTTAATGATGCTTTTAAACGTTCAAGCTCAGCTTTTTGACCTTCTAATTTTTGACGCTTTTCTTCCACACTCTGCTTTTGCTCCTCTAATTGCTGCTTATCGTCTTTTTGATCTTGAATAATTTGACGATCCGCTTCTAGTAATGCATTAACTGCGGAAAATCGATCAATAAAGTCTACGAAGCTATTAGAGCCTAATAATACGTCTAAATAGCTAACGGAGCCGCCTGCTTGAAGGGCACGAGCACGCTCTTCTAACAGTAAATCACGCTCTTCAATTTTACGTAAAAGCTCTTGAATGGATGCTTTTAATTTTTTAATTTCTTCATTTGTTGTATGAATTTCAGCTTCTACATTTTTAATATTGCTATTTGTTTTGTCGATTTCAGCATTTAATGCTTGAATTTGGTCTAAGATTTTTTGTTGCTTTTCCTGATTAGCAGAAATTGCATTCGACTTATTGCTAATAGATGAATTTAATTCATTTTTCTTTGTTTCAATTTGGTTTTTTTCTTCCTTTAAATCCGACAAACTTGTTGCATACGCTGATGGAGTCTGGATAAAAAGAAATAGAGCAGATGTCGCTGCAAATGTTTTCCATATGTTCTTCGCCTTACTTTTCACCGATCGAACTCCCTTTCAACTATTCTTCATTTCTTCACAAATATCCGTTGTGACTAACGCCTAAATTAAATCTTTAAAAACTTACGTACTGACATAAAGCTTCCCCAAATACCGATTAGCACGCCAATAAGTAACAGAAGACCGCTTACCTGATACACAAGTGGCGAGAAATCAAGTAATTGGACAAGCTCACCCTGCAAACGAGGTGCAATAATTTTATATATATTGTGGTAAAGGG
Organism: Lysinibacillus sp. FSL K6-0232; assembly: GCF_038008325.1. Classification (NCBI taxonomy): domain Bacteria; kingdom Bacillati; phylum Bacillota; class Bacilli; order Caryophanales; family Bacillaceae; genus Lysinibacillus; species Lysinibacillus sp. FSL K6-0232. Next base: position 769,343 of record NZ_JBBOYW010000001.1, on the reverse strand, counting down.
TTGCGACAACCGCAATCGGAATAATAGAACCTAAAATTCCGAGCCACATTCCTTCCAGTAAGAATGGAATACGCACGAATGAATTCGTTGCGCCTACAAGCTTCATAATTTCAATTTCATCACGACGAGCAATAATCGTAATACGAATCGTATTTGAAATTAAGAAAATCGCAGTAAATAATAGCCCTAAAATTAATACAATTCCTACATTACGACTAATATTTAAAACATTAAAAAGCTTTTCAACCTTGCCTTCACCATACATAACGTCATAAATATAGTCATGCTTTTGAATCTCTTTCGCAACCTTTGCTGTTTGCTGAGGATCAGCAGCCTTTATATAAATAACATTACGTAAAGGATTGCTTTGCTCAAATAGCTTAAAATCATCACCAAAATCTTTTACAAGCTTATTTAGCTCATCTTCTTTTGTTGAATAGGTTACCTCTGATATACTTGCCCATGTTTTAAACTTTTCGATAAGCGCTTTTTCTGCTGCCTCATCTGCCGTTTCATCAATTAACACTTTAATTTCAACATCATTTTCTAAATCCGTCGCTACTTTATTTAAGTTCATCATAATAAGCGCAAAGACGCCTACTAGTATAAGTGTAACGGTTACTGCACTCACAGATGCAAGGGTCATCCAACTATTTCGGCCAAGTGACTTAACACTTTCACGGAAATGCCGTTTTACAGTATTAAAGGTCATAGCCGTAGTCACCTCCGTGTTCGTCACGGACGATTAAACCGCCCTCAATAGCGATAACACGGCGACGAATTGTATTCACAATTTCACGATTATGTGTTGCCATGACAATCGTTGTTCCTCGTGCATTAATTTCCTCAAATAAATTCATAATTTCCCATGATGTTTCAGGATCAAGGTTCCCAGTTGGTTCATCTGCAATAACAACCTTTGGAACATTCACAATCGAGCGAGCAATCGATACGCGCTGCTGCTCTCCACCTGAAAGTTCATTTGGAAACATCCTCGCTTTATGCTTTAACCCAACAAGCTCTAAAACTTCCATCACTCGGCGACGTATTTCCTCTGGCTTTTCCTCTATTACCTCAAGTGCAAATGCGACATTTTCATAAACATTTAAACGAGGTAACAATTTGAAATCTTGGAAAACAACGCCAAGTTGACGGCGCAAAAAAGGAACCTTTTTATTTTTTAAGGTTGCTAAATCTATCCCATTGACCAAAATTTGTCCTGACGTTGCCTTTTCTTCACGATACATTAATTTAATAAATGTAGATTTACCAGCACCACTCGGCCCTACAACATAGACAAATTCGCCCTGCTTTATATTGACAGAAATACCATTTGTCGCAATAACACCGTTTGTGTACTTCTTTGTCACATTCTTCATTTCTATCATAATTAAACCACCTAAAACTCTTAATTTATGTAAGAGGTATTTCTTTTACTATTATAGCACTCAATTTCTGTTTTTCTATTACAGTTTCATTTCAATCTGTGGTAGTTCCTTCTAATTCGATCTTTCATTGTCATAATGATCATGAAAGTTCGACAAAATGAAAACAGGAACCAACTTTCTAGAAAGTCGATTCCTGTACAATCATTACATTTGTTGTTCTTCTGTTGTTGTATAGCGAACTAAAACAGCACCTGTTTTTGATTCACCCTCAATAAATAAACGATTAGCATTTTCAACCTCTTTATCAAAGCGAATAACTTTTGATAAAAATTGATCTGTTGATTCCATTTTTGACACATCTTGAATGCCAACATCTACTTTCCCAAAGTTCGTTACCACTTTACCGCTTAATGATATAGTTCGTGGTACATATAATTCAACGGCTCCTGCCACCGTTTGTGCCTTAATTTTTGAGGAATTTGTTGAGCAAGTTGTCACAACAACATGTCCATTCACCGATTTAGCCTCTACCTCATCTAATGCACCGTCTAAATAAACACGTCCATTTAATGTTTCAGCCTCTAAATCTTTTCCTCGTACATTCGTTAATTCAATGGAGCCATTGGAAGAATCTACTTCAGCCTTGGCAAAGTTTAATTTTGTTCCTTTAATCGCACCATTCAATGTTTTTACTTTTAATTCTTTTAGTGTTGTATCTTGCAATGACACACTGCCATTCATTAGACGAACTGATAATTTTTCAAGCTGTTCCTTGGGTATAAGCACTTTGACATTTACTTGTACAAGCTTTAATTGACTTAAAATACGTAGTGTACGCTCATCTTCTCTCACAACAAATTGCTCTAAAAAGTGATGGCGTGTTTCCTCTTCACTATCATTGATTTGTGGTGCTTTCACCTTACAAATGACTTGAATCGTATCTCCTTCACTAGCTTCTAATGAAAAGTTGCCATTCGGTAATTCAGCCGTAATATTATCGACATGTGCTGCAGCCACTTCTTCTGTATGCGTAAATTCAACTTTATCGCCGAATGGTGAAGACACGTCAAACTCTTTTACCTTTTTAACAGCTGTATTCATCATATCCATAAATAGGGAACCAATTTGCGTTAAATCTTTACGAAAATCTTGCATTTCCTCTTGGAAATATTTTGTGAAATCATCTTTTTTCTTATTGCTATCTTTTTTTAATTCTTCCTCAAATATTGACCCTTTATCAGTTGAAGATGTTTGTGTTTCCTGTGACACATCATTTATAACATTTTGAGTAGACTTGCCTGATTGCTCTAATGCTTCTAATAATGTAAGCGCCTCTTGTGCCGAAATCGTACCTTTTTCTACAAGCTCTAAAATTCGTTGACGTTCATTTTGCATAAATAAATAGCCTCCCTCAGTTCGTTATACTATTTATACGATTCATTATGTGAAAAGTTTCACTGCAAAATTAAATCAATTGGGCTTTTCATCTTACTTTGAGCGGTCCTATCACTTTTTTTGATCATTTTTTATTGTGAAGCTTTCGCAAGTACAGCTTCCATACGCATACGGTCACGTTCTAAAATTGGCTTTAAATATTTGCCTGTGTATGAGCCAGTCACCTCTGCTACTTCCTCAGGCGTTCCTGTAGCAACAATAGTGCCACCTTTATCGCCGCCCTCTGGACCTAAGTCGATTAAATAATCAGCTGTTTTAATGACATCCAAATTATGCTCAATGACTAATACGGAGTCACCATTTTCAACAAGACGCTGTAGCACAACAAGTAAACGTGCAATGTCATCTGCATGTAAGCCTGTTGTTGGCTCATCTAAAATATAGAAGGACTTACCTGTAGAGCGACGGTGTAATTCAGAGGCTAATTTTACACGCTGTGCCTCACCGCCTGATAATGTTGTAGCAGGCTGACCTAATTTCATATAGCCTAAGCCCACATCCACAATCGTTTGCAGCTTGCGTTGAATCTTTGGAATATTTTCAAAGAACACTACTGCATTTTCAATGGTCATATCTAAAATATCGGCAATGCTTTTATCTTTATATTTCACTTCAAGTGTTTCGCGATTATAACGTTTGCCATGACATACTTCACATGGTACATAAACATCTGGCAGGAAGTGCATTTCAATTTTAATAATGCCATCACCACGGCATGCCTCACAGCGACCGCCTTTGACATTAAAGCTAAAGCGACCCTTTTTATAGCCACGTACCTTTGCTTCATTCGTCGCAGCAAAAACATCGCGAATATCATCAAAAACCCCTGTATAGGTAGCTGGATTTGAGCGTGGTGTACGACCGATTGGTGATTGGTCAATATCAATGACCTTTTCAAGCTCCTCCATCCCTGTTACTTCTTTATGCTCCCCTGGCTTTACCTTGGAACGATTTAGCTTCTGTGCCAATGATTTATATAAAATTTCATTAATTAATGTCGATTTTCCTGAGCCAGAAACACCTGTCACTGCTACAAATAGGCCGAGCGGAATATCTACCTTCACATTGCGTAAATTGTTTTCCTTTGCGCCTTTAATAGCAAGCTTACGACCATCTGGCTGGCGTCTTTCAACTGGTAATGGAATAAATTTCTTACCGCTTAAATATTGTCCTGTTAACGATTTTTCATTATCCATTACCTCCTGTGGTGTACCCGCAGCAACAATTTGCCCACCATGCACACCAGCACCAGGCCCTACATCAATCAAATAATCAGCTGCAAGCATTGTATCCTCATCATGCTCTACAACAATAAGTGTATTGCCAATATCCCGCATGCTTTGTAATGTATGAATTAAACGATCATTATCACGTTGATGTAAGCCAATGGAAGGCTCATCTAAAATATAAAGCACGCCTGTTAAACGAGAGCCAATTTGTGTCGCCAAGCGAATACGTTGTGCCTCACCGCCTGATAATGTTCCCGCTGCTCGGCTTAATGTTAAATAATCTAATCCAACATTCACAAGGAAGCCTAAGCGCTCTTCAATTTCACGTAAAACAAGTCGAGCAATTTGCATATCCTTTTCTGTTAAATCTAGTTCTTTGAAAAATTGATCGGCTTCCTGAATGGAATATTGTGTAACCTCACCAATATGCTTACCCGCTATTTTTACAGCTAATGTTTCAGGCTTTAAACGGTAGCCTTTACAAGAAGGGCAGGCTTGCTGTGCCATATACTTTTCCATTTGCTCACGTACATAGTCTGATGTTGTTTCTTTAAAACGACGCTCCACATTACGCACAACACCTTCAAATTCAATCATCTGATCTCGGACATTGCCAAACTCATTTTCATAATGGAAGTGTATTTTGTCTTTCCCAGAGCCATATAAAATTTTATCCATCTTGTCCTTTGGTATATCTTTTACAGGCACGTCCATTGGAATATCATAGTGGTCACATACAGCCTTTAATAGCTGTGGATAATATTGCGAGCTTGTTGGTTCCCATGGTGCAATTGCATGCTCTAATAATGATCGATTCCAATCAGGTACTACTAACTCCAAATCGACCTCTTGTGTGGAGCCTAAGCCATCACAGCTCGGACAAGCACCAAATGGACTATTAAATGAAAACATACGTGGCTCTAGCTCTCCAATAGAAAAGCCACATAATGGACAAGCATGGTGTTCACTAAAGAGCAGCTCCTCATGCTCCATCACATCGACAAGAACACGCCCATCTGCCAAACGTAATGCCGTTTCTAATGAATCGCTTAAACGTGCAGCAATCCCTTCTTTCATCACAACACGGTCTACCACTACCCCAATGGAATGTTTTTTATTTTTATCCAGCTCAATTTCATCGTCTAAATCACGTAATTCACCATCTATACGCACACGAACAAAGCCCTGCTTTTTTAAATCCTCCAGCAGCTTTACATGTGCTCCTTTACGCCCAGATACCATTGGCGCAAGTAGCTGCATTTTTGTTCTTTCTGGATAGAATAATAAGCGATCTACCATTTGCTCAATTGTTTGAGAAGTAATTTCGATCCCATGATTTGGGCAAATCGGTTTGCCAATACGTGCATAAAGTAAACGCAAATAGTCATAGATTTCTGTTACAGTCCCTACAGTAGAGCGCGGGTTACGGCTCGTTGTTTTTTGGTCAATCGAAATAGCAGGCGATAATCCCTCAATTGCATCGACATCTGGCTTATCCATTTGTCCTAGAAATTGACGAGCATAGGCGGAAAGGGACTCGACATAGCGCCGTTGCCCCTCCGCATAAATCGTATCAAATGCTAAAGAAGATTTTCCTGAGCCTGATAAACCTGTTAACACAACTAATTGGTCACGTGGAATTGTAACATCGATATTTTTTAAATTATGAGCACGTGCACCTTGCACGATGATTTCAGTATTTTTCACAAGTCATTCACCCTTCTACCTTCAATTCAAATATTGTATCTCGCAGCTCGGCCGCACGCTCGAAATCAAGCGCTTTTGCTGCCTCCTTCATTTCGACTTCCAGGGAAGCCAAGAGCTGTTCTCTTTCTGCCTTTGTCAGCTTTTTGCCCTTCGTAGCCTTTGTGACGTAGGATTCCTCTTCCTCTGCTACCTGTGTTGCACGAATAACATCTGGAATTTTCTTGATAATTGTTTGAGGCGTAATGCCATGCTCCTCGTTATAAGCCATCTGCAATGTACGACGACGTTTTGTTTCATCAATTGCTTTTTTCATTGAATCTGTTACATTGTCTGCATACATAATCACATGACCATTTGCATTACGCGCTGCACGTCCAATTGTTTGAATTAATGAGCGCTCCGAGCGTAAAAATCCTTCTTTATCCGCATCTAAAATCGCTACAAGGGATACTTCAGGAATATCAAGCCCCTCACGCAATAAATTAATACCGATTAATACATCATATGTTCCTTTACGCAGCTCACGAATAATCTCTATCCGTTCAAGTGTTTTAATCTCTGAATGTAAATACTCAACCTTTAAGCCCATTTCCTTTAAGTAGGCTGTTAAATCCTCTGACATTTTCTTTGTTAATGTTGTCACAAGCACACGTTCATTACGTGCAATTCGCTCATGAATCTCATCAATTAAATCATCTATTTGCCCTTCGATAGGACGCACATCGATTAATGGGTCCAACAATCCAGTAGGACGAATAATTTGCTCCACCATTTCTGGTGTATGCTCTAGCTCATATGGACCAGGTGTTGCAGAAACATAAATAGCCTGATGCACACGACTTTCATACTCCTCAAAGCGCAATGGTCGATTATCAAGCGCTGATGGCAGACGGAAGCCATGCTCTACTAAAACACCTTTACGTGCTTGGTCACCGTTGTACATGCCTCGTACTTGAGGAAGTGTTACATGGCTTTCATCCACAACAAGTAAAAAATCATCAGGGAAATAATCTAACAATGTATAGGGTGTTGCACCTGCTTCACGCAATGTTAAATGACGAGAATAGTTCTCAATACCTGAGCAAAAGCCCATTTCACGCATCATCTCTAAATCATAACGTGTACGCTGCTCTAAACGCTGTGCCTCTAGCAATTTATCTTCAGCCCGCAATAGTGCCAAACGTTCCTCTAGCTCTTTTTCAATGTTTTCAATCGCTTTTCGCATTTTTTCCTCTCGCGTTACGAAGTGGGATGCTGGGAAAATTGCCACATGATCTCGATCTGATAAAATTTCTCCTGTTAAGGCATCTACCTCACGAATACGATCAATTTCATCTCCGAAAAATTCTACACGGATACAATGCTCATCACGCGATGCTGGGAATATTTCCACTACATCTCCCCGTACCCGAAATGTTCCGCGTGTAAAACTTACATCATTACGCTCATATTGCACATCAACGAGCTTACGCAATAGCTGATTACGTTCAATTTCCATACCTGTGCGAATCGATACCACCATTTCGCGATATTCCTCTGGTGAACCTAAACCATAAATGCAGGACACAGATGCAATAATAATGACATCCTCACGCTCAAATAATGCTGAAGTTGCAGAGTGACGCAGCTTATCAATTTCATCATTAATGCTAGAGTCTTTTTCTATATAGGTATCTGTCTGTGGTACATAGGCTTCTGGTTGATAGTAATCATAATAGCTGACAAAATATTCAACGGCGTTATTTGGGAAGAATTCTTTAAACTCGCTATATAGCTGGCCTGCGAGTGTTTTATTATGTGCCATAATAAGCGTTGGTTTTTTTACTTGTTGAATAACATTCGAAATTGTAAATGTTTTACCAGTACCTGTCGCACCAAGTAATGTTTGATGACGCTTACCTGCCTTTACACCCTCCACTAATTCAGCAATTGCCTGTGGTTGATCTCCGCTAGGCTGATATGGCGCTTGTAAATCAAATGTTTGCACACATGTCCCCGTCCTTTCCTTCCAATTTGTACATATATTTTAGCATAGCACTCGTAAAATTTCGAACATTTAACGAACGAATGTTTGTAAAACTTTTTTCTACCCCTAAAATTTATACATAATAACTGCGAAACCAATGAAGTCTTTTACTCTTATCATAGCCGTTTCCGCTAACTTTCAAGCTTCTATTTTAAGCAGGTGACACTACTTTTGAGCAGTTCTCTATCATTTTTGAGCGAATGCCCTTAACGGTTAAACAAAAAAATCCCGCTCTCCACTATTCATGGAGAACGGGGCAATCTTATTATTCATCCTCTGTTTGCTGCAAAGAATTTAGTTCGGCTGCGTAGCGATAAAATGCGTTTTCATCTTTTTCATCGAGTGCTCTATCGATTAGAACCATGAGCTGCTCTTGACGATGCATACGCTGGATACGATTTAAAAATAAATCTAAATAAATCTCGTTTAATAATTTCTCTGCCTCATCAACTTTTTTCGACTGACCAACGGCTTTTAGAAAATCTGTGTACGAATAATATTTATCCAACGATCTCACCTCGATCCTTTTCTAAATTATATGAAAATTGAAATAAAAATGCAATGCTTAAGACTCGAAAATAACTTGGATTGACTATTAATCTCGCGCTATTTGTAGCAAATTCTCTAAGCAATTTCGCTATTTCTTAAGCAATTCTCATCTTTATTGATATTTTCTAGAATTTATTTTATTACCTATACTACAGCTATCAATAGAAAAAGGAGGCATTTTTCATATGGCACAAAATTATGTAAATCGCTATTTAGTATCCTTCAATACGTATGTGCTACAACCAATTCAACACAACTCTAAAATTTTCACACATGTAATTGATAAACATAATGAGCTGATCGTGACACGTAAGCCATTACATGTCCTTCGAAAATCTTGTATTTCATTAGGCACAACCTATGAAGCTGCAAAACAATCAGCCAAGCGCTTTTTTGGCAATCAACATAAGCTACCGATTGCTGTTGCCTTTGATTACGGCTATCCATGTATTTTTCTACCAACCTATTCACCAAACTCCATCCATAATATATGGATTGGTCTTCATGCCATTACTAATATTACCCCTAGTAAAGCTGGCTGTATTGTGACACTCAAAAACGATATACAGATTGAGCTTCCTATTCAATATGCTTCCATTAGCAAACAATTTGTCAATGCATCCATGTTATACAAGCATTATATGAATGAACGAAAACAGCTTAGTCAGGATGCACCATATTCCCCACCCTTTTAACATAAAAAATCCCCCAAGACTCTCTCTTGGGGGAATACATATTAGTTAATCTTTGAACGTAAATAAGCATTAATGAATGGATCTATATCGCCATCCATCACCGCACCAACATTACCTGTTTCTTCATTTGTACGGTGGTCCTTCACCATTGAATATGGATGGAATACATAAGAGCGAATTTGCGAGCCCCAGCCAATTTCCTTTTGCTCACCGCGAATTTCATCAAGCTGTGCCTGCTGTTTTTCTAATTCTAATTGATACAATTTTCCTTTTAACATCGTCATCGCCTTTTCACGGTTTTTAATCTGTGAACGCTCTGCCTGACATTGCACAATTGTACCAGTCGGAATATGTGTAATACGAACAGCTGAATCTGTTGTATTAATATGCTGACCACCTGCACCTGTTGCACGATACGTATCAATTTTTAAATCCTCTGTGCGAATATCAATTTCAATATTGTCATCAAACTCTGGCATAACATCGCAGGAAACAAATGATGTATGGCGGCGGCCAGATGAATCGAATGGTGAAATACGCACGAGACGATGCACACCTTTTTCAGCCTGTAAATAACCGAAAGCATTATGACCTTTAATCGATAATGTGACGGATTTAATCCCCGCCTCATCGCCAGGGAGGTAATCCACTGTTTCTACTTTAAAGCCACGCTTTTCTGCCCAGCGAGTATACATACGTAATAGCATAGAGCCCCAGTCCTGTGACTCGGTACCACCTGCACCAGGATGTAGCTCTAAAATAGCATTGTTTTGATCGTATGGTCCACTTAGCAGTAATTGTAGCTCGAAATCAGCCATTTTTTGTTGGAATTCTGCTAGCTCTTTGCCTAGCTCTTCCTGTAATTCTTCATCCGGTTCTTCACGTAAAAGCTCTAGTGTCATATCTAAATTTTCATGTGTTTCCACTAAATCTTTATATTCATTGACAATTGCCTTTAAGCCATTTCCTTCATTAATGATTACTTGTGCACCTTGTTGGTCATCCCAAAAGCCTGGCTCTAGCATCATTTCATCTAGCTCTTGAATACGTGCCTCTTTGTTTTCTAAGTCAAAGAGACCCCCTAAAGTCCGCCAATTTTTTGGCTGTAGTGTCTAACACATTACGTACATCTGCTAATTCAATCATTGTTAAATCCTCCGAACGTTAGTAATAAAGCATATAAGCCTTGTATCTTTTTATTATAACGTTTTTACAAAGGAAAACCTACTACTATACTTCATCCTCAAACATATTAAATGCTAAGCGCTGAAATATTTTCGCGCGATCATATTGTACAAGTAAATGCTTTGTGCGCTTCTCCAATTTATACTTTAATAAAAAAGCCCGTTGAATACGGTACTCCAGCGCCCTCACACTAATATCCACTGTAATATCCATACCGTTCATAAAAATAACCTTTGTTCTTTTTTTATCCACAGCTATATAATCATCAATATGATGCACAGCAAACCATATACATTGAGGATGTAAGGGTGACTTACTTGGGAACCATAATATATTACAGCGCTCATGAATGACAATTGGATTTTTATTGAGCTTGCCTAAAACCATTTTTGAGCCATCAAAAGCGCCTCTTAAACTAGAACCAAAATAGCGTAAATTAAAGTCTATTAACTTCGTTGGTGCTAGTTGGGATATATATTCATTATTTTTTTCAATTACCCGAGTACATAAGTTTCCAAAGGCATCATACTCAGGCATATATAGCATTGTATCACTCGTCATAATATCTTTTTTATGCATACATACTCCTCCTTTATACACTTTATGTTTTTAATAAAAATACATAGGAATATACGCTTATATTCCTGATATTTTTCTCGAGTAGAATAATTCCATCAACCTCCTCCTTTTTCTTGCTAAAAATAATTTCGCATAGACATTAGTACCAATATCATATAACTTTTTAGGATAATCCTAGTAATTTGATACTGAACTAAAATCCTATTACACCAGCTATTGTATACCCAAAAATTTCAATTGTCTATAAATTCTGACTTTTTATATTAAATTTTCTTTATTCGTGTGTGCCTCCAGTCCTTTTATACATTAAAAAATAACAAAAGACAGCAAGTAGCTTAACGCTTGCTGCCTTTTGTTGAAAATTTAAGAGATGATCGTTATTGCTTATTTTATTGTCCCGCACCATGGCAGTTTTTATATTTTTTACCACTACCACAAGGACATAAATCATTGCGACCAATATTTTCAGCTTTGCGTACAGGTTGCTTTTTCGGAGCAGAGCCACCGCCATCCTCTTTTGGATTGACAGCTTGTCCCTTCGCCACTTCCTCACGCTCAAGATTATTACGGATTTCTGCCTTCATTGCATATTTCGCAACATCCTCACGAATAGCAGCTACCATATCCTCAAACATCGCAAAGCCTTCTTGTTGATATTCACGAAGCGGATCATTTTGACCATATGCACGCAGATGAATACCTTGACGCAGCTGATCCATCGCATCAATATGATCAATCCATTTTGTATCAATCGAACGTAATAAAATTACCTTTTCAAACTCACGCATACGCTCTGGTGTTAGTTCTGCCTCTTTTTCATCATAGCGCACACGTACTGCATCAGAAATCATTTGATTAATGTCCTCAGCAGACTTGCCTTGGAAATCAGCTACCTTCAACTGACCTTCCTCTAACAGGTTGGCAGCTACAAAATCTTCAATCGCCTTTAAGTTCCAATCCTTCTGCTCACCTTGTGTATATGTGCTCACAACATTATCGATAGTTTCTTGAATCATGGATTCAACAAGCTCACGCATATTTTCTGTTTCTAGTACATCGTAACGCTCTTTATAAATAATCTCACGTTGCTGACGGAGAACATCGTCATATTGCAATAAACGTTTACGTGCGTCAAAGTTATTCCCTTCAACACGTTTTTGCGCTGATTCAACAGCTCTTGATACAACCTTTGATTGCAATGGCTGTGAATCGTCCATGCCTAAACGCATCATCATCGACTTCATATTATCTGAGCCAAAACGACGCATTAAATCATCCTCTAATGATAAGTAGAATTGCGTAACCCCTGGATTCCCTTGACGCCCAGAACGTCCACGAAGCTGATTATCAATACGGCGTGATTCATGGCGCTCTGTACCGATAACGGCTAACCCACCAAGCTCTAATACACCCTCACCAGGTTTAATATCTGTACCACGACCAGCCATGTTTGTAGCAATTGTTACAGCACCTTTTTTACCAGCATCTGCAATAATTTCCGCTTCACGCTCATGATTTTTCGCATTTAAAACATTATGTGGAATTTTATATTTATCCAATAATTTCGAAATAATTTCAGATGTTTCAATTGCCACCGTACCAACAAGCACAGGCTGCCCTTTTGCATGACGCTCTGCAATATCTGCGGCTACCGCTTTATATTTCCCTTCCATTGTTGCAAAAATTAAATCCGGACGGTCATCACGCGCAATTGGTTTGTTCGTTGGGATCGCCACAACACTCATATTGTAAATATTGCGGAATTCCTCTTCCTCTGTTTTCGCTGTACCTGTCATCCCTGCAAGCTTTTCATACATACGGAAATAGTTTTGGAACGTAATTGTTGCCATTGTCATCGATTCATTTTGAATCTCAACACCTTCTTTTGCCTCAATTGCTTGGTGTAAGCCGTCCGAATAACGACGACCTTTCATTAAACGACCTGTGAAGCTATCAACAATAACGATTTCACCATCCTGCACGACATAATCTACATCATTATGCATACTAACATGTGCTTTTAACGATTGGTTAATGGCATGGTTTAAACGAACATGTGTTAAATCAAATAGATTATCAATACCGAATGCTTTTTCTGCCTTTTCCACACCTGCATCTGTTAATGTAACGCCCTTTGTTGACTCTTCATACGTATAATCTGTTTCCGCATTTAACATACGCACGAAAGCATTGGACTGCTTATAAAGCTGTGCTGACTTCCCAGCCTGCCCCGAAATAATTAATGGTGTACGCGCTTCATCAATTAAAATTGAATCCACTTCATCGATAACAGCATAATGCAATGGGCGTTGTACACGTTCCTCTTTATACAGCACCATATTATCACGTAAATAGTCAAAGCCTAGCTCATTGTTGGTACTATACGTAATATCAGCTTCATAGGCAGCACGCTTTTCTTCCTTTGAAAGGCTATTTAAGTTCAGACCAACTGTTAAGCCTAAGAAATTATAAAGCTGTCCCATCTCAGCAGCATCACGGCTCGCTAGGTATTCATTGACAGTTACAACATGTACACCTTTACCAGTTATGGCATTCAAATAAACGGCCATTGTAGCCGTTAATGTTTTACCTTCACCTGTTTTCATCTCTGCAATATTACCCTCGTCAAGAGCGGCTGCCCCCATAATTTGCACACGGAATGGGTACATCTCTAATACACGCTTCGACGCTTCACGACAAACAGCAAAGGCTTCCGCACGAATCGACTCTAACGCCTCACCATCAGCATAGCGCTTTTGAAACTCCTCTGTTTTTGCCTGTAATTCAGCATCAGAAAGTTGCGTCATTTGAGAAGCGAATCCCTCAACTTGGTCAGCGATTTTTTCTAATTTTTTTAACTCACGTTTATTGAAATCAAATAATTTATTTAATAGGTTTGCCATGAATGTTTTTCACTTCCTATATAGATTCAACTTTCATTTTACCATTGTGTAACAGTTTCATGCAAACAGTCACCCTATTCACACAAAAAGACCCTCGCCATTGCGAGAGCCTTTGTCATTATGCAAGTTTAAGTTGTTTCAATTAAGCCATATTTACCGTCTTTACGTTTATAGACAATATTTGTGCCGTTTGATTCAGCATCTGTAAAGACATAAAAATCATGACCTAACATATTCATTTGTAATACAGCCTCTTCTTGATCCATCGGCTTTAAATCGAATTGCTTTGTACGCACGATTGCGTATTCTTCTTCCTCTGAAACAGCATCAGCGGCTGCTTGTGTACTAGCAAAATAAAGGCCTGCGCCTTCACGCTCACGGAATTTACGGTTTACTTTTGTTTTATGCTTACGAATTTGACGCTCTAATTTATCTACAATTAGATCAACCGCAGCATACATATCATTATGACGCTCCTCAGCACGAAGCGTTAAGTTTTTCATTGGAATCGTAACTTCCACTTTTGTTTGCTTATCATTGTAAACCTTTAAATTGACATTAGCGTTGGCGTTAACATCTTCGTTAAAATAACGTTCAACTTTCTCAATTTTTGTTTCAACATACTCTCGAATAGCTGGAGTTACCTCAATATTTTCACCACGAATGTTAAAGTTTAACATGTAAACTCCTCCTTTATAACTGCTATACTATATATTTCTACACAAGTGTGTGAAATTCCTCTAAAATCATTCTTTTTTTTACAAAAAATTTTAGTTCTTTTAACAAACATTTTTAGTAGCAAAAGCAAGAAAGTATACTATTTAATTATTTTGCTTTTTCGCCTCTGCTGCTTCTTTTCTGCGTCGTAGCTTTAGTTCTTCAATAATCAAATCCTCAACAGCCTTTTGATTATTAAAAAACACACCATATTGTTTGCCATTGCCAAAGGGACGGCTCCAAATCACCTCTCCATAAGCACGCACCCTTTGCGTATCCAAAACAAAATGGATATCCAATGGTGGAGGATTCACACCTAAATCCACTTCTGTAAACATCTTTAACCCACGTGGACTAATATCTAGCAATTCTGCTGTAGCCGTTTGCTCTTGATTAACTCTACCATTCTCATAAATAGCAAAAGTCATTGGAAGAGGCTCCTCAAATTTAAAACGGAAGCCTTCTTGACGCTTAAAAATCATATTCCCACCCCAATACTATGTTAAACATATATATTGCTTTGATTATGACACGATGTATAGCTAACAGCTAGAGGGAATAAGTAACATATTTTACCGTTAAATAGCCTAAATTATGACGATTTAGTGATAATTACAAATTATTGATGAATTTTAACCTAAAGAAAAGGAACCATCGTTGATGATGGTCCCTTATTGTGTCTAAATTTGCCCGCTGTTCCCCTGACCAAACTGCTGCTGTCGATTAATGCGAATAACTTCCTTCCACGTATCGCGGAATTCCGTCACCAATCCCTCAACTTCTTCAACAATCGCTACATCATTTTGAATATTCGCCTCAACTAAGCGATGGTTCATATATTCATAAAGCGGTAGCATTTGCTTTGAAATTTCAATGTCCATATTAAGTGTTGACATTAGCTCAGCAATAATTGCCTGTGCCTTTTGAATATTGGTATTTTTCTCTTGTATATCCTTCTCTTGCATTGCTTGCTTTGCCTTATGCAAAAACTTTAGACATCCATTATAAAGCATTAACGTCAGCTCGCCAGGAGAGGCAGTCGTCACACTATTTTGTTTGTATGCATTTTGTGCTGCAAAATTTGCTGTCAATTAACGGACAACTCCTTTGAAAGGTTACTTATTTACTATTTTAAACCATTTTCCGAAGAAAAGCTAATAGGTAAATATTAATTCTTTTTGTCATAATACATGCCATCCATCACACGAACGTCTGAATAAGGATTAAAATATTGCTGTTCACTTTTTTTCGTTTTTTGTAAATTAACCATATCCTGCTTTACAGCGTTCATCACAGCAGCCAATCGCTCTTTAATACCATTATCAAGCTCTAACAATGTACGATGCACACGATTTTGTTCATCAAAACGAAATCCCTCTTGAATAAGGCTCTCAATAATTGCTCCACGCTTATCCAACATCTCATTAATGGTTTCAATGTATTCATCACGATCTTCGCCCTTTGGAATATCACCCAAATACTTAAATAAATTAGCTGACGTTTGCAAAAATTGATCTATAGATTGTTGCATAACACTCTCCTACCTCGCTAATTAAAAGCCGCCTCCAGCATTTTGCATAAACAGACCTGATTGTTGATTGGCTTTGTTAATAGCTTGCTCCATTGCTGTGAATTGCTTCCAGTAACGTGCTTCGATGTTTTTTAATTTATCTTGCCATGTTGAAATACGTTTTTCCGTATCAATTAGATTTTTACCTAGCGTGTATTGCTGTTCTGTCATCGTAGCACGACCAGCTTTTTGCTCAATTGAAATTTTGAATTCATCCATTGAACTACGGAGTCTTGCAAGATAGCCTCGTGTATCAACAGTTTGGCCATTTACAGTATCCTTTTCATTACCGGCATCATTTTTAAATAGGCGTGCTACTGCATCTGGGTCTTCTTCTAGCGCTTCACGTAGTTTCTTTTCATCAATTTCTAATGTGCCACCATCATTGTAATTTTTTGTAGTTGTAATACCGATACTAAATAATGTCTGGAATTTTGAGTCCTCAAGACCTGGAACTGTTTCATAGACAAGAGAACGCATCTTCGAAAGTCCATCACGAAGGATAGAATCATTACGAAGTAAACCACTCTTCGCTTTCTCTTCCCAAAGCTTAATTTCATTTTCCTTCATATCTTTTTTCTGATCTTCTGTTAGTGGCGCATAATCTCGATATTTCGTTTGTGTCGTTTGGTCTTTTAAATCTGTAACGAACGCATTGTACATATTCACAAAATCTTTAATTTTGTTCATCATATCGTCAACGTTTGTTGTAGAAGACAATGTAACAGCAGCTTCAGTTGGGTTTGTAGGCAACCCTTCTTTAATATTTTCAGTTCCTTCTTCTAAAATCCCTGCAGCTTCAGCTTCAGCCTTTGCTGATGCAAATGCGGCAGTCGCATTTGTTAAACGAGCTTCTCCAGCAGTAAGTGCAGCATCCGCTGAGTTTTTAGCAACTCTTTTCTCATCATGTACAATTTGTAATTGTGCAAGTTCAGAGTAGGCTGTTAAATCTGCCTTAGTAACTGTATCTAATTTTTCCTTTTGTGCTGTAGATAAACTAGCTAATTTTGCTTGAACGCTTGCTTGTAAATCTGCATCTAAGCTTAGCCCTTCAAATGGATCGTCCTTGGATAAATCAAGGCTAGCGATCACATCAATTTCATCAGCAGTTAACCCACTTAAAAAAGACTTATTTAAACTAGCATAGTCAACCTCTCTATTGGCTTCTGTACGGAATTTCGTTAAAGCTGTTGCATCTAAATCCTTCAATGTTTCTAGCTGTTCCTTTGAAGTTAAAGAAGTGTGTAGCTTTTCCTTTAAATCTTCTGAAATCGTACTATCAGCTGAGATTTTAGCCAGCATATCTTCAAATGTATCATCTTGATCAAATGCAGGAAGATTACCTAGCTCTGAAATCTCGTCATCAGTTAGATTAGCTAAAAATGATTGATTAAAGCGGTTATAAGCTGCTTTCTCTGTATCATCAAATCCAACTTTAAATACATTATTAAGCTTATCTTGATATGCAAGTGAGGCTGTACCAAATTCCTGATTTGCCGTCGTAGCCTTTGTTTCTAAATCTGCCTTAGCTGCTGTAGCATTAGTAAGCTCTGTCTGGGCAGCAAGATATTTATTTACATTTGTTGCTGTATCATTAAATGTCTTTTTTAAGGTAATGTTATAACCATTAAGTGTAAATGTATTTGAATTACGCTCTGTAGCAATTCCATTTACTTGGAAAATGGCGTTTTTACCTTCAGTTACTGTTGCGCCTTCGCCCTCTTGTAATTTTAATTTACTTATATTGGTATTTGTACCATTAGCATCAACACCATTAACAGTGATATCGCCTTTACCAGTATTTTTGGCTGTGAAAGAGAAGCGTCCGTTTTCAAAAATTGCTGAAACACCTGCATTACTTTCGTTCACTTTTTCAATAAAGGAATCTACTGTCATATTGGATGTAATTGCAACTTTTACACTTGTTGGATTTGAACCATCAGCTGTAGGAGCTGTGAATTCAATAAATTTCGTATCACTTCCCACTAAATCACTCATTTTTGTTGCACCAGTACCATCAATTTGTCCACTTGTTGTACGTGCTGCAGATGCTAATTGTGAAACCCCTTCAATGGAAAGTGTTCCTGTAGCCCTACTAGTTGCAATAGCTGATACTAAATCTGAATTTGAGCTACTTGCTGTTTTTGTATTTAAATTTTTTAATACTAAATTATCTGCAATATACGTATCAAATGTTCTTAACTTTGTGTTGACATCGCGATAAGCATCACGTTGCCATTCATATTTTTGTTTATTTTGTAAAAGCTTATTTAATGGTGCTCTTTCCGCTTGCATTAACTTTTCTACTAAAGCATCAATATCCATTCCTGACGCTAAACCGCCAATTCGCATTACCATAGTGAGTCCTCCATTTTACTTATTTTTATATTTTTTCGTCTACAATCATCCCAAATAATTTTTGCATTTCATAAAAGCCATCTAATAGCTTTTTCGGCGGGATTTCTTTTAATACCTCATCTGTGGCGCTGTCTACTACAGTTATATAATATCGATCTAAGCCTTCATGATACTTAAATTTTGCAGCGTTCTGGTTTACTTCCAGCATTTTATTCATTTTTTCAATGACATCTTGTACTTTTGCTTTCGTTTCATCATCATTACTTAGTTGTTGTACCTGTTCCATAATAGGTGTAGCACTTTTCATCGTAGCATCGCTTCCTTGCGTTGCCACTTTCTCCACTGCTGGTGCATGAGAGGAGATTTGCTGCTGAATTGTTACTGCACCATTATCTGCATTCCCTGAAATACGCATAATTTCATCCTCCTTGAATCTAATACAGGTGTCTTTAACAATAGTATCGGTTTTAAAATAAAGAATTTCAGCTTTTTTATAAAACATCCAAACACAATGTTTCAAAACGAAAGAAAGCTGTGCAAAAACGATAAATTTCGCCTATTGCACAGCCCTCTTAGTGTAAATTACTAAAATTAGTTTCCTAATAGATTTTGTTTTTTGGATAAATCAATATTAAAAATGCAGTCGCGATATTTTTGAATGAACTTCTCATATTTTTCCTATACTATTGAAGTATAATTCTAAACTTCCAGACATTTTAATTTTAAATTTATAACTTGAAAGTTTTAGAAATGTTATAATAAGTATTCGGGGTTACTTTATAACCTTTATTGTGCTGTAAAATATTCACATGATCTCGTTTGGGATACCCCTTAGTTTTCTTAAGATTTACGCAAGCAATTGCCTCGCTGCACTGTACATGTTTGTTTGGTAAGGCAACACCATTGACCGTTGCACCATGATGTGGCACAACAATTATGCTATATGATTTCATAAAATATGAGGGAAACTCTATATATTCACAATCGCCAGGTAACAACATGGAACATCCATTGTTTTTCACCTCTAGTATAAGCCCCAAATTGTTTAAATCATTGTATTTTGTTTTCCAATTATAAGTATTCCCTACTGATACTTTTTTCCCCGCTGGATTACCTTTCCCTTTTCCCAATACAAAATAATCATTGTTAAAAATAACCGCTCCATTAAATGTATCAGCAACAAAAATGGTATTAATATTACTTTCCTTTGCTAAATAAGCAGCTAACCGCTTAGATGATTCACTTGCAGTATCAATAATTTGTGGAACAATCCATGTTTTCTCATAATCAACTTTATCCAATTTCGAAGCACCTAAAATATGATCTAAATCCCAATGAGAAAGCATGATTAAATTCGATTTTTTAGCCTCTTGTGCAGCCTGTTGTATCGCATCTTCATGAAGTTTGCTTGTTTCCGTTATGGTAAACCCAATGTCGAAACAAAATGAAAATATTTCGCTCCCTTTGTCGATTCCTTTCACTTGAATCCAATTTCCTTGACCTACCGAATAGACAACGACATTTAACTCAAAATCGTTATATTGTGGAAAATTTAAAGCTCGTTCAAATTGGTGCCTCACATCATTATCATTTTTCGCTATCCAGTTTTTTTGCTCTTGACTTAGTAGTTGATTAAAACGTTGTTCAATATTTGCAGAAACTTCTTCTCCGAATACTAGCTGCCTTCCTTTACGTTTGAGAGGAGAGGCACTAAAAAGAAGTGTGCCTTTCATCATTCTTTCATTGAATTCATCTTGTACAAATGCCTCAGCATAAAGACTTACCTTATACCACCTATTTCTCTCTAGCTCCATCTGCTCTATTTTTTCAGTCGTTAAACCTACTGGCATAAATTCATAAAAATATGGTCGGTAATGTGGCAAATTCAAATCATATTCTCCTAATAAATAATCTGTATCTACTTGAAGCATCTTTTTATTCGTTAAAGTAACAAAAATTTCCCCGTCCTCTTCAACAATTTTACCGTATGTTTCTCTATTTTGTATGGTGTCATTACTGTATAAAACGACTTCCTTAAAATCATTTACAATGCGATATGTATCAAGAAAGAAATCCTTTGTATTATCCACAATTGGAGTAGCATATGGATAATTGTCATCTTTAGTCTGATATAAAGAATAATCAGCATCACCAATATACTTCCGCTTACTCTTTGCAAATAAATATTTTAAATGTTCCACAGGCATTTCTTGTAAATTCGCTATTTTAATTGCATAAGTAAACATTGTATCTATTAAATTTGGGAAGAGTTCCAGAAAGTCATCTTTAGTGTATAGCTCTAACATTTTCCCGTAATATAGCTTTCCATTATGGTAGATAAAAATATATCCTGGTTCCTCTTTACATGCTTGCACTGTCCTTGTAGCAAGCGATATAGTGATTCGTACAAACTGTTGCGATCCCTGTAAATGCTCGCCATTTAATTTCATAACTCTCCCTTGATTGTTCCAAAATCCCCAGAAATTATTAAAGAATAAATGCTCCATCCCCATCATCCACCTTTATCTATTTACTTCATTATACTACGTAAAATATATGCAAACAAAAAAGGTGTGTTAGTTAGACCAACACCCTCACAGATTCCATATAATCGCATACCGTTCATTACTGTATGTATTTTAGCATCATAACTTATTACTCTATACTTATAGAATAAAAATTGACACTATCTAATTATTTAATTTTGAACTTTGTTAAATGTCCATTCAGAAGCACTCGCAAAAAGAGGAGCTATTTCAGCTTGAAATAAATTTGTTAATGCTACAATATCTCTGTTCTCTAACAGTTTGTTCAAAGTTGTTAGCTGTTCGACTACTTCTTCTATACGACTATTAATCACATAATCGTTAGCTTGCATATGTTGCTCTACTGTTACTAACCATCCAAGCCCCTCACTAAAATCTGCAATCATTTGAAAAGCTTGTTCTAAATTATTTGATTGAAAAGATTTTGCAATCATTTGGCAACCATCTTGCAGCTTTACAACATAATCATAATAAGATTGTTGTGTATCTAATAATAATTCATCCATTCTTTACCTCTCCTTACCCTATTAAAATAATACCTCTTTTAAAGTGAAGAGAATGTCTCAATAGCATTTTTTAGACATCCTCACTTTTATATAGTACAATTTTTTCACGTAAAAGCTTTTTAATTTCCTCTAACTCTTTCTTTATGTCAGCCAATTCTTTACTACTATCTTCTTGATTTTCCTTTTCATCCATTGACTTCGGCTGAGGAAATAGTGAAATAAAGCGTGCTAGGGAAATAAGTGTCATAAAAACGCCCATCAGCGCTTGACTCTGTATCACAACAAGTGTAAATATTGACCACTTATTGCTATCAATTGATAAGCTATATGTTACCATATGTGTAAAGCTATGGTACACTGCATCCATCGGTGTAATATCATTGATAAAATGAAATGTTAAATAAGTACCTGCAAACCAAAAAACAATCTCAAAAAAATTATGAATTAATGCTATCGTCATACGACGATAACCATTTAACATAAAATTTCTTGTTTCATATGGATGTACAAGCATCACATTTAATTGATAAATTAAAATTTCAAAAATTCTCAAACTACCATACGCTACAAAGCAATACTTCACAATTATATTTACATTATCGATATAATTAATTGCTACGAAGATAATTGGTAAAAGTGTATGTGCTATAAGCCACATATCCACAAACAGCCGTTTCTTTTCATTGTTTGCATCTTTTATAATAAATGTACGCACTAAATAAAAGAGACTAATTTTCTCTAAAAATTTTAACGTATTTGTCCACCATTTTACTAAAGTTGATTCGGTATAGTAATTATTTTGATTCATTTGTTTTAATATAAGCAAGTAAAAATGCTATTGTCTCCATATTAGACTCTTTAATTTTTTGACGCAATACATCATAGCTTTTATTATTATGTGCTACTGCCTTTGTATAACTTTGAATCGCAAGAACAGCATCCTCAATTGTTAATTTTCCATTATATGAGGCAAGACCGATTAATAATGCTTTAATTAATTGATAATTAATTATGATATCTTCATATGCCTCTAATATCGTTTTCCCGTTATAAGGAAATACATTTGTAAAAATATAATGCACTACATAGTTTTCTAAAATATATTGATGCTCTCGTGTAAATTGTTGATAAACAGCTTGTGCAGCTATATATTTTTGTAAAGTTTCTTCTGTAATTTCCTTATTTTCTAATGGACCTGTTTTTAAACCTCGAATAAATTGATTGACTACTTCGACATACCGTACATTAAATGATAATTCTTCCACTGTTGTACGAAGGAGTTCTTTATGCAATTGGAGTTGAACAAGTTCATTTCCTTTAATTTGCATGACTGCTTCTATATATTGCGGTATTACAAAACGTTGCTGCATCATTTGAATCACTTGTTCTGTATGCTCTAATGTTTTTGGTTGCTCATTTAACTTTTCTGCAAATAAACCGAGCAACATCATACGTAAATCTAATGAAATACTACGTTCTTGCAATAAAGTAATGACAAATGTACGAATAGCCCATACGATATCAACCTGTTCACCAGCTAACGTTATTTGGTTTTGAATACGCTCTGATGGTTGTAATAATACTTCTTCAAACTCTATCCCCTCTTTTTGTAATAACAATGTACGAACCGCCTCAGGGCATGATAATGTTAACGATTTTTCAATATAAGAGCCAATTTCCCGATGCTCTCGTGGATAAATAGCACAAGTATTACATAACGCACTTTCTCCTAACTCCTTATGAATTAAGCACCATTTATTTTCATCCAAAAAGTGACATTCTTTTTGTTCATTCATTTTCATGCGACCGTAGTTAACATCGTTCGTTGTCTTTGGATTTTTTTGATATGCTTTTTTAGCTATTGGTTTAATAACAGGGTTACTCGATGTTGTTACTTTTATGAAGCCTACACGGTCAATATTAACATTCCATATTTTGCAGCAATGATCCTCACAGGCTGCCCCTATACATTGAAATTGCTCTACTCCTTTAGGAATTAATACCATTTTATCCATTTTTACCTCCTTTAATAAAAAAAGCTTGAAGGTAAATACCTTCAAGCTCCTTGTTAGGAATTAACCTAATAATTGTAATACGCCTTGTGGCTGTTGGTTAGCTTGCGCTAACATTGACTGTGCAGCTTGCATTAAGATATTGTTCTTAGTGAACTCCATCATTTCTTTCGCCATATCTGTATCACGGATACGAGATTCAGCAGCTGTTAAGTTTTCAGAAGCAGCACCTAAGTTGTTGATTGTGTGCTCTAAACGATTTTGAACCGCACCTAGTGAAGAACGTTGCTCAGATACTTTTTGAATTGCACTATCAACTGCTGTAATTGTAGCTGTTGCTTGATCGCGAGTCGATACATCAATACCACCAATATTGAATTTTTCTTTATCAACTAAATCAGTATCCGTACCTAATTCTGCTTTAGTAACCTCTACATTAATTTCGTTTCCATCTGCATCTTTTACAGTAATTGTAGCTTTCTTAGCAGCATCATCGAAAGATCCTACTTTAACACCATCTTTTAAAACGTTCGTTCCACTAATTTCATACTCACCTGAAGCAAGTTTATCAATATTTTTTGCCTTATCTGCTGGTGAGCGTAATTCTGCTTTGCCGTTTGAAACGTTAATAATAGATTTGTCTTTTAAATCTGCAGCAGTATCTGCTTTATCAAATTTTGCAGCTACAGTTGTACCATCTGCTAAAACAATTGTATTTTTATCTACTTTACCCACTTCTTGACCTTTAGCATCTAATACTTTAGTTCCATCAATTGTATAAGAACCATCTTTTAATGTAGTAGCAACGTCTGAATCTACTACTACAGTTTTAGATAACCCTAGGCTTGCCGCATTCATATTACCAATGTTTAAACTCATATCTTGGTTTTCATTCGCACCAATTTGGAATTTACCTGAGAATGAACCATCAAGTAATTTTTGCGTATTGAACTCAGTTGTATCTGAAATACGGTCGATTTCTTTTGTTAATTGCTCAATTTCTTGTTGGATTGCTGCACGGTCAAGGTTAACGTTTGTGTCGTTTCCTGATTGTACTGCTAATTCACGCATACGTTGTAAAATTGAGTGTGTTTCGTTTAATGCACCCTCAGCAGTTTGGATTAAAGAGATTGCATCTTGAGAGTTTTTCGTAGCCATATCAAGACCACGGATTTGTCCGCGCATTTTTTCAGAGATTGCTAAACCAGCAGCGTCATCGCCAGCACGGTTGATTTTGAAACCTGAAGATAATTTCTCAAGGTTTTTTGAAGCTTGTGTGTTGTTAAAGCCTAAGTTACGGTGTGCATTTAATGCAGAAATGTTGTGTTGAATTCTCATGATAGAATTCCTCCTTGAATTGTTTTTTTGTATAACCCACGTCCCTGTGGGAGAGTTTGGAATCAGTAGTTATGTACTACTTCCGCCTTACACTATATATATCGTAAGCTGTTTTAAATGTTTAATAGTTTTTTATAAAATTTTTTAATTTAATATATTTTCAAGCGTGTTGTTAGAAGGAAAACGCTTTGTCTAAAGCATTCTCTCGTTGATTGGCGTGAAAGGTGGCGACTCTAGCGGAAAAAGTGCGAGCTGAAAATCCATTGATTTCGGCATTTGCCGAAATAAATGAGTTGAAGCCGCACCCGCAGAAAGCGTCCACCTGTAACAGAAATCAACGAATTCTAAGCGATTCTCTGTAAAATAAAGGTTAATCAACACGCCTGATATATTTTATTATTTAATTGCCGAGAAACTGCTTCAAACTCTGATGCAATATGATTGTCTAGCTTTTATTCTTTCGTTTCTCCATTGACTACTTTTGTCAAAATTGTGAAAACGCATAGCTAATGATTAAAAAGCTTCCATATAATATTAGCTATTTTACCTAAGCTCCTTTTAAAACAGCTTATTTATGTTATCCTCTTTGCTATTACCTCTTTAATTTGTTTAATAAATCTGTTGGTATCGCAAGTGCTTCTCTATTTTGCTCTTGTATTGCCTTAAATACTTCCGAGCGATGGACTTTTACAGATTTAGGGGCTACAATACCAAGCTTTATTTGGTCGCCGTCAACTGATAGTACCTTTAGTTCAATATGATCCCCAATCATAATGGATTCACCTGTTTTTCGTGATAGAACAAGCATTACTCAGCACTTCCTTCCATGGCGCCGATTGGATAACGTAAAGGATAGTGTGAACTATCTTGTAGGACAATTTGTTTACCTAGTTTCTTGGCTGTATTAATAATGATAGGGGCGAGTAAATTCATTGTTGATTCTTGAAATGTTTCTTTTAATGTGACAACTGTGTAGGCAATAACATCTTCTTCCTGTTCTATTTGTAAATCTGCTTTGTCTTCCTCTCCTATTTCAAATGTATAATCCTTTTTAAACGCAAATGGGTATGCAAGTACAAAGCCAAGCTCCTGTTGCTCAATTGATTGTAAAACAACTAATGGTAAATCTGCGTCTAGTGGAAGAAGCACGAATTTTTGTGCATCTGGAAAGCCTGGAAGCCCTGATTCAAATGTTACAATATTCGTATCATTAATTTCGACTGTACCTAAAAACTTTGTTTCAATATTCATTTGATTGCCCTCTCCTTTTAACCGATTACATCAATATCAACACGTGGTCTTTGCATCATTGTACCAGTTACTTTACCAGGTGTGTATTCAAGGACTGGTTTGTTCACTTGCGCGTCAATAATTGGCTCTCTTCTTTCAATATTGACGTCTGTTGTACCAGGTGTATAATCGATTTTTACTGAGCCTATTGATGGCACAAATTTAATATTGAATGGTGTATGATGTGGTCCATGGTTTTGTTTAGCAATATTTTGAATAGTAGCACGGTCCATTCCTTTACCAGCATTATCCGCCATTTGATAGCCTTCTTGTACTCTACGCGCGATCCCTTTAAGAAGCTCTTGCTTACCTTTTTCAGCATAGTTCGCACTTGATTCTAAAGGGCCAATCATCCCTATATCTCTTCTCGCCTGAGAAGAATCAATTTTTAAAATACCTCTTGTTGTATGAATTTCTAAAATGGCTGCCGGTTGTTCAATATGCAATGTCGCCTGCGGTTGCTCGATATGTTGTTGTGGCTTTGTTGTACGCCAATCCATTTGAATATCAGTTGTATGAATTTGGATTTGTGGAAGTTTCATATTTTTTGCACCTTCCTTTTAAGAAAAGCGCCTGAACGAAATGTCCAAACGCTTGATAAGTTTCGATTCAATTTATTCCTACTGTTGCATGTTTGCCCCTGTCGCTAACGCTTTCGGGGCAGAACTTGCCACTCCGTGTTTGCCCCTGCCGCTAACGCTTTCGGGGCAGAACTTGCCACTCCGTGTTTGCCCCTGCCGCTAACGCTTTCGGGGCAGAACTTGCCACTCCGTGTTTGCCCCTGCCGCTAACGCTTTCGGGGCAGAACTTGCCACTCCGTGTTTGCCCCTGCCGCTAACGCTTTCGGGGCAGAACTTGCCACTCCGTGTTTGCCCCTGCCGCTAACGCTTTCGGGGCAGAACTTGCCACTCCGTGTTTGCCCCTGCCGCTAACGCTTTCGGGGCAGAACTTGCCACTCCGTGTTTGCCCCTGCCGCTAACGCTTTCGGGGCAGAACTTGCCACTCCGTGTTTGCCCCTGCCGCTAACGCTTTCGGGGCAGAACTTGCCACTCCGTGTTTGCCCCTGCCGCTAACGCTTTCGGGGCAGAACTTGCCACTCCGTGTTTGCCCCTGCCGCTAACGCTTTCGGGGCAGAACTTGCCACTCCGTGTTTGCCCCTGCCGCTAACGCTTTCGGGGCAGAACTCTCGTAGATTTTATCTTATAAAATCTACGAGAGTTTGCTGAATGATTCTTGCTCCTACTGAAAGTGCTGCTTGGTGAATAGAATCTTGTGTTACCATGTCTGTAATTGTTTTTGCATAGTCTGTGCTTTCATTTGCTGACATCTGTTTTGTTACATTGACTTCTTGTATTTCAAGTCTATTTTCCATTAACTCTACACGATTTTGTCGAGCACCTACTTCTGCCCTTAAAGTTAATGTGTCTGCATAGACACTATCTAAACCAGGAATTGTATTAACACCATCTGTAATATCTAAGCCAAGTGCACCGCTTATTTCTTCACCTGTTGCACCACTTTGTAATAATGTATTGACCTGTGACATAAACGCATCAACATTTTCAAATAAGTCAGCACCCGAAGTATTAATATTCATCGAAATACCGTCAAAAACATTGATTTCAATTGATTTATCTCTACCAGTTGACACAGCTGGGTTTTGCGGACCTGTTTTATCAATATAAAGGGGCTCATTTGTATGTGTACCTGAAAAAATATAATTGTCCC
The DNA here is from genome assembly GCF_038008325.1 of Lysinibacillus sp. FSL K6-0232. NCBI lineage: Bacteria > Bacillati > Bacillota > Bacilli > Caryophanales > Bacillaceae > Lysinibacillus > Lysinibacillus sp. FSL K6-0232. The sequence goes on along the minus strand of NZ_JBBOYW010000001.1, from coordinate 741,562 downwards.
CTGCTCTTGTATTGGCAATATCACGTAGTTGCTCACGAAGCTGTTCCATTTCTGCATTAATTTTTTGTCGATCATCAGCAGTATTTGTATCATTAGCAGCCTGTACAATAAGCTCCTTCACACGCTTTAAGGCAGAGCCTACTTGGTCAAGTGCTTCATCTGTTGTATCCAGCCATGTATTTGCTTCACGCAAATTACGTTGATACTGTGCATTTCTATCAAGGTCTACACGGTACCCCATTCCTTTGACCGCCACAACTGGATCATCAGATGGTCTTGTTATTTTCATACCTGATGTTAGCATATCTTGATATTTAGACATTTTGCTATAGCTTGTATTTAAATTGCGTAGCATATTGCTTGATAGCATTGATTGTGTAACGCGCATGATTTATCTCCCTTCCATTAGTTCGCTACTATAGGCCTACTCTTCCCATACCGTTAATAATTTTATCTAATGTTTCATCTACAACTGTAATCATACGTGCATTTGCATTATATGCCTGCTGGAATGTAATCATATTTGTCATTTCTTCATCTAGGGAAACAGAGCTCATGGAATCACGGTTATTCGAAATTTGCAAATGCAATGTTTTAGAGTTAAATGCATTACGATCAGCCTCTTGCCCTTTTACTGCTAAGTCCCCTGTTAGTGATTTATAGTAGTTTTGGAATGTACCTTGTTTTAAGTTTGCGTGCGCTTGCTTCTGTAGTTCTGCTAGCTCCCGCATATTTTCATTGTTTCCTTGCTCACCTGTGATATCAGATGCTGCTACTCGCTTAGGGTCAGTAATGACTACGCTAAAATCACGAGCAGTTGTGCCAGCAAAAAAGTCCTCCCCTAAAACACCATCTAAGTCATAACCTGCACTATGAATAGCATTAAACTGTGTGATAAATTCATTCGCTAATAAATCTAAGTTAGCAAGCATTTCTGGATAAGTCCCTTGACCACCACTATGCCCATAAGCATCGATTAATGCACGTAATGTACCTTTGCTAGGCTCCATTTGACTATAGTCAATGGTATTTGCTCCTGTTGTTGGATCGCCAGGTGGCTCACCAAGATCAGTAACTCTAATTTGGCTAAACTCAGCATACTCCCCTGTTGCAGCAACATCAACCTCACCATCAACACGTACATCATTTGTATCCATCGTTGCAAGCGCAGCGTATTCTCTACCTTCTACTAATGGAATTCGTGTAGTTCCATCTGCAGAAATATATGTAATTGTCATGGAGCCTTCTGCTACATCTTTGGCAAGTCCTCCTGATTTTTGGAAGGAAATTGATACAGGGATATAATGATTTAACTCATCTACTAATAAATCGCGTGCATCATACAAATCATTTGGTACATAACCGTTAGGCTCTACCTCTTGAATTTGCTTATTAATAGCTGCAATTTGTTTAAGAATTGAATTTACTTTATCTGTTGATACTTTAATTTCATTACCAATATTTCCTTGGATTTGTTTTAGCTGTCTATCCATATAATTAAAGGATTCTGCTAATCCCTTACCTTTAGAAATTAATACTTGACGTGCAGCTGTATCTTTTGGATCATCAATAATGTCTTCCATTGCCTTCCAAAAATCTGTGAATGCTTGGTTAATACCAAATTCTGAAGGCTCTGACATAATATCTTCCATTTGTGAAATCGATTTAAACGTTGACTCCCAATAACCAAACTTATTCGTTTCTTGGCGGTATTGACGGTCGATAAATTCATCGCGAATACGTTGGATTGAGCCTGCTTCTACACCTGTTCCAAGGTGGCCTGGATAAGTGGGCTGATTTAGACCTGGTGTTGGGAAACCTGGTGTTGCTTGCATATTGACACGTTGGCGAGAATAGCCTAATGTGTTGGCATTGGAAATATTGTGACCTGTTGTGTATAAAGCCGTTTGCTGTACAAAAAGGCCACGTTTACTTGCTTCTAAGCCCATAAATGTTGAGCGCATCTTTTTTCCTCCCTTTTATGCTTGTGAATCAAAGTATGATTTTTTGACTACAGTGTTTGTTCCACGTACCTCATTGCTAGAGTAGTTTATTTGCTCTGTACGAGGTCTTAATGAATCAAGTGTTAGGTTCACAATTTGTAGTGATTGAAATACAAGCTTTTGATTTAAGTCATTTTGTTGTCGTAAGTTATTAATAATAAGCAATAAACGGTCGCGAACTGCTGATAATGCTTCTTTATCAGCCTGTTGTTCAGCAGCCTCGATGACATCTGCAACAGTTCTATTGTCAGTTGAAGCAAGTCCCTTTGCTTCAAAGTAGTCCGTTACTTGTTTCTGACGCTGTTGCTCGAGCTTATCGATTGCCGCTACATGTGCCTGCTCGTCCTTGAGCAATTGGTCCAGTGCTTGGATATCGCCAGCTTTAATAATTTCGGTTTTTTTATAGGCTAGTTCAAGTAAGCTTTTATGCATTCTTTCTAGCATTGTTAATGTAGAACGTATCGCTTCTACAGACATAATGTGACACCCTCCCTAGAAACGATAATATTTCAGCATATCCTCTGCCACCTGGCGAGCGTTTACTTTGTATTCACCTGAAGCAATATCCTCTTTTAATTGTTGAACACGATCTGCGCGTTCAGTACCGTACGTTGACACACCTTGCATTTCCTGTGCTGCTTTGGAAATTTCAATTTTATCTGCAAAAGATGCTTTAACTGTATCTGATTTGACATTACGTACTTGTTTTTTATAGGCATTCATCGCATTGATGCCATAAGATGTAATTTTCATATTGAACCCTCCCATCTAAAAATCTTATCTTATTATTATTTCGGATTGTCTTACATAATGTTAAGTTTTCATATATAAAAAAGTGTGCTAATTTTGTTTAAAATTAACACACACTGTGATTTGACTAACGTTTACGCTCCGAATGGTATGTTGCACGATCACGCTCTTCTACACTTTCACGGAATTCCTTTGCCGCTTCAAATGTACGTAAGTCTGCCTTTAATTCATCCTGACATTTTGTGCAAAGCTTTCCTTTCGTTGTGAGATGGCCACAGTTATCGCATGGATAGCCCAAATTAGGGAACATGGCTGGTTGCAGTCGACCTTTGCGCACCCATTTATATAATAGCTCCTCTTCTGCTCCTGTTGCTTCCACAATACGCTCCACTGTTGCCGCTCGGTTCTCACGTTTACGCAAGAAACGATAAACGATCTGATACAGCTCCTCCTCTGATTGTGCACACTTATGACATACTTCCCTTATTCCTGTATAGTTAAAAAATTCATTACATTTTGGACAATTGCGAACCTCTGCCATCCTGTTTCCTCCTCTTACCAGTCATCGTAATCTATCAATATATACCCATAATCTATTATACATAATACATTAATGTTTTCAGCCATCAATTAATGTGAAGTATTGGACATTTTTAGCACCTGCCGCCATTAACACCTCTGTAGCATGCTTTAAGGTTGTACCTGTAGTTTTTATATCGTCAAAAAGTAAATAGTTTTGATGCTCTACTTGTACTCCTGTCTTTAAGCGAAATAGTGGAGCGACATTTAAACGTTCTTCTCTATTTTTAGAGCTTTGTGTGGCTGTTGTCGTTTTCTCTAGTAATTGACTATACGATATATGTGCCGCCTTTAAAAGCTCTTCTGTATGCGAAAAGGTGCGTTCCTGCTGTTTTTCGGGATGCATTGGGATGGGTAAAATAAGAGCCTTTTCTTTTTTAAGTCGCATGTACAGCTCTTGACGAAATACTTTAACAAGTGCGATATCTTGTAAAAATTTCAATTGATGCAAATACTCTTTCATTGCTTCATTATATTCATAAAGTGCTGTTGCTGATTGTGAGGGCACAAAGCGATGCTGACATTTTTCGCAAATAGTTGGCGCAAATTGCTTTGTTAAAAGCCTTGTCCAAGAGATTGTAGTTTTTAAAGGCTGCGAGCATAGTAAACACCGAGATTCTATTTTATTCATAGCGGAAATCCTTTCTTATTGTAATAAAGAATTTTTGCACGTGCCTCATCCATGCTTGTTGTTACACCATGATGAAAAAAGCGTACATCACCATTAGGAAAATCCTGATGTCGTCCTACGCGTCCTGCAATTTGAATAAGAGCATTTGCTGTAAAAATCGAGGACTCTGCGCCAACAACTGCCACCTGCACATTGCGAATAGTAATGCCTCTTTCTAAAATGGTTGTTGTTAATAGTCCTGGAATCTCTTGCTGTCGTAGCTTCAGTACCTTTTCTTTCCGCTCTGGGTCTTCTGCATGGACAGCTACTATTTTAGGATCAATGGATTGAAAAAGTGATATTGCCTTGTCCATTAGTGCGATTGTTGGAAAAAACAATAAAAATGGTTGCTGTTGGGCAAGGCATTGCTCCGTCCAATTTTTTAACCTTGTAGGAATTTTTCCGCGATAAAAGCTTTTTTCATAGTTCCATAAAGCTGAAAATTGAGGAACTGGTAATGGGTGGTTATGGTAGCGCTTTGGAATAAATGAATAGCTTTCTTGTTGAAAGGCTTGTTGTAGCCTCGTGGAAGGGGTTGCTGTGACAAAAATAATCGGTGCATCAGCTTTTTTAGCCTTTTCTACTGCTCTTTGTAATGTTTCATCAAATGTATAAGGAAAAGCATCTGCCTCATCTACAATCATCACATCAAATGCTCTGTCAAATCGGTAAAGCTGATGTGTTGTTGCAATTACAAGCTGGGCATAGCCATCCTGCTTTGGTGCTCCACCATACAAGGCATGAATCACCGTTTGTGGAAATACATGTTGAAAGCGAGGATATAGCTCTAATACAACATCTGTACGCGGTGTAGCAATACAAACACGCAATGCTCGCTTTAGCGCATCATGGACGGCTGGAAAAAGCAGCTCCGTTTTCCCTGCCCCACAAACCGCGCTGGTTAGATGCGAACGTCCTGCCCTTACGCTTGCTAAAATTTCATTGGCAGCCTGCTGTTGAAGCTCGGTAAATTGCCCTGTCCACTGTAATAAATGCTGACGCTTTTTAAGCGCTTTAGGTCCAATCCATAGCAACAATTGTGTACAGCTGCTCACCCTTCCCATCCGAATACAATGGCGACAATAGATACATGACCTCCGACAGCCTGCACAATCAAATACCGTAAATAACTCAGGGTCTGTATTATGGCAACGATTGCACTTGATAAATGGCTTTTTTTGGATTCCTTCTATTATATAGAAATATTGATTGCTAATAGCCCTCTCCATATCGATTGCAGAAAAAGGTGAATGATTTCTTAACCAAATGCGTCCTTCATGGAAATCTCGTAATGCTGGTGGCAATATCCAGCCTTTATATTTCATGCTCTCTTCTCCTTTCCTAACCTATATAAAAAAGCCTCTACATTTGCTGTAGAGACTCTCACACTTATTATTTATTTTTTGTCCAGCCTAAGCCCATGGCACCTTCACCTAAATGAGTACCGATAACAGGGCCAAAATAGCTCAATGTAAAGTTTACATTTGGATAGGCTGCTGCTAATTGTGCTCGCCATGCCTGTGCTTCTTCTTCACAATTAGCATGAATAACAACAGCATCCATCGCCTCATATTTTTTCGCATCCTCTGCTAACAGTTCCTCAACACGCTTTAATGCCTTTTTACGTGTACGGATTTTTTCAAAGGGTACAATAACCTTATCAACAAAATGTAGAACTGGCTTTACTTGCAGCAAGCCACCAATCAGGGCTGCTGCAGAGGATAAACGCCCACCACGCTGCAAATGTGCTAAGTCGTCTACAATAAAGTAAGCACGAGTATATTGCTGCATATCCGCCAATGCTGCAAGTATATCTTTTGCCGTAAAGCCCTGGTGCACCATTTCAGCCGCCTTTAATGCATAAAAACCTTGAACAGCACAGGATATTTCGCTATCGAAGGCATGTACCTCAATACCTTCCACCATTGCGCCTGCTTGTATAGCTCCTTGGTATGTTCCACTAATGCCACTTGATAAATGAATAGCAATCACTTCATCATAATCCTTTGCTAGCTCTTCAAAGAGAGCGACAAATTCTCCGATTGGCGGCTGTGTTGTTTTAGGGAATTCCTTTACATTCCGCACTTTATCATAAAATTCAGATGCTGTAATATCTACCTCTTCGGCAAATAATTGACCTGAGATATTGACACTTAAAGGTATCATATAAATATTTAAGCGTGCTCGTTCTTCAGGTGTAATATATGCCGTACTATCTGTTACGATTGCCGTCCTCATCCATGTCCACTCTCCTATTCTTCATAGTTTACAATCAATTTTATCGCGGTGCAATAATTGCTTATTTTCTACAAAAAGAAATGAATGTGGCTTAGGTTTATTTCCATTGCACATTCATGTTCTATGTATAAGGGCTAATCTTCACTCAGATGAATGAAGATAGCTATGATTAGTTGCCTGTACTAGACTGTGAGTCGTCACCAATATAGAAGACGCTCGTTACCTTCCAGTCACCGTCTTCCTTTACAAAAACAGTCACCTGACGCCCTGCGCTTTCATGCTCAACCTTTGTTTCAAGCTGAAGAGAGTGCATTTTTAGATTCGCAAACACTTGCGCTTCTTTCTCTGGCTCGTATTTTGCAATTGTGACATTTTCTACTTCACGCTTAATATCAAATTGTTCAAACACTTCTGCTGCATACGCTTTTTCCTCATCATATTTAAAGCCTTTTGGATTATTTGATATTGTTTTCATATAACGATCAATTTCTTCAGCATTTAGTGCTGCAATATACTCATCAAAAGAAGCCAAAATTGCTTTTTCCTCTTCTTTTGGTACATTATTAGCTTTTTCAACATTACCACCCATCATTTCAAAGCCTACTGTACCATCCTCTATAACCTTTTCTCGTTCTTCATCACTCATCTTCTCATCTTTATTACCACAGGCAGTTAATACCATTAAGATCAAAACTGCTAGAAAACTTTTCTTTAACATCAAAAAACCTCCCGCGCATATTGTAGCATATAAATGCTGTTGTAGGAATTTTGTTGTGTATTTTCAACATTTACCTGCTACATCTTCCTTATGACGCCTTAAGCTATAAAATGTTGCACGCTTGCTTGATAAATAAAAAAACTGTTTTAAAAACTACTTTCATATCAAGTAGCTTTTAAAAACAGTTTTACGTTATTAGCGTACTTCAACCCAACCGTTTTTAATGGCTGTAACAACAGCTTGTGTACGGTCATTGACATTCATTTTTTGCAGAATGCTTGATACATGGTTTTTAACTGTTTTTTCAGAGATAAACAGTGTTTCACCAATTGTACGGTTTGATTGACCATCTGTTAATAGTTGTAATACCTCACATTCACGTTTTGTTAGTAAGTGGAATGGACGTCGAATTTCAGTTTGGTGGAAGTTCCCTTTATTTTCATGCTCTGAAAGGCGACGGAATTCTGCTACTAAATTTTTCGTTACTTTTGGATGTAAATAAGAGCCTCCATTGGCAACTACTTTAATGGCTTCTACAATTTCATCTGCATCCATTTCTTTTAGCATATAGCCAAGAGCACCTGATTTTAGTGCATGTGTTACATATGTTTCATCGTCATGAATGGATAGCATAATTACCTTTGCATCTGGAAATTCATGAATTAACTCTGATGTTGCCTCTACGCCATTTTTACCTGGCATATTAATATCCATTAATACAACATCTGGTCCATTTTCAGCATATAAAGTAACTACGTCTGTACCATCGTCACCTTCCGCTACTACATCAAACGTGTCTTCAAAGTCTAAAATACGTTTTACTCCTTCACGGAATAACTGGTGATCGTCTACAATAATAATCTTTGTCATATGTCTTTACCCCCTAAATTTCTGCAACAATTACTTACTCTATTTCTAAAGGAATTTTAAATAAAACCGTTGTACCACGATTTATTTCACTAGTAATAGAGATTGTACCACCTAGAATTTCAATACGTTCCTTCATACCTAAAATTCCAAATGAATGGTCCTTTACTGTATCTGGGTCGAAACCTACACCATCGTCTTTGACAACGATATTCACAGCATTCTTTAACCATTCAAGCTTTACCCAAATATCTTTACATTTACCATGTTTCATGGCATTTGTCACACATTCTTGCACCAATCGGAAAATTGAAACCTCATAATTTGAAGGTATACGCTTTTCTGTGCTTCTTGATTGGAAGTGTATTTCGATACCTGGATTGTATTCAGTTACTGTTGATAAATACTTCTTTAATGTCGGAACAATGCCTAAATCGTCCAGTGCCATTGGTCTTAAATCATAGATAATACGTCGCACTTCAGATAACGCATTACGCACTGTCTTCTTTAAATCAGCAATTTCAGCTAATGCCTTGTCAATGCCTTTTTCGCGATACGTTCTATCTATTAAATCGGTGCGCATTAGCACATTGGCAAGCATTTGAGCAGGTCCATCATGAATTTCTCGTGATAAGCGTTTACGCTCCTCCTCTTGTGCTGCAATAATACGTATTCCAAAATCTTGCTTCATTTTTGCTTGTTCAAGCGCTAAACTAACATTTTTTAAATCTGAAGTTAAGTAACTCAAAACGACATTTACCTGATTAACAATATGGTCAGCACGTTCGATTGTATCGAGCAGCCCTCTCAATCTTCTCTCTAAATCATCTCTTTTATCACGTAGCTGTTTTTCTTGTGTTCTAATAACGGAGAGCTTTACTTGAAAATCATGTGCAGTTTCATAGGCTTCTCTAACTTGTTCTTCGGTATAATTATCAAAAGCTTTACTCACTAGCACAAGTCTTTGCTTAGCAAGCTGTGTACTTTTTTCTAAAGCATCACCTTCATCAATTACGATGGATATTTGTTTTCGAACAATTTCTAGCTCATTTTGCATATCCTCGAAGTTTCTTCGACTTTGTTCGCTTATAATAAAGATATCATCTTTTGAGCTCATAATTGTATCTAACATTCGATTAAAAATGTCATCAAGCGACTTTAAATCGAAAGTATCATTTGAAAACATAGTATACTCCCCAGTCTAATGTCTTATGATTACTTACTATTTGAATAGACCAAATTAGTCTAAACCTATTATAGCACCACCATGCTAAAAATTAATGCTTTTTCTTTACGAAAATTATAGAATAGAACTCGAATTAAAAGGAGATTGATACAAATGAGAGAAAACTATTTAACAGTAAAAGGATACGGCGAAAGCGAAATTGTTATTTCTAAATCCCGTTTTCTCACTTATATAGAACGTGCAGAAACAGAAGAGGATGCAATCGCCTTTATCGACAGCATCAAAAAAATGCATCATAGCGCAACACATAATTGCTCAGCTTATATTATTGGTGAACACGATCATATTCAAAAGGCAAATGATGATGGGGAACCTAGTGGTACCGCAGGCGTCCCTATGTTAGAGGTTTTAAAAAAGCAAGGGCTAAAAGATACCGTTGTCGTTGTAACACGTTATTTCGGCGGTATTAAGCTAGGCGGCGGTGGTCTAATTCGTGCATATGGCAAAGCAACAACAGAAGGTTTGATGGCTGCACAAATAGTCGAACGAAGACTTCATCATTTTATGAAAGTTGCTATTGATTACACATGGCTAGGAAAAGTTGAAAATGAAATACGAGGTTCGTCTTATACATTGGAAGAAATACGCTATTTGGAAGGTGTCGAAATAATTGTTTCTGTGCCAAAGGAAGGAGAAGAACAGTTCCGAAGTTGGATCACAGACATTACCAATGGACAAGCAACCATCACTTTTGAAGATGCTCAATTTATAGAATTTATTGTAAAATAAATAGTTTTAATTGTCGAATTGAAATATGCATAGTATAATTTTTATGTTAGGCTATTTTATTGACCATAATATGTACCTAGTTCTATTTATTATATCTTAGCGTAACTACACATTAAATTGTACTCGCACAAAAGATATATTTAGCTTCATTGCATTATTATTCCCATTAGTTAGAGGAGAATATATCTAATATGAAAAAAAGATCGGTTAACAAAAAAAGGTCTTCTAAAGCTTCCTTCATTATAAAAATTACACTTCTACTAATTGCTAGTTTGACAATTTGTGTAGTTGCTTATGGAGTTTACCTTACAAAGCAAGTAGAACATGCTGCAAACTCTGCACATGAAGTATTAGAAGGTCGAGAGGTTCCTACTCATCGTGAAGCAAAAGTAGAGCCTATTCACGATAATGTATCTATTTTATTTGTTGGGGTTGATGATAGTGATAAACGTGAGCAAGGCTCTGAAAACTCTCGCTCCGATGCACTTATTTTAGCTACATTAAATAATAAGACAAATACGGTGAAAATGTTAAGCATCCCTCGTGATTCTTACGTTTATATTCCAAAGGTTGGCTACAAAGACAAAATTACACATGCACATGCTTTAGGTGGGACACTTACTACGATTGAAACAGTAGAAGAGCTATTTGATATCCCAATTGACTATTATGTGCGTATGAACTTCAATGCCTTTATCGATGTTGTCGATGCCTTAGGTGGTATTGAAGCAGAAGTACCATATGAATTACATGAATTAGATGAGTTCGATAAATTTACCATCAACTTAGAACCAGGATTACAGCACTTAAATGGTAGTGAGGCACTTGCTCTTGCGCGAACACGTAAACAAGATAGCGATATTGAGCGTGGCAAACGTCAGCAGGAAATTTTATCAGCCATTATTAAAAAAGTTGCTTCTGTTGGCTCTATTACAAAATACGATGATGTCATTAAAGCGCTTGGCGATAACATGAAAACAGATATGACATTCTCAGAAATGAAATCGTTCTTATCGTATTTAACACAAGGTGCTCCACGTATCGATTCATTAACATTAGAGGGCATCGATGATACATCTACTGGTATTTATTATTACCAGCTAAACCAAAATTCTGTAGAAGAAATAAAAGAAACTTTCCAAAATCATCTTGGACTTAATGAAAGCTCATCAAGCCTAACAAACGGCACTACAGGAACAAACAGTGCTGCCAGCGATGAAACCTCAGAAATCGAATAACGAATATTGCCAGACCATAGACAAAGCAAGCATTGTCTATGGTCTTTTTTATTGAAATTGCTGAATTGACGGATAGCCATAGAAAAAAGCAATCACACACATTTGTATGATTGCTTTTAAGGTTTATTTATTAAATATCCGCACAAAATTTAAAAGCGGTTTATAGTTTTTGCCTGCGAGTCCAATGATCTCGACAAAGATTTCAATGGCTGTTAATATGACAGCTACCAGTAAAATAGCGCCCCATACTTTTGCCATTGAGAAAATGATGGCTGCTAAACCGAACATCATCGCAATACCATAAATAAGTAGTACCGTTTGGCGATGTGTGAAGCCCATATCCAGTAAACGGTGATGTAAATGTGACTTATCTGGATCAGACCATTTTTTCTTCATACGTACACGACGCACAATCGCAAAGAATGTATCAGAAATCGGTACACCAAGAATAATAATTGGAATGATTAATGAAACAAATGTAACGTTTTTAAAACCAAGTAACGCTAATACTGAAATCATAAAGCCAAGGAATAACGCCCCTGTATCACCCATAAAAATTTTCGCTGGGTGGAAATTATAAAATAGGAAGCCAAGCGATGCTACAGCTAAAATGGCTGCTATTGCTAAAACAAACATATTGCTCATAATAAATGCCATCACTGCTAATGTGATGAGTGCAATCGTTGACACACCTGCAGCTAAACCGTCTAAGCCATCAATTAAATTAATGGCATTGGTAATACCTATAATCCAAATAATTGTTAATGGAATACTTAGTAAACCAAAATCCAATGTACCTAAAAACGGTAAGTTTACCATGTCAATTTGAATGCCACCGACAAAAACAATAATTAATGCTGCCACAAACTGACCAAGCATTTTTGCCTTTGCGGAAATCTCACGCATATCATCCACAACACCAGTCACAACGATAATGCAGGCTCCCATAACAATTGCCAGTAAATACATATCATTATCATTTTTAGCATTTCTTAAAACATCCATTAAAAACGGATATGAAATCGCTACACCAATTATAAACGCAAGGAAAATTGCCAAGCCACCAAGTCTCGGCATAATTCGAGCATGTACTTTTCGATAGTTTGGCGCATCAACTGCACCTATTCTAAACGCTAATCTTTTCACTAATGGAGTTAACAAAATGGATGCAACAAATGCTGCTATTAAAGACACGTAGAGCATGTCTCTCCTCCTCAAAAAAGTAATCTACATTGAAATCCACATTGATTATAGCATGAACAAGCATTGAAATATACTTTTTCTAAAAATTTCCCACGATTTCACAAATATTTTGTACATTTTCGTACGCATAGATTCCCATATAGTCAGTTGTAGTCACGATTCGTAAAATTTGATAGAATAATGGAGTGTCTAGCACTTAGACAACTTTAAAGGAGCGTATATTCCATGTTCTCAATTTTCAAAAGTAATAAAGAGCAGACAAGTGCTCGTCAATTAAAACGCTACTATAAAATAGTAGAACAAATTAACAACCTTGAAGAAAAATATGTCAACAAGTCAGATGCTGAATTGCGAGAAATGACTTTTATTTTCAAAGATCAGTTAGAACAGGGTGAGCCTATTACATCTATTATTCCAGACGCATTTGCTGTTGTACGCGAAGCCTCAAAGCGTGTATTAGGTATGCGTCATTTTGATGTACAGCTAATTGGTGGCCTTGTTTTAACAGAAGGTAATATTGCTGAAATGCCTACAGGTGAAGGTAAAACGCTTGTTGCCTCCCTTCCCTCCTATGTGCGTGCATTAGAAGGTAAAGGTGTCCATGTTATTACAGTGAATGATTACCTAGCAAAACGTGACTTTGAATTAGTTGGACAAATTCATCGTTTCCTTGGCCTAACTGTTGGTTTAAATATACCAATGATGGGCGCAGATGATAAAAAAGAAGCCTATGATGCTGATATTACATACGGTGTAGGCACTGAATTTGGCTTCGATTATTTACGTGATAATATGGCATACAGCTTAGCAGATAAAGTACAACGTCCTTATCACTTTGCCATTATCGATGAAGTAGACAGTGTATTGATTGATGAAGCGAAAACACCGTTAATTATCGCAGGTAAAATGCCTTCTAACGGTGAATTACATCGCATTGCAGCTATGTTAGCCAAGCGTTTCAAGAAGGATGTAGATTATGATTTCGATGATGAAACAAAGGCTACATCCCTTACAGATAAAGGAATTGAAAAGGTTGAGGCTGCCTTCAATGTTGATAATTTGTATGACTTAGAACATCAAACACTGTTCCACTATGTGATTCAAGCTGTTCGTGCGCATGTGATGTTTAAGCGTGATGTTGACTACATTGTCAAGGATGACAAAATCGAGCTTGTCGATATGTTTACGGGTCGTATTTTAGAAGGTCGCTCACTATCTGATGGCTTACATCAAGCAATCGAAGCAAAAGAAGGCGTGACAATTACAGACGAAAATAAATCACAAGCACAAATTACCATTCAAAACTATTTCCGTATGTATCCGCACCTTTCTGGGATGACAGGTACAGCGAAAACACAGGAAAAAGAAATTCGAGAAGTATATGGCATGGAGGTTGTACAAATTCCAACAAACCGTCCACGCCGTCGTATCGACCAACCTGATCTTATTTTTAGCACTCAAGAGGCAAAATATAAGTATGTTGCTGCCGAAGCGAAAAAGCGACATGAAAAAGGACAGCCTATTTTAATTGGTACAACATCTATTCTTCAATCTGAAACAGTTGCTGACTATTTGAAAAAGGAAAACCTTCAATTCCAATTATTAAATGCCAAAACAGTCGAACAAGAAGTTGAGTTGATTTCACAAGCAGGTCAAAAAGGTCGTATTACAGTTGCAACAAATATGGCTGGTCGTGGTACAGATATTATGCTTGGCGAAGGTGTTCCTGAGCTTGGTGGCTTATATGTAATTGGTACAGAAAAGCATGAAAGTCGCCGTGTAGACAATCAGCTACGTGGTCGTTCTGGCCGTCAAGGAGATGTAGGTGAGAGCCGCTTTATTCTCTCTATTGAAGATGATATGTTCCGTCGTTATGCAAAAGAAGAGGTTGAAAAATTCTTAGCAAAAATGGTTGTGGACGAGCAAGGCATTATTCAAAATAAAGAGGTACAAGAGCTTATTAACCGCACACAGCGCATTGTTGAAGGTTCACAATACGGCATGCGTGAATACAACTTAAAATTGGACGATGTTATTAACGATCAGCGTACAGTTCTTTATGGATTACGTGATCAGATTTTAGCTGGTGAAAACATATTAGAGCAATTAAAGCAAATGCTATATGAAACTGTAGACTTCGCAGTACGTGATGCTGCTCCTGATGATATACCTTCATTTGAATGGGATTATGATGGAATGGAAAGCAGTTTAAATAGCCTTTTCCTAAAGCCTGTGACAATTGATCGAGAGGTTGGAAAAGTCATTCCTATTCTAGACTCTCTACAAGCACCTGTAGATGAATTAACTGCAAAAATGGATAAATTTGCTCAAAACGAACGTGTGATGGAAATAATCCCTAAAGTTATGTTAAGCAATATAGATGTTGGATGGGTAAAACACTTAGAGGCAATGGCTCACTTAAAAGAAGGCATTGGGCTTCGTCATTACCAACAAGAGGACCCTATGCGTATTTACCAACGAGAGGGCTTAGAATTATTCGGAAAAAATTTCCAAGAACTACGTCGTTCGATTATTATAGAAGTTATAGATTTCATGAAAACAGTTGAAGCACAATTGGAGGGTCAATAATGGGTTTATTTTCATTTTTTAAGAAATCAGATAAAGTGGTACAAGAAAATACTATCGATTCAAGGGATTTACTAGGCAATAACGGAAACGAACAAGCAAACGATGAAGAGGTGGAAACAAAGCTTTCTTTCCACCCTGACTGGGATGTACCACAAGAGCAAAAGTATATTTTTAACTTCCTTGCGAATGAGCTAGAGCCATTAAAGCCAAATCAACTATCGTTATCTTCTATTAGTATTGAAGAAGATCGCAAAGGTAAATGGCTAGTCCGTGCATTTTTCCGCTCATCGCTTTCAGAAGCAATTGAATTAGGTGAAATTGAGCTTTTCATTATGGATAAAGACGATAAACTCGTAGCTTCTAAAAAGTTTGATTTTAAAGCGCTTGGTACAATTCCTGCTAAAAGTGCTCGTCCATGGGTATTTGAATTTGAAAAATCAACGATTCAAGTGGATGAAGTTCCTGAAGATGGTTGGAAGTTAGCCTTTAATCTTGTATCTTTACGTGAGCATCAATTAGAGTTAGACCCTACTTGGGAAGAACAATTACCAGCAGAGCAAAAAGAAGAGCTTGCTAAAATTGTTAAAACTTTGCCGAAGTTAGGTGATACAGAGGTAAACTTTACAGGTTTACAAGCAAAATTTATGAATAATGGTAGCTTAAATGTTTCTATTTTTATTCGTAATGGGCATAATAAAGCGATTAACCTAGAACAGCTTCCTCTTGAAATTATTGATGCACGAGGAAAACAAATCGCTAAAGGTTCTTTTAAAATGGACCCTGTTCTTACTGTTCAGCCAAACTCAACGAAGCCATGGACATTTATTTTCCCAGCGGCGTTAGTAAATCCAAAAGGTGCTGACCTTTCTCGTTGGACAGCACGTGTAACGCAATAATATCAATATAAAAGGCGATTTTTGCATTGGCAGACATCGCTTCAGACTGTAGACAAACTCAATGAATTTTGGGTTTGCCTACAGTCATTTTTCTTTTACAATGGAATCAAGGAAAGCCGCTGATTTCCACTACGGGCGGACGCTTTCCGCGGGAGTCGCCGCCCTTTGTTCCAATCAACTTCTACATAAAGAACATCTTATGCATATGTTGATAAAAAGTAAACTTTCGAGGTGATACGAAAAATCAAATCCATGAACGTGAACAAGTGGAAATGTTAACGATTAATCAATTAGTACCTTAAGTTAAAATTAGAGGCTACTATTGATTTTTATCAAAACCTCTATTCATCACAAAAGAAATGATGCATCAAAAATTCCTCCATGCAGACCATAAGCATGTATACATTAAAAATAAATACTATAGAAGAAAAATGACAAAAGGAATCGAGCGTGAACTTCTCGATTCCTTTTGTCTACAATCTGAAGCGATTTCTGCATTGGTAGAAATCGCGTTATTTTGTTTATTTTACGCTGTCAAAGCGTTTGTAGCCTACTAATTTGGAAGCCCAGTATGTGTATGTCACATCTGAGATTTCAACGCCATTTGAGCCTGCATGGATAAATTTATTATCACCAAGATAAATGCCCATATGAGAAATTCCTTCTTTATAGGTGTTCTCAAAAAACACTAAATCTCCAGGCACTGGATTTGTTACATGTACTGTATTGCCATAAAAATAGCCTTCGCTGCTTGTTCTACCAATTTTTAAGCCACCTTGATTATAAGCATAGAAAATAAAGCCACTACAATCAAGACCTACCGGTGTATTGCCTCCATATAGATATGGTGTGCCTAGTAATGTATTGGCTACCTCTATTGTTTTTTTGTAAGTAGCTTGTCCATTTGATGAAAGACCTTGTGTAACTACTTTTGGCGGTGTGGGTGCGTCCTTATGTATAGTACCTTTATCAGGTATCACTGCTGTTGAAGAAAGCTTTAACACTTGCCCAATGTAGATTGTATCATTCTCCAATTTATTCCAGTCTTTAATCTGTTTAATTGTTGCGTTATATTGTTTAGCAATTTTTGATAATGTATCGCCTTTTGCAACTGTATGCGCGTTCACTGTCGGTTTAGTGGTTACAGGTGGATTAGAAGGTTTTACGCCTGTATTTGTTGCTGGCTTTTGAACCTCTAACTTTTGGGCTACATAAATCGTGTCTTTTGATAGATTATTCCACTTCATAATATCGCTAATTGTTACTTGGTGTTTTTGAGCGATTCTTGTTAAAGTGTCCCCTTTTTGTACAGTATATGTTGCTGCCTCTGCTGTTTGTACTGCTAAAAATGAAGTTGCAATTGCACTTAAAGCTAAAATTCTCCATTTTTTTGTTTTTTGCATACCCAAAATGCCTCCGTTCATGCTAAAATATTTCCTTGTGTGTCTATCATACTAGATATTTCTTTTATAGAAATCGGAAATACTGACTATTTTTCAAACATTTTAGCAATCCTATAAAAAACGATAAAATCCGACTATATTACAATAGTGTTTTGATTGCAAGTTGGCCATGCCTATGATAACATACACTTCTGTATTTAAAATTTTTTGAAAGTTTTAGCTTTTCAATTTTAAAGGAGTTATAACATTATGAAAAATATCTTGCATTTCATCAAAGGTAATTTAGCTGTAGGCTTACTGCTATTTGCCTTGTTTTTGGGTGCGGGTAACATTATCTTTCCGCCATTATTAGGTCAACAAGCTGGTGACAATATTACGCTAGCTATGATTGGCTTTCTAATAACAGGTGTTGGGTTACCATTACTGGCAATCGTAGCTGTAGCAAAGGCTGGAGGCGATTTACAGCTGCTTGCAAATCGAGTAAGCCCTACTTTTGGCATATTATTCACATCCATCGTCTATTTGGCAATTGGACCCTTTTTCGCGATACCACGAACAGGATCAGTGTCCTATGAAATAGGTATTGCTCCATTGCTTCCTGAAGCTATGACTGACCATTGGATGCCGCTTTTTATTACATCTATTTTGTTTTTTGTCTTAATACTTTACCTATCCATCAATCCTTCTAAGCTAGTAGATCGAGTAGGTAAAATTTTAACACCAGTGCTGCTTCTGATTATTTTATTACTTGCAGGAAAGAGCTTTATTTCTCCAATGGGTGAACCCGGAGAAGCTGTAGGTAAGTATATAACAGCTCCGTTTGCTGAAGGCTTTGTTCAAGGTTATTTAACAATGGATGTACTAGCTGCACTTGTTTTCGGTATCGTTATTTTGCAAGCATTACGTGATATGGGTGTGACAGATAAGAAAAAACAAGTGAATACTACTATATTTGCAGGTATTGTCGCTGCCTTTGGTCTAGCATTTGTCTATATCTCACTTAGTCAAATTGGGAATACAAGTATTCAAGCAATTGGAACTTCTGATAACGGCGGAAATATTATTGCAAAATCTGCTGAAGTGCTGTTTGGTAACCTTGGAAGTCTTATTTTGTCTGCTACTATTTTACTAGCTTGTATATCAACTGCTGTTGGTTTATTGACAGCAAACGCACAATTTTTTCATAAGCTGTTTCCAAAGATTTCATATAAAACTTTTTTAATTACTTTCGCCATTTTTAGTACAGCGATTACGAATGTAGGGCTTTCGACGATTATTAGTGCCTCTTCACCTGTTTTATTAATTATTTATCCATTAGCAATAGTGCTAATGATACTCTCATTAGCAGATCAGTTCTTTAAAGGTGGACAAATCGTTTATATTTTGGCACTTATTCCAACATTCCTTGTTAGTTTATATGATGGTTTAAAGGAAATGAATATTAAAATCACAGCATATGAAAGCCTGTTAAAAGTATTGCCATTGTATGAGCAAAGTCTTGGATGGCTGTTACCAGCTATTGTTGGCGCATGTATTGGCTTTATTATTTATAAGCTTCAAGCTCGTTTTATCTAAAGAATCTGCCCCTAGCAGATTCTTTATTTATTTTCCACTATTTCCACTGCTTCATGTATAATAAAAATAGATACTCGATTTGTAAAATTGAACCATCCATTTATAACCGTTCCTCTTCGATGATGAATTTTTCGTGTTGAGTTTCTAGAAAAGAGGTGTCCTATGAAAAAAATAATATGGTCATTCGTATTTATGGTAAGCTTCTTCCTTCTATCTTTCTCTACAACTGATGCCGCTAGCAATGAGCAACAGCTTGTCGAAGAAATAAAAGAAGTTATTAACAATACTTATGTCGGAACCATTGACGGAAATTTAGAAAGTGCCACATCCATCCCAGAAATTATCAATATGCTTGATCCTTACTCAACCTATTTTACAAAACAAGAGTTTGAAGCATATATGAATAGTATCAATCTAGCAACAATTGGGATTGGTGTTGTGATAGAAGAGCACAAGGATGGTATTTTGATTAAAGATGTTATTGAAGGCAGTGGGGCCTTTGAGGCAGATGTGCAGGCTGGTGATATTATTATCGCTGTTGATGGGCAAGCTATTGCAGGATATTCTTCAGAAGAAGCCACTTCTCTATTACTAGGAGATGAAAATACCCAAGTAAAAGTTACACTTAAACATCAGGATGAGCAAACATCTACGAAAACTATTACACGTAAAAAATTCACATTACCAAATGTACAAACGGAGTTACTTTTTGGAAATGTTGGCTATATAGCACTATCTTCCTTTTCAGAGGATGGCGCACAGCTTATTAAAAAAGCTCTATTAGATTTAAAACAACGTGGTGCTACATCATTTATTCTTGATTTACAAAATAATGGTGGTGGCTATGTTACAACCGCTGAAGAACTTACAGGGCTATTCCCATCAGCGAAAATTGCTTATTTATTAGAAGAGGCACATGGTACATATACAATACCTGCTGTTCATCAGGAAATAAAATTCCCAGCCAATACACGTATTTTAGTGAATCGCTATAGTGCAAGTGCTTCTGAAATGCTTGCCGCTTCACTACAAGATCAAAAGGCAGCAATTTTATATGGTGAAACAACGTATGGAAAAGGCGCAATGCAAGGCTTTTATACATTACAGGATGGCAGTTATTTAAAGCTAACAGTTGGCAAGTTTACAGGGCCTAATGAAAAAGCTATCCATGAAGTTGGTGTAAAGCCTAATATTCAAACAGCGGCTGCTCCGATTTTCCAAGCACATTTTGATGCACTCAAGGAGCAATACCCAAAATATAAAAAGCTCTCAAATGTTAAAAGTAGCACCAACATAAAAAAGCTAACAATAAAAATCCCTTCATCCTTAACAACACAAATAGCAAAGGGACATATTCAATTAGTAGCTTTAGGAGCTAACGAAGTGCCAGCAAGCACTAGAGTCGTAGGAAATTCTCTTATCGTAACACCAACGAATCCGTTATCACCAGACCAAGAATATATGCTATTAATCCATCCAAAAGCACATAGCAAGGTGCAAAAAGGCTATTACCAGCATATCAAAATAAAAAAATAGCAAAATCCTCTCGCCATATCGTTTGACGAGAGGATTTTTTATAGTGCTGATAATATATAGATAGATTGCTTAGTCCGATTGCGCGGGTATTTGCTCTGCCTTCGCAAGTATTCACCCTTCCTCTGCAGGTATTTGCCCTTATCACGAAGATTCGTCCTGAATTCGCTTCCGATGTTAAAACTTTATAAATTCTTAAAAAATGAATTGTAATTATAAGGTTAAATTCCCTGTTCAACGAGTCCCGCCTTGCCGAAGCTACTACGGTTTGATATAACTCTCCGAGGGCTTAAATTCCCGTGCATCACACGGTACATATCTAGGATTTAGTTTGGAGTTAAGCTTCCTAGATTGAATAATTCGCTAAATTGATTGAAGCATTCAAATCACGGTCGATTTTCAAGCCACAATCGCACCTGTAAACACGGTCTTTCAGTTTCAAATCAGATTTAATTTGACCGCAACAAGAACACATTTTAGACGATGGGAACCATCTGTCTGCCACTGTCACATCAATACCAAGATAAAATTTGGCTTTGTATTTGAGTTGTCTTCTAAATTCGAAAAACTTTTGATTTGCGACCGATTTTGCCAAGTGTTTGTTCTTCATCATGCCCTTGACATTTAAATCTTCAACGACTATCTTGCTTGGTTTTTGCTTGATAATCGCCTTTGTAGCTTGATGAAGGTGATTGTCCCTAATATTCGTCAATCGTCTGTCTACTCGCTTGCGAAGCCTCTCTAATTTAACAATATTATTGGTCTTCACAAACCTCTTGCCATCTTTGTTTGCCTCGTATTTTCTACTGATTTTACGGGACATCCGCCGATGCTTCTTCTCCAAACGCTTGACTTCACGTTTTTTGTTGATGTTGTCGAAGCGCAAACCTTCCACGTTGGTAACAGCCAGTTCTTTAATTCCCAAGTCAATACCGATGGATAAATCTTGGTTAGGTGTCCAGTATGCTTCTGAGGTTTCAATCCCACAAGTCAGATACCAGTTCTTGTTGTCGTATCCGACACGGACATTGGAGACCTTGATTTTATCCTTTTTGTAATTTCCTTGAGGCAGTCTTCCTTCGTCTTTCATCTTGACGAAGCCTATCTTTTCGAGATAAACCTTGTTCCCGTAGACTTTCAGCTTACGCTCATCATGATAGAAGGAAGGCTTTGACTTGGACTTTTTCTTGAACTGAGGGTAGCCTGCATCGGGGAACGGGATTCCTTTTTTAAGGTTTTCCCGAAACACCTTGAATGCCTTGGTCATATCTTGGAATACGTTACGCCAAGCGTCAGCGCTGATTTCACCTAGCCATAGATAATCCTTATTGGACTTCTTGACATCAGTAATCATCTGCCTAGCCTGAGCTGTGGAGACATTATTTCCTTTTTCGTATTCGTCTTTGATATAACCAAGACCAACATTCCAAGCGCCCCTTGCGTGGTTGGCTGTTTTCCATAGCATCGACTCTTGTTCTTTCGTGGGATAGAGCTTGATTTTAATGGCTTTAATCATCTTTTTTCAGCTCCTTAATCAGTTCCTTCGTTTTCTTGGAACGTTTCCCTTGGAGCTTGCAACTGAACACTGTGATAATCTGAACCAAATCCTCAACGACTTCCTCCTGTTCGGATTTCTCATTGTGGTCGATGATTTCGATGCTCACATTGTTCTTGTCGCAAATGTTTTTGATGAGTTCGTAGCCGAATCGGACAAGCCTATCCTTGTAAAGAACAACGATTTTAGAGACTTTCTTATCCATTACCAAATCAATCACTTCATTTAAGCCTTTCTTGTTGTAATTGATACCACTTCCGATATCCGTCACGATTTTAAAAGGCTTTCCTTGCGCCAACAGATACGTCTTCATGTTCTGAACCTGTCGCTCCAAATCTGCTTGCTGCTTCTTGGAGCTGACACGGCAATAACCAACCACAATCTTTTCCTCGGCTATCTTCCCGAGTTGCTCTTGTAATTGTTCTTCTGAATAATACCTATAGCCTGTATCTGGGTTCACGTAGGCGGGTTTCAACTTGCCTTCTTTATCCCAGTTACGCAAAGTCTGAGGATTGACATCAATAAGGTCAGCGAATTTTCTTATCGAATATCTTTGCATTACAATCACCTCTAAAGTAATCATAACACAAATACCTTAAAATATCACAACTATTTTATAAAGTTTTATAAAGTTTTAACTGTTCACTATCAAACGCAACTTTGACAGCAGTTCTCTTATGAACTTCTCATGCTTTCACATGAGCGCAGACTATATGTTTACCCAATTCCTTAGGTAGAGGATTTTTCCACCACCATAAGCTTGTGATGTACTCCCGTCAGCTATACAGGATAGTCGTTGAACGTTCCCCAGTTTAAAGGGGAGTCGATGCGGAAGACCGATTGTTCCATAGCACTTAGGATTTAACCTTATGCCATCCAGATGATTTTTTTTACTTTCGTAACCGTCACGCTCGCATTTTCATGCCACGTTGTGGTTCATCCAGCTTTACGGATTGCCCGCAGTTAACCCTCGCTACGTGCCGTTTACCGACACGCACGGCTTTCTATATAACATTACAAACATTAGTTAATTTGTAACAATTTACAAAGAATTTGTTACCGTCACCTTAATTTTTATAAAGTTGAAATCTCTTCGCTCGCATATTCTGGATTTCTTTGGTAGACAACCTGTGTGCCAGCTAAGTCACCTGTAATATTGACAACGGTATTGCCCATATCCACAACTGGGGATACTGCTGCAATAATTGGTATAATAGTAAGTGGCAGTCCTAGCGTAGAAAGCAATAAGGATGCTGTTACAACATCCGCTCCTTTCACCCCAGCACAGCCCATTGCAAGAATTACTCCTAAAAAGGCAGTTTGTAAAATCATACCAAATGATATGGAGATGCCATATAAATTAGCAGCAAATACAGATAGAACCCCTAACGTTGATGCTAAGCCATTCATATTTAATGTAGCACCTAGTGGCAATGTAAAGCCGTATATACTTTCTGGTATTTTAAGTCCATCTCTCGACACCTCCATGGAAGCAGGAAGTGTTGCACTGCTTGATGTTGTACTGCAAGCTACAAGCATTGCTGGACTAACCTGTTTATAAAAGAAAATTGGACTTGTTTTGCCTAGTCCCTTCAATAATATTGGATAAACGACTAAGAGAATGACTAAAAAGCCAACAAAAGATGCTAGTACATAGCGTCCTACTTCAATAAGGACATCCATACCAAGCGTTCCAACAACATGTGCAATCAATGCCATAATGCCATATGGTGCAAAACCGATAACAATATCTGCCACTTTAATCATCAGCTCTGCCCCTTCATTCACTAGCTCCTTAATTTTATTCACTTTATCTCCAAGAAGCACAAGGGCTACTCCAATAAAAATAGCGAATATAATAATTTGTAGCATATTTGTTTCTGCCATTGATTGCACAATATTGGACGGAAACCATTGCACAATATTATCAATAAAGCTAAACTCTTGTCGTTCCACAGCCTCAGCCTGAGCAAGAAGCCCCTTTTCTCCTTTGCCTGGCTTTAACACTAATGCAGTTGCAACACCAATTAATGTGGCTACTAAAGTAGTAAGCACGTAAATTAGCATAATTTTTCCGCCAATGGACTTTAACATTTTAATATCTTTTAGCTTTGTAATACCCGATATAATACTTAAAAAGGCAAGCGGCACGATTAACATTTGTAGCAAGCGAATAAAAATATCTCCAATAGGCTTAATAACAGCAATTTTTGGTCCAAATAGTAAGCCTAATAAGACACCAACAATGACCCCAATAAAAATTTTAATATACAGCTTTTGATTTCTCCACCATTTCATGCAAACAACCCCTTAAGTTTGAATTGAAGGTATATTTCTTGTATATAAATTTTAGTGTGACTTAAATTTTAGTGCAAAAAGTTTGAATAAAAAAGTCAGGACTAGCTATATGTCCTGACATCGTGCTACAGCTTAAAGTGTAATACTTGTCCCCATTTTATGTTGTATAGCTTTTTCATAAAAATATTTAGCAACTACTATATCTACAACAGCTAATCCAACAGACTCAAATATCGTAATTTCCTCATTATTTGCTCGCCCATTTAGCTCACCAGCAACAATTTGTCCAAGCTCACCAAAGATTTCACTTGCCTGAAAAACCCCTTCATTGATAGGTGACAGTAAATCACCTGTTTCCTCTAACGCAGCCTCTGTCGATTCCACTACTACTTTATCAGCACAAGCAATTGCACTAGAAGGCAGCTCCTGCATTGTTGGTCTAAAGGAGCCTACAGCATTTACATGAACACCTGGCTTTAATAATTCAGAGAAAACTGGCACAGATGAGCTTGTTGTTGTGACAAGTATATCTGCATGGCGAACAGCCTCATTTGAATCCGCACATACTTGAGCAGGTATATCAAATTGATTACGAATATAGGCAGCAAATTCATGTGCTTTCTCTGCTGTTCTGTTATAGAGAAAAACCTCCTCAATATCGCGAACAGCTAATATAGCCTTCACTAAACCCTTTGCTTGCTCTCCTGTACCAATTACACATAGCTTTTTAGCATCTTGACGTGCTAAATATTTCGTGGCAACACCTGATAGGGCTCCTGTTCTAACCATTGTTAAAAACGAACCTTCTAATAATGCAACTGGCTCTCCTGTATCAAAATCAGATAACATGACTACACCATTAATAGTTTTCTTTCCTGATTTTGTATTGTTTGGGGCAACCATCACGACCTTTAGCCCGACACTTTTTAATTCCTCTGCTACAGAGGGCATAATTAATGCTGTATTTTGAGCATTGGAAAAAGGAAGTGATGCTCGAATAGGTGTGATCGTTCTCTGTGCTGAAAATTCCTTTAAAGCTTCTTCTACACAGCCCATCACCTCATGAATATCCACTAAGGCTCGTTGCTCTTCAGCGCTAATAACTAACATTGCTTCTCCTCCTTTTTTATTATTTGAATAAAAACCCTCTGCTTAGTGAATCTTTAGGGTCTACTACAAATTGATGAAAGCCTGTAATATAGGCATCTCCTGTTACTTTTGGAATAACAGCTTGATAGCTTCCAACCTGTGTTAGTGAGGCTACCTCGCCAATAAATTGCCCATCTGTAATACTTTCGTGAACAAAGCTTCCGCCCTCTGCTAGCCTACCATGCTCATATAAAGTTGCTACCCTCGCTGCTGTACCTGAGCCACATGGTGAGCGGTCAACCTGTCTATCTGCAAAAATAACAACATTACGTAAAGTTGCAGTAGGATGATTTGGCTCATCAGAGAAAATAACACCGTAAATCCCTGAAATATCTTCCACTGGATGTTTAACTTCCATTTGTGCTTCAATATAATGCTTAATTTTGTCGCCCCATACTTTTAAATCCCAAAGGTCTTTGCTATTTACGTTTAAGCCTATGTCCTTTGTATTGGCAACAGCATAGAAAGCACCACCATATGAAATATCTACATTGAAAACATAGTCATCAATCTGCACTGGCACATTTTTTTGATACACAAATGAAGGTACATTTTCAAATGATACTGACTCTACTTCATTGCCATTACATTTTGCATAGGCTGTTACTGGACCACATGGGCAATCAATAATAAATTTCTGATTATCTTCTTCGACCTCAATCATCCCTGTTTCAATTGCCATTGTGACAACTGCAATCACACCATGACCACACATTGTACTCCAGCCCTCATTGTGCATAAATAATACACCTAAATCTGCTCCTGGTGTTGCAGGTGGCGTAATAATACAGCCATACATATCAAAATGTCCTCTTGGCTCATACATTAATACTTCACGTACATGGTCTAAATGCTCCATACAATAGGCACGTCTTTCTAGTTGCGTTGCCCCTTTGATTTCTGGTAATCCCCCTGTAATAATACGCAATGGCTCACCTGATACGTGTAAATCAATTGTTGTAAACATTTTTTTAAATTTCATCTATTTTCCCTTCAGCCTTTCGTTGTAAATATTTTATTATTACTTTAATTTTCAATAACAAAACCCTAAAATTTAAATATTACTTAAATTTCATGCTATAAAAAACGCATTAAATTAATTAACGCTTAAAGTAATTTAAACAACACTTAAATTTATAACCAAAAATTAAAGCTTTTACAGTTATTATACATAGCTATTTTAAAAATTCGATATTTTCAGAAATTTATTTTAAATTCTAGCAGTATCCAAAGCTTCCTTAGCTTTACAAGTATCTAAGGATTATATATACTTTCATTACAATAAGCTATGTTGAGGTAGATATTATGGATCGTGATATAGGAATATTAATTAAAAGTCTTCGCAAGTCAAAAAAAATGACATTAAAGGAAGTTTCTGAAAAAACAGATTTATCAATAAGCTTTTTATCTCAAGTAGAACGCTCTCTTTGCTCCATTACATTACAATCTCTACGCAAAATATCTGAAGCACTTGGTGTTAGCCCTAGCTATTTTTTCCCTGATACAATAGAAATGGATAAAAATATGATAAGACGTGGTGGTGCTAAGCAAGCCGAGCATTCGTCATCATTTATTTATTCAGACCTTTCAGGAAATGTTACTAATCCTCTCTTTGTGCCTATTTTAGTAACTTTGCTACCAGGAGATAAAAAAGAAACTCCTTTTTCTCATGAGGGACAGGAATTTATTTATGTGCTGGAAGGTATGTTGACCGTTATTTTGAATGATACCGAGTATGATTTATCGCCAGGAGATAGCATTCATATGGAATCGAATGTGCCTCACAACTGGTTTAATAAAACTAAACATCCAACACAATTTATTTTTGTATCATCTACCCCTCTTATCGTTTAATTTTTACAAACCCCAAATTTATCTTAAGAAAAATGTGCCTTTTTGAGCAAAAGGCACATTACACTTGTTATTTGGTCACACGAGTTCCTACTGTTAATACTAAAATTCCTGCAAAAATCAGGACAATACCTAGCCACGATGTCCATGCTAAATATTCTCCAAGGAAAAATGCACCCAGTAATGCGGCTGTTAAAGGTTCTGCTAAGCTAAGCGTTACAGCTGCTGAGGATGAAACAGCTCGCAATCCCCCTAAAAATAACACATATGCTAAGCTTGTTGCCACTAAGCCCATATACGTCATTGACCAAATATTGCCCGGGACTCCCATCCAGCTAAATCCACCTTGCCATGCAAATGGGACCAGCAATACTGCACATAATGAAAATGTCATGGCTACTGCAGGCAATGTTGCTGCTTTTTCTGTTAAACGCTTGCTCACATTTGTGTACAATGCAAACATACAGCCACCGCTAAGAGCAAGTAAAATACCAAAGCTATTTACTGTTGTGTCACCACCAACCGCAAACAATAAAATACAACCAACAATGGCAAAGGTAGTTGAAATTACCCATATTTTTGTCGGCTTTACCTTCCAAATTAGCCATTCAAGCATACCCGCAAATACAGGTGCACTCCCAATTGTAACAACAGTACCAATAGCGACACCAGTGTAACGTATGGATGAAAAAAAGAAGCCTTGAAAAAGTGCAATGGAAATAGCTGCAAGTATATTCCATTTCCATGGCCATGATTGCCAATGTATCATGCGAGCGGATAATGCAACGACGAGCAATGCGCCTCCACCAATCGCTGAACGAATACAGGCAACGGCAATCGGCGAAATATCTCCTTGTAAAAATGTTTGCGTTGTACCAGTAGTTCCCCAAAGAATTGCAGCTAGTAATACAATGATATATGGTAAGATTTTCACCAAAATTCCCTCCGTCTATTATTTAGATTTATGACAGCACTTAACGGAGAGAAGCTCTCACCTTTCCCCCGCTAAGAGCAGAAAGGTGAGGATGGTACATCATTTTCAAATAATGGCTTCCAAAGCATATTTATTCACCTCAATCTATGAAAATAATTTAACAATAGAATAGCTACTATCTTTCTTCTTTCAGAATTTTTTCCATACTATCGAATTCATCTTCAATATCTTGATTGCGTTTATATGTCATCATACTTACAACGATTGCTACAAGTAAACATGCGATAAAGCCAGGCACAATTTCATATAATGCAGAAGTTAGCACCTCTACCTTACCCCAAATAAATGCAGTCACTGCACCTGTTATCATACCACTAATAGCACCATAGTTTGTTAATTTTCTCCAATATAATGATAATAAAATAATTGGACCGAAAGCTGCACCGAAGCCTGCCCATGCAAAGCTTACTAAGTTTAAAACAGAGTTATCTGGATTCCAAGCTAAAATCCCTGCAACAATGGATACAACTAATACAGCCATACGACCAACAAACACATAATGCTTATCACTTGCTGTTTTATTGAATAAAGCTTTGTAAATATCCTCTACAAGTGCTGAGGAGGTTACGATTAATTGTGAAGAAATCGTACTCATAACAGCAGCTAAAATAGCAGCTAGCATAATACCTGCAATAAATGGATGGAATAAAATTTGCCCCATTACAATAAATACTGTTTCAGCATCCTTCAGCTCTCCGCCAGTTTGTTGATAATACGCTACACCAACTAAAGCGGTTGCAAGAGCACCAAATAAACTTAAAATCATCCAGCCAATACCAATACGTCGTGCCTGCTTTGTTTCCTTCACTGAGCTAATCGCCATAAAGCGGACAATAATATGTGGTTGTCCAAAATAACCCAAGCCCCATGCTATGGAAGAAATAAGAGCTGCCGCTGTAACTGTTGATGGTAGTAAATTTAAGTGTTCAGGATCAACAGCTTTGATGGAATCAATTGTATCACCTAGCCCACCTGTTAAGAACACGCCAAATAAAGGCACAGCAATTAATGCTACAAACATTGTTAAGCCTTGGATAAAGTCTGTATAACTAACAGCTAAGAACCCACCAAATAATGTATAGGCTACTACTACACCTGATACAATTAATAAACCTGTATGGTAATCATAGCCAAATGAGCTATCGAAAAACTTACCACCAGCTACCATACCTGACGATACATAAAACGTAAAGAATACTAAAATAATAATACCTGACGCAATTCGAATCAGCTTTGTATGGTCACGCAAACGATTATCCAAATAACTTGGAATTGTAATGGAGTCGTTTGAAACCTGTGTGTATACACGTAGTCTTGGTGCGACTAATAGCCAGTTTAAATAAGCCCCTATTGTTAAACCGATGGCAATCCATGCTTCAACAATCCCCGATAAATAAATGGCACCTGGTAGACCCATTAATAACCAGCCTGACATATCTGCTGCACCTGCACTAAGTGCTGTAACAGCAGGCCCTAATGAACGTCCTCCTAACATATAATCCGTTAAATTAGACGTTTTCACAAATGAATACCATCCAATTGCTAACATTGCTACTAAATAAATGACAATTGCAAGTAACTGATATAAATTTTCTGACATATCTTTCGCCTCCTACTTCAAATTTACCTTTATTGTAACAAAAATCCTCAATTTTAGGTAATATGAATGTGCTTTTTACTCAACATGCAAAAAATCTTTTAAATATTGATATTATCATAGCATAGCTATTTATCTAGTTTGTTGCTTTGTTATCACCTTGTACAATATTTTCATTTTGTTTATTATTTTTAAAGAAATAGCCAATAATTGCACCTAATAATCCTGTAATTATCCAACCTGCATCTGATGTAAATAATGGAATGAAAGAAAATGTTGAATCAATTTCCTCTACCATAAATTTCGCATCTTGCAATGCATCTAAAATTGCGACAAATGTTGTGCCTACCATCGCACCGATATAAACGCTTTGTGCACCACCAAATAATTTATCTGTGAAAATTAAGATAATTAACGTAATTGCAATTGGATATAAAAGCATTAATACTGGTGAAGTTATTGATAAGATTTTTGTTAAACCGAAATTTGTAAATACAACACCAAATAATGAAAAAATAATTAACCATTTTTTATATGAAACACTTGGAATAACACGGCTAAAATATTCCGCAGGTGCGGCTAAACATGCTACGTTTGTTGTAATTCCTGTTAAGAAAATAACAATCCCAATTAGATAAAGACCAAGTTGTCCAAATAATGATTTTGATGCTAAAGCAATAAGCTCTCCACCATTTGACACATAGCCAACTGAGTCTACACTTGATACACCAATCCAAGCCATAGATACCTGTAAAGCGATTAGACCAATAACTGTAATAACACCTGCTTGGAAGAACACTTTTGAAACTTCCTTTTGTGATTTTAAATTCAGTGCTTCAATTGATTTAATAAAGATACCACCAAATACAAAGGCAGCTAGTACGTCCATCGTGAAATAGCCTTGTGTGAAGCCTTTTAAGAAGGCATCCATTGTTGTTTCATAATCGCCTCCTATCACAGGTGCATTGGCAGAACCCATCGGTGTAATAATGGATTTTCCAACAATTAAAACTAAAATGACCATAAAAATAGGTGTTGCAACTTTTCCTAAACGGTCAATAAATTTAGATGTTTCCCAAGACAAATAAATTGTCACAGCAAAAAAGATAACTGAAAAAATTGCTAAATATGTTCCATGGTTCCCACCGCTTGGTAACAATTGACGTAATCCAATTTCATACACAACCGATGTTGTACGTGGAAGTACATAGAAAGGTCCTAATGCAAGGAAAATTAAAATACAAAAAACAACGGAGAATTTTGTTGAAACACGATTTGCTAAACTTTCTACCGTTCCGCCCCCTTTATTTAATGCAATAATTGCTAAAAGAACTAAGCCTACCCCTGTAATTAAGAAGCCCAACATCGCAATCGGTGTGTTGGTTCCTGCTTGCTGTCCTACAATTGGTGCAAAAATAACATTCCCTGCACCTAAAAACATCGCAAATAACATAAAGCCGATTGCTAAAATCTGAAATGGAGATATTTTATTCGTCATACATACTACCCCTTTTTTATTTATAGTTTAGGTGTGTTGATAATACATACATCAATAATCAATATTTATATAATCAACACACCTGTTTATATTTATTTAAACAACAAAGCCTTCTGGATAAATATCTTTATTTTGAAGTACAAATTTATGCTCTCCAGTAATCCAAGCTGCACCACGGATAGATGGAATGATTGCTTCATAATCTCCTACATTCGTTCTACCTAAAATTCTGCCTGTAAACTGCGAACCAATAATACTTTCTTGGATAATTGACTCTCCTTCATTTAGAGAAAGCGTTGCCATTTTTGCACATGTACCTGTTCCGCAAGGTGAACGGTCAATTTGTTCATTCCCAAAGACAACAACATTTTTATAATGATTATTCGTAAGTTTTTCTGAAATCTCTACTAAGTCAACAGATGTGATACCTTCAATTAGTGGATGTTTAATACTAACATTCTCATTCACATAATCTCTTATGATTTTAGAATATTTAAGAATCTCTTGTTTATTTTGTAAATCAATTTCTACTTTTAATTCACTAGCATTTATTATTGCAAAAAAACTTCCTCCAAAAGCAATATCGAGCTGAACTGTACCCAATTCATCCAATTCAATTTTCAAATCTTTATGTAGCACAAAGGCTGGTACATTTTTAAATTCAACTGATTCCACTTCATCTCCATCATAATAAATAGAGCATTCAACAATACCCGATGGCGTATCAACTAATACTTTATCTTTCTTTTCAATAAGCCCTGTATTAATACACATTGTAACTGTACCAATAGTTCCGTGCCCACACATATTTAAGTAAGCGCCACTATCCATGAAAATAACGCCAATATCACATTGTTTATTAACAGGCTCAACTAAAATAGAACCAAACATATCTTTGTGTCCGCGAGGCTCGTTCATTAGTAACATTCTTAAATGGTCATAATTTTCTTTTACGAAGTTTTTCTTGTCCATCATTGTTTCGCCAACAATTTCTGGAAATCCGCCTACTACAATACGTGTTGCTTCTCCTACAGTATGTGTATCAATTGTTTTAATTTCGTATTTATAATTGCTCATATAATTACCTCCTTAAAAATCCGAAAATACTTTTTTAAAATAATTTAGAATAAACAATGCCTAAAAATGTAAAAATGATACTAAAATACCATTTTAATGCTATAATCCCTCCTTTTTGAATTTTCAAATAAATCTATACATCACAACATATAGCAAAAACTCTCGTTTGAAAAGTTCTTTTTTCGACAAAAAATTTTTTTGCTTGTTTTTAAATCTTCGAAAATTCAATAAACACAATACCTCACAACGAAAAAACATCTTTCAGAAAAAAATTTTTTCAGAATTTAACCGTTTTCTTTTTTTTTTAAAGTGATATAATCGCCAAGAAATTAAAATTTTCTATTCAGGGGGTCATTTTTATGGCATTACGTGACTTTTTTATCGCGCTTTCAGAAAATCAATTATTAAACAGCGCTGCACAAAAATACGGTTTACGCATGGGTGCACAAAGCGTTGTAGCAGGAACAACTATTCCAGAGGTTGTGCAAACAATTAAAGAATTAAACCGTGCAAATATTTCTTGTACTGTTGATAACCTTGGTGAGTTCGTTTTTGAGAAATCAGCAGCAACAGCAGCAAAAAACAATATTTTAGCAGTAATTCAAGCCATTCATGATGAGCAATTAGATGCACATATCTCCCTTAAGCCTTCACAGCTAGGTCAAGATATCGATATCGACTTCTGCTATGAAAACTTAAAAGAAGTGGTAGCGCTTGCACATCAATACAATATTTTTGTAAACTTTGATATGGAAAACTATGGTCGTTTACATAGCTCATTTGATTTATTAGATAAGCTACACAAAGAGTACGATAATGTTGGAACAGTTATTCAAGCATACTTCTTCGAATCAGACGAAAACATTGAAAAATATAAGGATTTCCGCCTTCGTATTGTAAAAGGTGCCTACAAAGAAGCTGAGGAGGTAGCTTATCAATCAAAAGTTGATATCGACCGCAACTACTTAAAGCTAATTGAATACCATTTATTGCACGGGAAATTTACATCGATTGCAACGCATGACCATAATGTTATCAATCATGTAAAGCAATTTGTAAAACAGCATAATATTCCAAACGATAAATTTGAATTCCAAATGCTTTATGGCTTCCGTAAAGATATGCAGCTAGACCTTGCACGTGAAGGCTATAACTTCTGTACATATTTACCATTTGGTAATGATTGGTACGGATACTTTATGCGCCGTCTAGCAGAGCGCCCACAAAACCTAGCGCTTGTAACAAAGCAAGTGTTTAATAAAAAAACAAACACAACGATTGGCCTAGGTGTTGCAGCATTTGCTCTTGGCCGTCTATCCAAAAAAGCGAAGTAATAATAAAAAGCGAAAACATTTATTAATCAATGTTTTCGCTTTTTTTATTGAGCTTATAGTTTTTCACACGATATTGTAAACTTTGGCGTCGTATCCCCAATGCGGCAGCGGTTTTTGAAATATTCCCCTGATGAAAATCCAATGCCTTGGAAATATAATATTCCTCAACCTCTTTCATGTAGACATCGAGCGGCCTAATATCAGTTGGATTTTTAATAATAAATAAATCCGCCGTATCCTCTGCCCCATAATCAGAGGAATGCTGGATTTTCCATTTGAAGTGGGCTGGTAGCATATGGAGGTCAATAGCTGTTTCATTTGTGAGCAGTGAGGAAATCTCATCAAGCAATACTTCTAATTCCTTTAAATTTCCAGGCCAGTCATACGTTAAAAAGATATCCTTTACTTCCTCCGATAAGCCTTGAATTGACGAACCAAATGAATCACGATGTCGCTTAAAATAGTCATCGACAAATGGCATAATATCTTCTTTTCGTTCTCGTAATGGCGGCACATAAATCGTAATGCCTGAAAATAGACGATATAATTTTTTCGATAGCTGCTGCTCTTGAATTAAATCGATTGGGTCCTTGCCCACACTTGCAATTAGCATATGTTGATGATTTGGATAGTTGTTGAAAAGCTCTACAATTTGCTCCTGCGCCTCCATCGATAAATATTCAATCCGTTCAGCAAAAAAGGTGATTTTCTCCTTTTCAACAATATATTTTTCAAATTGCTTTAATATTGTTTCCTCATCCCTACGGCAAATTAACGCAATAAACATATCATTTTGAACCTTTAAATCATGATGAATACCCTCAGCAATCATATCAATCCCTGTACCAGACTCTCCAATTAGCACCACAGGCATTCTGCTAAGCGCAACAATTTTTGCCTTCTCAATTACATCCTTCATCACATCAGACACGGCTGTAATAATATCAAATGTTAGCGGCGCACCATATCTTCGTAATGGCTGGTACATCATATATTCAAGCTGTGTAATATCCCGTGCAAATTCCACCGCACCGACTAGCTTCCCCTCATAGTGCAGTGGATAAATATTGCTTATGTAGGTAACTTCTTGATTTTTTTTATTCCAATATGTTTTTTTCACATTTAGCACAGGCGTTTCCGTGCTTAGCACCTTATAGATATCACTTTTTTCTATTTCAAAATCAATAATCTCTAGTGCCCGTCTCTGCTCAAATTCATCCTCATTAACGCCCTCTAATTCTCGCATTTTTTTATTGTATATAAGCAGCTTCCCCTCTATATCCACTACACAGATACCCATATCCCCCTGCTCAATAACATACTTATAAATATTTAATAAAACATTATTTTCCATCTCATCCTCCTGTATCCTCTTACATTTATTTTAACATCAATATGAAAAACAGACTTAAAAATTAAAAAATTTATAAAATTTATATTGATTAATGCCAAATTATATTGCATTATAGAATTATCAAAAAATTTATAGTGCATAATCATTTGGCACTTTTATTTATGGGAGGAAAACTACTAATGATTCCGTACAAACACGAACCATTTACAGATTTTACACAAGAGGCAAACTACAATGCATATGTAGAAGCTTTAAATAAAGTGGAAGGCTACTTAGGCCAAGACTATCCACTCATTATTGGTGGCGAGCGTGTCACAACAGAAGATAAAATCGTTTCCTATAACCCTGCAAAGAAAACAGAAGTCGTAGGTCGTGTATCCAAAGCGAACCAAGCGCTTGCTGAAAAAGCGATGCAAGAGGCAGACAAAGCATTTAAAACATGGAAAAAGGTTGATCCTGCTATTCGTGCAGATGTACTTTTCAAAGCAGCAGCAATTGTGCGTCGTCGTAAGCATGAATTCTCAGCTTTATTAACAAAGGAAGCAGGAAAACCATGGGCTGAGGCAGATGCAGATACAGCAGAAGCGATCGACTTTATGGAATACTATGGTCGTCAAATGCTACGCATTAAAGATGGGCAACCAGTAGAAAGCCGTCCGGGTGAATATAACCGCTATGACTATATTCCATTAGGAATTGGTATCGTTATTTCTCCATGGAACTTTGCCTTTGCAATTATGGCAGGCACAACGGTGGCAGCATTAGTAACAGGGAACACAGTGCTATTAAAGCCTGCTTCTACAACACCAATTATTGCGTATAAATTTATCGAAGTATTAGAGGAAGCGGGTCTTCCAGCAGGTGTGGTTAACTTTGTCCCAGGCTCTGGTGCAGAAGTGGGCGACTACCTAGTAGACCATCCAAAAACACGCTTCATTAGCTTCACAGGCTCACGTGATGTTGGCTTACGCATTAACCAACGTGCCTCTGTTGTCAATGAAGGACAAATTTGGTTAAAACGTGTCATCGCTGAAATGGGTGGTAAGGATACAATCGTTGTCGATAAAGAAGCTGATTTAGAATTAGCTGCGCAATCCATCGTGAAATCAGCATTTGGCTTCTCTGGTCAAAAATGCTCTGCATGTTCTCGTGCGGTTATCGTAGAAGATGTCTATGACCAAGTGGTAGCGCGTGTGGTGGAATTAACAAACACATTAACAGTGGGTGATCCAGCAGATTTCAGCAACTTTATGGCAACAGTTATCGACCAAGCAGCATTCAATAAAATTACAGAGTACATTGAAATCGGTAAAGGCGAAGGTCGTCTTGTAGCAGGTGGTACAGCAGACGATTCAGTAGGTTACTTTGTACAACCAACAGTATTTGCAGATGTAGACCCTTCTGCACGCAT
Organism: Lysinibacillus sp. FSL K6-0232; assembly: GCF_038008325.1. Taxonomy (NCBI): domain Bacteria; kingdom Bacillati; phylum Bacillota; class Bacilli; order Caryophanales; family Bacillaceae; genus Lysinibacillus; species Lysinibacillus sp. FSL K6-0232. Next base: position 705,207 of record NZ_JBBOYW010000001.1, on the reverse strand, counting down.
TATGAAGGAAGAAATCTTTGGACCAGTAGTGGCAATTGCGAAAGCAAAAGATTTCGACCATGCCATTGACATTGCAAACGATACAGAATACGGCTTAACAGGTGCAGTTATTACGAAAAACCGTATGCATATCGAAAAAGCACGTGAAGAATTCCATGTCGGCAACCTGTACTTCAACCGTGGCTGTACAGGTGCGATTGTTGGTTACCAACCATTCGGTGGCTTCAATATGTCAGGCACAGACTCTAAAGCAGGTGGCCCAGACTACCTACAATTACACATGCAAGCAAAAACAACTTCAGAAATGCTTTAATTAAAAAAGGGACTGTTTGAAAAGTTATTATCTTTTCAAACAGTCCTTTCTGTCACTTGATCTATTTATCTTGATTCAGCAGAAGACCTCTTCCTCTGTAGGAGGGGGATGAATGCTAATTTTTACTACATTCAGTGAGTGCCCAAACGCCTACTGAATCTAGATAAAAGCCCCGGCGGATGTTACGGATTTTTGAGAGGAGCTTTTCGAGCGAACTCGAAAAAATCCGAACACAATTACGCTGGGGCGTAATTGATTTTTAGTTTTCCCTCTAGCCTTCCCCGCATAAAAAGCAGTTGATAATGCAATCCCAATAATAATAAATGTCCAATCTTTATTTACGAAGCCAATGATTAAAAAAGGAATACCTATCACCCACATTGTATCATCCCTCCTACTATTTTAGAGTGCTTACTAGTTATACGAATAATAGCGAAAGGAGATTCACTTTTTAATAACGTATACAAATATCTATATAATAGAAGAAACTCATAATTATTTTGATGTATTTCCCCTTGCATTTGATAAAACCATACTTATTCCCTATAACAAATTGGTACTTTTTATATTTTTTCATATCCTTTGACCCTTATGCCGATTTTATAACTTTGTTAAAATAATATCAGTTTAGGAGGGTCAAAATATGAGAAAACTATCAATTTTTCTATCACTCTTGATGTTTGTCAGCATAGTTATTTGGCAGCCCCAAAATGCCTATGCTGATGAGCTATCAGGACATATGCATGAAAGCGGTCTTCGTTATTTAATTGCTAAAGAAGCTTTGTTAAAAGATGAAAATGGTAGCTACCGACCAAATGATACAGTAACTCGCGGTGAGTTTGCCACATACATAGCAAAAGCTTTAAATTTAGCAACAAAAAATAATATTACCTTTACAGATGTTCCAGATACATACGTATTTGCAGACGAAATTAAACTTGCTGCGACGGCTGGAATTATTACTGGTTATACAGATGGCTCCTTTAAGCCAAATGCACATATTTCAAGAGAGCATATGGCTGTTATGCTAATCCGAGCTGTTGATTATTTAAAAATACCAAAGGGCACTTCTTCTATTACGTTTAAAGATAATGCCACAATTTTTAAAGATTTCCGTCAAGATATTGCAATTGGCGCTCAGCTAGGGTTAATTAAAGGTAGCTCAAATGGGATGTTTTTACCAAGAGATAATGCCACAATTGGCGAGGCATCAACGTTTATTTTCCGTTTAATTGTCCTTGCTGATAGTGTTCGTCAAAACCCTACCTCCCCTGAAAACAACAATAACAATGGCAACTCAGGCAATAACAGTGGTAGCAATAATGGGAATACTGCCACGTATATTGTAAAGGAAATTTCAAATGGTGATTTAGTGGAGAAGCAAGCCTTTGCTAGCTTTGAAGCAGCCGAAAAAGCAATGTCCAATCATTCACTTGTCATTACACATAATAATAAAATTATTAAAATGACCTCAGGCCATGTTGTAACAAATAACTATGTAGCATTATATTCTGAAAACATTAAAGATCAAATGGCGGTTGCTGCTAGTACTGAAATGGAATACTTAGACAGTGATGCAACACAAGTAAAAGTACGCTTAGCAGGCCATGTCGGCTATTTAAAGCAGGCTGATGTTTCGTTAATTCCTTCTGGATTAATGAAAGGACGCTCTTACTATACAAATGAGAATGGCGAGATTAAGCATACTTTATATGACTATAAATCAAATAAATATGCAGCTAGCTATGTGTATGGCAAGGCTCCTAGCTTTATGAAGCAAGGTGAAAAATATTTCAGCTGGGATGGCATTAACTTTACAAATGCCAATGGTTCTTCAAAAGGAGAAGCCTATAACTACTATCAATTTTTACCTGCTCGTGCGAAAACACAATATACAGCTGAAGAGCTCGATCAATATATTTTGCAAAAATTAGCTGAGGTTGAAAGCTCAGGTGCTTCGCTTTATAAAAATGCCACAACGAAAAGTAAATTAATTGGCTTAGGCTCTGTGTTAAAAGAAGTGGAGGTAAACTCTCATATTAATGCAATGCTAATTTTGGCACTTGCACAACATGAAAGTGCTTATGGTATGAGTGACCATGCTCAAAATTTAAATAATCTATTTGGTCTATACGTTTATGATACAAATCCATTAAATAAAAAGTTTGATAGTGTGGAAGCAAATATTCATGAGCTTGTTGAAAAGTTCTTACAGCCAAACTATATTACACCTGGTGGACGTTATACAAACGGTGCAGTCGTTGGCTCTAAGGCGATGGGCTTTAATGTGAAATACGCCTCTGACCCATTCTGGGGAGCTAAAATTGCAGGGCACTACTATCGCGCTGAAAAGGCATTAGGCTTTAAAGATGCTAGCAATCCATATAAAGTTGCTGTTACAACAACGGCTGGTCTTAATGTGCGCCCTGACGCATCAACAAGCCAAAGCCCTCTTTATACATTCAATAAAAGCAATATGCCTGTTATTATAACAGATGCCAGCTTAAATGGTTGGTGCCAAATTATCTCTGATAAACCATACACAGAACCAGCCTATATTAGTCTAGATTATATAAAAGTTATCAATACGGTTCGATAACATATAAGTAAAAGGCATCGAGAAAATTTGAACTGCTCCCTGTCGAGTAGACAGACTAAATAATAAAACGGATCTAAACGACTTGAGCTCTGAATTCTATAGGGCTTAAGCCGTTTAGTTTTTTTGATAGCGCTGATGGTTATAGAAATGAATATACACCTCAATTGCTTTCTTCAGCTCCTCGCAAGACTGAAATTCACATAAGATAGTACATTTCTGAATTGAGCGTACCCCAAAAATTTTCAATGGATGTGTTATCTCAACAACATCCTGCACGAAATATACTTTGCATCACCTAAGCTTGCTCTACGATTCGTTTAAACTCTTTTGATGTATATTGAAATCCACGATCACTATGAATCATGGGCTTGGCACCTGTTGATAAACGGATTTAATGTTTCTAAATCCATTTATCAAAAATTCTGTCACAATATAATACTATCCTCATCGAAATTAATTTTTGACAACGAACACATTCAAAATAACATGAAGGCATTGTTATACATCCTATAGCTTCGAAAGCTATAAAAATGAAAAAGCTCGCCAATCAAAAAGGTAACTGGACAATATGGCACAGTTATTTTTTGCATACTTATGCCAGTTAGATGGTAAGAATCGAAATAAGCTATTTTATAAAACATATGACCAAATCTTTTCCTAATTTACTAAAGAAGAGCTAATAAAAAGCTTAAAGTTCTACTTGTCCCGAAAACTAGCTGGTTTTCAGGACAAATTACTTTGGTACAAATATCAATATCCTAGTGTACATTTTTGCTTATTTAACCATGCTCACTGTCGTTCATAGACATTTTCTTTATACAAGTAAACGTATAATTACAACTTGATATAGAGCCTCCACTACAAGTTTGCTTGAATTCATAAAAAGACACATCCTCTATTGATTATAATAATACTTACTTAACTGGGATGTATCCATGGCTCCATTCTACATTCAATGCTTTCCATAGGCTTTACATCATCAATATGCTTGATAATTTTATTTTCTACACATTAAGTAGCTGTATAGATAATTTTGATACCAACAGCAGATGTATATGGAGCTTTTTCTTTGTCTTTCAGCGATGGCTGCATATATAGATTGTTTATGTCTGTGTAGTGTGGGTATATAACATAGAAAGGTTAATGGCTTATTAAACTATTAGCCTTGCACTTTGCCAATAGATAAAGAAACGATTCCAAAAATTATTGGAACCGTTTCTTGTAAAAGCTTTATTGTTTTTTATAGTATTGTAAAATCCCATTATAGATCGATTCGGCAAATACTTTAACGTATTGATCATCTGTCATTTTATTGCGATCTTGGCTATTCGTTAAGAAACCAAGCTCCACTAAAATAGATGGGATAGCCATATTACGGATAACGTAGTATTGTTGCTGCTTCACACCACGATTTTTCATATTTAAGTTATTGACGATTTGATTATTAACGAAAGTTGCTAAATCAATGTCCTCCTGATACATATCTCCTGTCGAGATTGCATAGTATGTTTCAGTACCAGATGCAGATGTACTAGAAGCGGCATTGACATGGATACTCACAAAAATTTCACCATAGTTTGCTTGTGTAAAATCTACACGATCCTGTAATGATGGGTATGTGTCGCCAGTACGTGTCATATAAACCTTTGCACCAGCATTTTCTAGCATTTGCTTTACTTGTGTACCCACTTTTAATGTAATACTTTTCTCAGAAACAGAGCCTACTACTGCGCCTGGGTCCTTACCACCATGACCTGGGTCCAAGATGATTACACGATCTTTTAAAGGATTTCCTGATTGATTTAATAGTTTTAGATAAGACTTATGCACGTAGCCTGTTTGACCATTATAAGAGATTTGTGCCCAATATCCGTTAACGTTATGGACTTGAACATATGCTCCTTTATTCAACTTGAATAATACGGCAGATGTTGCATTGCTTTGACTACGAACATTTAGATTCGCAACTGTTACTCTTCCAAGTGTATCACCAGAAGTTGCTGGTGGTGGTGTTGGATTTGGGTTAGGATTTGGCTTTTCTTCTGCAGCTGCATCTGTTGTACTGTTCGCTACAATATAGCCCGGCATACCATTTACTTTTGTTAAATAGTAGCCACCAACTGTTTTATAAACGGGTAATTTTTCGTTTGCTTTAAGTGTTGTAATGATTTTTGCTGATGAAGTTGGTTTGACATACAAGTTCACAGCACCTTTTGTTACAACCTCTTTGGCAACAGCTCCTAACTCATTGCCATCTGCATCTAAAAACTCTGCATATTGCTTAAAGACATAAGCATATGCCCCTTTATAAGTTACTTTTAACCAATTGCCTTCAACGGCATAGACAGCTAGTTTACCGCCTTTATTTACTTGACCTACAATATTCGTGCTTGAGGAAGAATCCTTTGACTTACGAATATTTAAGCCATCTGTTGTGACTTTAATTAAACCAATTACCTGTGATGTATCAGGAACAGATGTCCCTTTTACAGGTAACTCTAAACGATATTTCTCACTTTTTGCACGAGCAACAAACAGTGAAAAGTGTGCACGTGTTACTGTACCATTTGGTAAATATTTATTGCCTGTACCATTTGTAATACCGTTATAATAGATAGTATTCACATATTTTACGTACTCATGTGTAATACCTACATCAATAAATGGTGAATCAACACCTTCATACTCGCTTGTATCTAAATTAAATGCTTTCGACAATACATAACTCATTTCACCACGAGTTAAAGCTTTATTTGGTAGGAATTGACCTTTTGTATTTTTGTCGAAAAACCCTAGTTGTACAGCTCGTTCTATGTAACCAGACATTTCAGTGCCTGCTGTTACATCTGAAAAGCTAGATTTACTAACAACTAATGGTTTGTTTCCAGAGGCAACAACAACCATTTTTGCTGCTTGTCCTCTTGTTACATTATTATTTGGGCCAAAAACTCTTTTACCATTGACAAAATAACCTTGAATCACACCTAAATTTACTAAATAATTGATTTCTTCATAGGCTTGATGATTAGTAGAAACATCTTCAAACTTGATATTTGTATTCGCGCTGACACTTGCACTATGTAATGTAAACATAGAAGCTGAAATGAATAAGACGCACAAGATAAGACTAATTTTTTTGATGTTCAATGTCTTATTTCCTCCCTTCTTGTTCTCTTAACGTGTCCATTTTAACAAAATTAACTAAATAAAACATCATACAATAGAACTGTTACAAATATTTTTTCCAAATCACATCCTTTTTTCAGTGCTATTATCATAAAAATAGAAGAGTCTGCGATGGCAAACCCTTCTTCCATTATACGTTATTTAAAGATCATTTCTTGCAATCTATTCCATCATGAAAATGTAAATTTTATGAACAACTTATGGCTGAATTCTATTAATAAATGTTTTTAATTGATCGATTTTAAGTAACTCATCCATACCAAATTGACCATCACCATCACCAGTTGTTACACCATTTGCTGCAAGAGTTGAAACATATTCATATGCCCAGCTATTTTGAGGAACATCGCTAAATGTTCTTGCTTCACCACGGTTTTCAAGACCAAATGCTAGTACCAATACTTTAGCAATTTGTGCACGCGTAATTGGTGAAGACGGATTAAATTTACCATTTGCATCGCCTTCAAAGATACCTAATTTTGCTACAGCTGCAATAGCACCTGCATTTGCATTTGTTGGTTTTACATCTACAAAGCCAGTATTTGTATCAGATGTATCTAAGTTTAAAGCTTTGGCAATTTGTACTGCTACTTCTGCACGAGAAGCATATACAGAAAAGTCAATTGCTGCTTGTTTTACCTCAGCTTGTTGCTTCTCATCAAATGTTGCAACACGTTTAGCACCTACATAACGAGAACCCCAATAATATGGATCATTAACGTTTGAGTAACTTACACCTTGATTCGTTTGAGAGTGGATCATTTTTCCGTCACCTATGTATATTGCTACATGTGAAATGCCACGACCACTTGTGTTGAAAAATAGTAAATCCCCAACTTGAAGATCACTTTTTGCTACTGCAGTACCTTGTTGATATTGTGAGCCTGATGTGCGGTTTAATTTAATGCCTAGATCTGCAAATACTTTAGAAGTAAAGCCAGAGCAATCAAAACCGCTTGTTGTTGTACCGCCGTATTTATAAGGAATACCTAAATATTTAGAAGCTGTGCTAGTGACATCTGATTTTGTCGCTGCTTCAGCATTATCGATATGAGTTGTTGAAAATAACATAAATGATGCAAAAATCGGTAGTAACCATTTCTTTTTCATACTTTTGTTATACCCCTCTCAGAACTTTTTTGCCTATACATAGACTATCACAAAAGAGGAGATTATTATTTTTCAATTGTGTAACGGTTTTAGAAAGTAAAAAAACGCTGATATACCAACGTTTGGTGGTATTTCCAGCGTTCAAAAAAGACTATTTTTATTGTAATCTTGAGCTTTCGTAACATTTCTGTAATATTAGAGATACTTTGTTACACTACTACTTATTGACTAGCAAACATTTGAACCCAATAGTAATTTCCTTTGTTATCCTGTGCAATAGCAACACCTGTATTTGTATAGTGCTCTTTTAAAATATTATCTCGATGTGAAGGAGAAGCCATCCATGCTTTAACAGTAAGCTCTGGTGATTTGAAATTGCGTGCAATATTTTCTCCAAAGCTTGTATACGTATAATCAAATAATGTCGCTAAATCCCATGGTGCTCCATAATAAGGAGAAGTATGCTCAAAATAATGGCGCTTCACCATATCCTGTGCTTTAATAACAGCAATTTGTGTGAGCTCTGGATCAAAGACAACGGGTGCTAAATTATGCTCCTGTCTTTCCATATTAATTAATTCTACAACCTCTTTCGACCATGCTGTAGAAAGGTTAATCGTTGGAATATAATCTTTTGCTAAATAATCATAAGCTACTTCCAGCCGTGTAACTTTTTGCTGAAAGTTAATGCTACGCTCCACAAATACAGCAAACTGTGCACGTGTCACGAATTGGTTAGGGGCAAATTGTTTAGCGTTAACACCACCAATAATACCTATATCTGCTAGAGATTCAATATAATCCTTTGCCCAATGTGTACGAGGAACATCTGTAAACTGGCTATGATTTTGACTATCTACTTTTAGCTTATAGGCTAATGCGAGCATCTTCACTACTTGCATGCGCTTTAAAGGCTCTTCTGGATGAAAGGCATCACTTTTTTGAATAATACCTAGCTTCTCAAGCTGGCAAATTTCTTTATAATACGGATGTGTTGCAGGAACATCCTTAAAGCTTGTGGATTTCACTGTATCCATATTTGGCTGAATGGAGCGTGCAATAGCTGCGGCAGCTTCTGCTCTTGTAATCGCTTGTTCAGGCTTAAATGTTTGATCACTATATGTAGCCATATATTCCTTTGATAGCATATGCTGAATCGACGTATTTGCCCAATACGAATTGGGAATATCTATCACCTTGAATGATGCCGCTTCCACTTGCCCAACACCTGTAAGGCTCCCCAGCACTGTTACAATTGCAAGCAGCACTATACACATCAATCTTTTCAATACAGCCACCTCCCTTGTCTTCAATTTAAACTATGTATAAAATGTAGTGGTTATATTACCATTTACACTATAAGATACGAATTTCCAGCAGATAAAGTTTCATTATTTCTTATTATAGAAGGAGTTTTCCCGTAAATCATGTCGGGAAAACTCCTTTTCTGTCGTACTATTGTATCATTTTTAAATATTCATCTAGAATGCGGTAATTATAGACTAAATCCTGCTGTTCCAATGATAGGGCACTATATTTCTTTTGAGCATCTAGCACCTTTTTCTCAAAGGATGAACTATCTGGATCAATATTGCCGATTGCTTGCACAACTTTTAGTACAGCCGCTACATCTTTTTCAGCTTGCTTCAGCGCATCCTCATTAATAACCTGCCCACGTACTTTAGAGTCCAATGCTTTATAGGCAGCAACAGCATTTGCCACATCCTCTATATATGTGACAGAGGTTGGCGAAAGTGCTGAAATCATCTCTACAACCTTCTTCACATCAGCCATGCTTTTCTCTGCATCTAGTAATATCGAGTAATTAGAAATGCGCTGTTTATCTACTGAATTTAGGCTATCGTATTCTTTACGTACCGCTTCCACCATACCAAAGTAAAACTTATCCTTTGGATTTAGCTTGGCAATATTGTTATAAACTTTAATAACATTGTCTAATGATAGCAATAGCTGATCGTTATAGACATAACGACGTTGATCGGCATTTAACTTATCATAGGCTTTTAAAATCTTTTGATATTGGCTATTCATATCCTTCGCTGTGAATAGTCGATCAATCTCCTCAACAACTTTTATCACAGGCTTTACAAGCTTCTCCTGCTCCTGTAAAACTTTATAATTTTGGACAGCTCGCTGCTGATCCTTTGGTAAAGCATTATAGGCTGCACGAATTTCTTGTACACGTTTTACATATTGCTTTGGATCAACAGACGGTAAATCTGTAATCATTTGCATCACATTACCCGCACCTAAAATGCTAGCCTCCGCTGCCTCTAATAAGTAATAATTTGTCACATACTGCTGCATATCCACAGGAAGTGCATCATAAAGGGAGCGTGCACGTGATGTATCTTGCAGGAATGTGCTGCTTGATGATTTTAGCTTGCTAATCAATTCCACCACATTTGATACAGGCTCATATTTTAGCAGCGCATCAATATTATCAATATATTTTTTCTGATCCTTTGTTAGCTTATCGTAAGCCTTACGTGCTGCATTTACTTTACTTACAAAGTTTTTCGCTTCAGGGTCTAATTCATTAATTTGTACCATGACCTTTAAAATGGGCTTCACAGCTTTTTCGCGTGTTGTTAAATCTTTAATATTTGTCACTAATTTCTTTTGATTTGATGATAGTTGATCATAGGCTACTCGCGCATTCATCAGCTTTGTTAAATAATCCGCATCCTGCTCCTCAGTCAGCTCAATTAACGCAATAACACCCGCTGCCGTTGTTTGCTCATTTTCTGCCGCTACAAGTGCATCATAATTAATAATTGCCTGCTGCTTTGCTTCTGGCAATGCATCATATAGCTCACGCGCTGTTTTTAAATCCTCTAAAAATGTTTTACTTGTTGGCTTTAAGGAAGAAATAAGACCAATTAATGAAGCAACATCTTCAACAGCAGTAAGGTTTGCATAATTGGTTACACGCTTTTGAGCTACTTCATCAAGCCCATTATAAGCCTTGCGTGCAGCAAGCACCTTCTTTGTATAATCCTTACTTGTCGGGTCTAAGGCATCAATCATTTGAATCACCTTTATAATCGTCTTATTATCTTTTTCATAAGCCGCTAATGTTTTTGCCTGCTCCACTAACTTTTTCGCATTTTTATCCATTGCCTTATAGTCCGCAGATAAGGTAGCCACTGTTGTCACAAATGTATCAGGATTTTCATTGGCTAACGCTAGAATACGTTCATCAAAAGCCTTCGCTGTATCAATATAGCCTTGTGCCTTTGTTAAATCTGTATAATTAACAACCTGCTCCTGAAGTGCTACATCTAAAATTGTATACGCATCTGTTGCTGCCTTTACATCATCTTTATATGTTTTTTTCGATGGATTTAAGGCATTAATTTGTACTACAACAGCTGTTACTCTTACAACGTCATTCAAGCCATTATAATTTTTGACGTACGCTTGATCTGCTGCAGCAAGCTTATCGTAGGCTGTATAGGCTGATTTTGCTTTGGATAAATAGTTTTTAGCACTTGTATCCAACTTTTCAAATAGTGACACAACATTGACAACCGCTTTATGCGATTTCTCTAAGTCTGTTAAAATTTTTATATTTGTTACACGTTTTTTAGCAGTTGACGATGGTAATGCGTCATATGCTGTACGTGCCGCTAGCATATCTTCCACTAACTTTGATGAGCCACTTAATGCGTCAATTTGAGCGATCACTGCCGCAACAGCCACATCTTCATTTTCAAAAGCTGCTATCTCTGCCTCAAGCTGTGCTTTGATTGCATCCAGTGCTTCTTTATGCTCGCTACCTGTAGCATCTAAGCTAGCAACACTTGTTTTCACCTCTGCCAGCTTTGTAGTATAGTTTGCTGCCGTTGGATTTAAGTCACCTAACTGCTTCAAGGCATTCGCATAGCTGAAAAATAACGTAAGCTTTGCTGCTTCCTGAACGAATAGCTGCTCTTCCGCTGCTAGCTTATCATAGGCAGCCTTTGCAGCAATCGTTTTCTTTTCGAAGGTTTTGGATGCTGGGTCTAAATTAGCAATTAGCTTATTGACATTTAAGGAAGCTTTGTAATCCTTTTCCCATTTTGTAAGCTCTGCTGCATTATTAACGATTTTTTTAACATCTTTGGCAGTGCCAGAGGGTGGCGCATTATAGGCTGCACGTGCTTGTTGAATAGCATCAACTTTATTTGGAGCTGTTGAAATATTTGTAATAAGCGTTTCAATCGATACAGCAGCAGCTATATTGACCACAGCCTGATTTAAATCAGCTGCATTTTTGACAAAGCTTTTTTTATCGGATAATTGCTCATATTGTGTTGCAAGCTCATTCACTTCTGTACGATATGTAGCATCACTTGATACACGCAATGCTGAAATTCGCTTAGCAATATCCGCTGCTTGCTTATATGGCTCAAGCTCCGCATAATTGGTCACCCAATTTTTTAAATTTGCATCAAGCGCATTATAGGCTTTTTCAATCGCAGCTACAGCACTAATAAAGTTTGAAGCTGTTTTAAAATCCTCAGGCTTTTTATTGCTCAATTCCGTAATGCTTGTCACAACTTTATTGGCAGAAGCTATATTGGCTTGCGTTTCTGTATATTGCTTATAAGGTGTTACCGCAGCATTGCTTGGATTATATGCTGCAATCACTTTCTTTTGATCTGCTGTTAATGCATTATAAGTAGTTGCCACCTTGTTTACTGCCGTAGAAATATCTGCAATAGGAGCTCCGTTTTCTAACAGCGTTACAAATGCAGTTAATTCATCTGCAGCCTGTTGTGTTTTCTCTGCATCTGCTTGTAATTTTTTTAGCTTGTCAATATCTGCTCCTTTACCTTTAAAATAGGCATTACGTGCAGTTTCGTCATAGCCATACTGTAGAGATGTACCTCGAATTGTTGCAACAAGGTTCGCTTTGCCATCTGCCAATGCAGCAGCAAGAACTTGTTGGAATTGGTTTTGTACATATAAATATGAATCTTCTGTTGCTGTATCCCCTAAAAATTCACTATATTTTATTGCAGCACTTTCGACATCCGTGAAAAAGCTTTTACTAGAATGCGAGATAGCATTAATACTGTTTCCAATCGTTTTTAGCTCACCTAGTAATCGGCGTTGCTCCATTATATAGTTATATTTCGCTTCAATTAATTCTTGTTCCTCAGCAAAATCACCTGAATTTTGTACAATAATTAAGTCCTCTTTTGCCAGTACCATTTCATCATTTGTTGAGCTTTCGGATAGCTTGCCAAAGCGAGCAAGAATTTGCTCTTTTGCTGTTTCTGCTGCTACTGTAACAATAGGAGCAACCTGTTCTGTGCGAGGCTGTATATCATTTTCCTGGGCATTTGTTATAGCTGTAGGTGCTGTTAGTAAAAGACTCGTTATAACGCCTGCCGTTAGTTTTCGATTCAATCGAACCACCCTTTCATCTTTCTATATATAGGAAAATGATTATGTTCATTTTCATTTCGAATCATTACTTTTGTATCGGAATAAATAATAAATTTTCAAGCCATTCTATTACTTTTACAAAATTATGAGCATCAAAAGTAATTTTTCAAAATTAGTAGCAAGAAAAACAGGAAGTTATTTCAATTATACTATACAATAGTATTATCTAAATTCGACATATATTGACGGATTCTAGTAATCTTTATATGTCATAATCTCTTTATAGAGTGTATACTACAATTTTGATATTGATTATTTTGGAGGAAAGGACGCTTGTTTATGTTTTATCATTATAAGTTTTGGCATAGCTTAAAAAATCCAACTTACTTTACAAACATCGTCGAAGAAGGCGAGATTACTGGATATAAAAAACGTGTATTTACAGTTTTCATCTTTTTTGTCCTATTATTCGCGGCTCGTGAGTTTTGGGGGATGGGCACAGAAAATTTAACGACCTTATTCGCAACAGATTTACAAAATGAATACTATGTAGCACGATTACTGTCAATGCTTGGTGCTGTTTTATGGGCGATTGTCTATTTTTGCTTCCATTATTACGGTGTTACATATATTTTGCATCTATTAACCGATATTCCTTATACATGGGTTAAAAAAGTTCAGCTTTATGTTGTTGCCTTTTTATTGATTGAAAAAGCGATTTTATTTGCTGTTTTCTATGCAGTCGGTTATACAACAATGTTTTCTTTCTTTTCATTGACGCCTCTTGCCTTGCAAGTGATGGAAACAGATTTTGTGTTATTTACAATTAATCAAATCACTGTCACAACGATTATTATTATTGTTGTACAATATTTATTCCTATCAAAATGGGAGGAAGAGGCAAGTAGAAAGTTTTTAATCATTAAACTTATTGGTGTGCAACTATTTATGGCGTTATTTGTTGGCATGATTAGTGTGCTACCAATTAAAGAATGGATTGCTAGGGGGTTAGGATGATGGCATTTATCAAAGCAAGACCATGGACAAGCATCACCATTTTGTTGGGAATGCTCATCATCGGTATAAATGCTTATTTTGTCTTTAAGGATGATAGCGTTGTAGCACGCTCTTATTTTATTGATGAATTTCAAAAGGCTCATATTGGCACACATACAGAGCGTGTCAATAAGGACGCCATTGTTGCACCAGCTGAAATGTACACTGTTTCTGCCGATGCAACAAGCCTCTCAGCTGTCAATGTAAAGCGTGGCCAAGAGGTGATGATGAACGATTTACTTGCTACCTATAAAGAGGATGAGATAAATGATGAGCTAACAAAGCTTGAATCAGAGCTTGCTGCCTATGAAACTGAATTACGTGATTTAGAGGATGCGCTTGATTTAATTGAGGATGATTACAATGATGCTGATCCAAAAAGCTCTATTGATACAGACCAAATTGATGATAATTTGTCTGTTACGCTAAAATTTGAGCTGGCTCAGCAAAATTCACCATCGACAGCAATTGCCTTGTTAAATCGACATATTGCGGAAACAAATCGTCAAATTACGGTTATCGAGGCACAAATTGTAGAAATCCAAGCGCGTCAAGGACTTATTAGCCCGATAGATGGTGTCGTATCTGCCATTAAAGAAGAAGCAGGAACACTGACAATTGAAATTTATTCTTCTGAAAAAGCGATGTATGCCTATTTATCTGAAAAAGAATGGCAGAAGGTACAAGAGGGTCAAACGGTTGATTTAAAGGTGAAGCATGTCAAGGATTCATTATCAGGCATTGTTATCGAGAAACAAGCGATTCCTACAAATGCTGACACAGCATGGGCACAAGAGCTTGCAAAAACAGCCACTTTGCCGCAGCCAACTAATTATGAAGTGCTATTACAGCAGGATGACTTATTAGAGGATATTCCATTTTCAACAACTGGGAAAGCTTCGATTATTGTGAATGAAGCCTTTGATTCTTATCGAGTCGATAAATCATGGGTAACAACAACGAAAAATGGTAAGAAAAAGCTCTATACAATTGATTCAGATGGAAAAATCCATTTAATGACTATTAATGTGGAATTCAACACGGCAAACTCAGCAATTTTTACGGACTTTTTAGAGGAAGGAACACCAATGATTTCTAATGAGCCGCGTAATATTGCTGCCTATACGTTCCGCACAATGCCTGTAGAGAAAATCCAATGGAGCCACTTTAAAGATTTAACATGGCAGCAGTATGTTAAATATATTGTTTTCTAAATACAAGAGGCTGGGACAAAAGAAAAAATGTTAGACCATTTACAAGTTTGGTCTAACATTTTTTTGCGTTATTAGAACACATATACTTTAATAAATCACAAAGATAACATTCATTTTTTGATTTTTCTCAATAAAATGAGTTATGTCCTAGCCTCTTCCTTTTTAGGTGCTACTTTTAATAGGGAGTGAACGCTTGGATTTTCGAGTGTTTGCTCCTTGCTTGGGGGGTATTTCTTTGCTCCGCGGGTATCGCTCTTCGATTCGCGGGTGTTTGCTTTGGCTCCGCTGGTATTCTCTCCTTGATCGCGGGTATTTCTTTGCTCCGCAGGTATTGATCTCTAATTCGCGGGTATTTGCTCTACTCGCGCGGGTATTCACCTTCCTTAATCACTCACCTAAAAACCCCTGTAGTTCGTCTACAGGGGGTTAGTGTTATTATAATGTTAGGCATCTATTTAAGAAGCTTGCGAATTGGGCGCGGGTAATTTGGGCGTCTGGTCTAAATGTATTGTCTGGGAAGCCGCTTGTTAAATCATTTGCAACAAGCGCTTGAATATTGCTGTATGCCCAGTGCGTTGACTTCACATCTTTGAAGCTTACTTGGCTTGTGCCTGTTAATTGGTAGGCCCTTGCTAAAATTGCAGACATTTCTGCACGTGATAGCTGTCCATTCGGGTTGAATTTCCCTGCTGCCTGCCCTTTAATAATGCCCGCCTGCTCAACTGCTGCGATGGCACTATATGCATAATGGCTCTTGCCTACATCTTTAAAGCTTGAATTCTTTGTTGTTGTCAAATTAAGCGCACGTGCAATAATCGTTGCTGCCTCTGCACGTGTAATAGATGCTTCTGGCTTAAATGTACCATTTGAATAACCTTTAATTAATGCCTCATCATATAAGCTTTGAACATCTGCAAATGCCCAATGTCCCTTAGCCACATCTGTGTACACTAATTCCTCGTGATTATCCTTATAAACAGCCTGTAATTGGTCAAAATAAAGCTGACCGTTCTTTTGTAAAGAAGCATCTGGCTGTGCTACATATAGGCGATCAAATTTCAATGGCAGTGGTAAATTACTTGGAATATCAGCCGTTACATATTTCCAGCCATGCCAGTCTAAGCCGCCCTGACTTGTGAAATCAATTGTTTGCTTTGTTCCTGTGCCATCGATGACAACACCTCGTAGCCAATGCTTGCCACCATCACCGAATACCCAAACACCGATATTTTTAGGCTGACCTGAAATGGCGATTGGCGATTTGGCAACCATATAGGCAGCTTTTGTGCCTGCCCCTGCTACGGTAAAGTCATAGTTTAATTGCATACTAGCAGTGCCTTGTCTAGCATATTCTTTGGAGCTGGCTAAAGATGCCTTTGCCTTTGCAATCTCTGCTGTCCAAGCTGAAGCATTATCAAAGCTATCTAGTAAAATAGGCTTTTCAGCTAAATCTACAACTTTCACAGGTACAGATGTGCGGATGCCTTGATATTCACCAATAATTTTTCCTTCACCTTTTTGTGTAGCTGTAAAGGTTGCACCGTTCATCTGTCCAATATTGCCCTCAACTGTCCATGTCATATTTGCTGGATTAATTGTCATTGGATTCAAGTATTGATCATAAGCACTTGCTACCTGCATATTTACAGATGAACCTTTCATCACCTGATTCACGCTGCTTAATGTAATCGATTTAGCTTGTCCTGGCGGTGCTGTATTCACAACCTGTAAAATAGCAGATACTCGGCGTTCACTGCCCTCTGATGGTTTATTAACAAGATTTGCAAAATAGCCGCCTGGATTACGTACAACCATTGCTGTTGAGCCACCACCATCTAAGTTCAATGCTGAGGATGCCCCCATTGAAATTAAATGAGATGCTAGATCAGATAAGTTTACACCATTACTATGACCACTTAATCGACCGTCCACTGTAACAAGGGATACCTTTGTACCTGTAGCATCAATCGCTACTGCTGTACGCGGACTGCGTGTTGAAGCAAAGCCTGAATTCGTTGGCATTGAAATATCCACCTTGCCATTTCGTACAAGCATTGGGCCTGCTGCTAATATAAATTGCGCATCCATCCATTTTTGATCAATCGTTAGGCTTACATCAATAGTTGTACCTGCTGATATACTGCTTATTAGCTCTGCTGCTAGCTCCTTATTTTGCACAGAAATAACAAAGCCATCTGCTGGTACAGTGGAATTTCCTTCAGCACCATAGGCTGTAATATGGGAAACCATACCTGAGAAACGGTCCCCGAAATGCAGCGAGCTTGTATCTTGACTTGCACCTGTTACAACAATTTCAATACCCCAATTATTTGTACCTGTTGCTCTTTTTTCAGGTGTATATAAAACTGTTTTATTTGTGCCTCTTTCACTATTAATTAAATCAATAGGATAGTTTTTACCGTTCACTTGGAAAGATAATTGTGTAGAATAATAGTCTGCTATTGCTTTTCCAGATTTAGATAGACCAAAAGCAACTGGCTTTTGTGTTGGGCTATCGTAGGAATCTCCTAAAATACCATAGTTAATAATTTCATTGTTTTCTGCTAATAGATTTGCAGGCATACCATTGCCTAAAAAATAAGAAGCATTCACAGCACCAACAACACGATGACCATCAGTTGTATTCTGCTTAGCCATTGCTGTTGTTGTTTTTAAGGAATTAATAGGATTCGGCATACCAATTTCTAGCTTTGTATATGTATTATTTAAGTTTACATCTAAAACATTTACAAACTGACGCGTAGAACCTGATTGATAGCTTTGCTGTATATGTGTGACCTGTGGCGATACTTCTTTTTTCACTTCGCTGACTTTATTACCTAAAGTGGCTGCCTGTCCATTCATAGGGCTAACTGCTAGCATCAAAACAAACATGACGACAACAATCATTACTAGTTTTCTTGCCAATTTTTTCACTCCATATTAATTCAAAGCTTGGCACGACATCATAGCTATGACGCGTGCCAAGTGCTTTATTATTTTGTTTCTACATAGATTGCTACTGGAAGATTAACGCCACCAGCATGCATGATTTCTAATTCAATCTTATCTTTTGTGCCATTCACCTTAATATCAGGTAGCTCTACATATTCAGCCCCTACTCGTAAAGAAGGCACTAAATATACTTCACCGTTTACCTTAATAGCACCACTATATAAGCCGCCTCGACCAGCTAGCTTTAATTTAATCGTTTTGTTAGTGCCTGTTGGATTGTCAATAGGAATATCAACCTTATAGTTCACACCAAAGTGGCCTGGATTCCCTACTGCTCCATTTACTGTTGACTTTGAGTTTTCGGCTGTTTGTAAATGGTCTGTACTACCATTTGAAATATTGTAGCCTACCTCTGGCGAATCCACTGTATAAGCTGGTAGCTCAGCCTTAATTGCAGCGCTTGGCCATACACCTCGTGGATGCTTCGCATATTCATCAATCGCAACCTGCTCTGTTTTAATGCTTGCTAGATCGCTATTATCCTTTGTTAGTACAGTACGAATTGTATATTCTGGCTTGCCACCGTTTACCGATTGAATATCTAAATCATGGATAAAGCCGATAATATAATCCAAATGTAAATCATATGTTTCAATAACCTTTGTTTCCCCTGGTGCAATAACGATACCGCTACTCTCTGACTTAGTTAATCTATCATTTAATACTACATCAGCAATTGTTAAGCCAATATCATGCCCTACCCAGCTATTGCCCGTTTTTTGACTAGTACCTCTTGAGTCCTCGATGCGAATACTATCTGCACTCGATGTATTTTGAACAGTGATGCCTAATTTTACATCTGTTCCAAGCTGATTATAATGCCAGCCAAAGATACGGTGCTTATTCGTTGTAGATGTCGATTTTACTTCATATTGTGCAAGCGTTGCATTGTTTAATGGTACAAACTTACGCTTTAATGTTTCAGGATTATCACTAATTAGTAAATCGCGATCCCCTTCTATTTGTGCTGATGGAACAGCTGTTGGGAATGATGTTGAGCCATATGATTTTTCAAGGAACGGACTTGTGTACATATAGCTATAAACATAAATATACATTTCTTTTTTTTCTGTGATATAGCGTAAATTTCCACCTAATGCATCCACAAGAAACTTAGCAGGCACATACATTTTTCCTTTTTGAATAAATGGCTTTTCTGCCATTGTGACAGCTTCATTGTTAATCAATGCCTGATTGCTATTATCTGTGAAAATAAAGCTCGTGCCGCCAATCTGTAATTCGTAGGAACCATCAGGCAGCCATGTACCAGTGGAGCCATCTAAATAATCATGGATATAGCTTGCAGGTAAGTAAGTTCTGCCTTCCTTTGTAACAATCGAATCTTTCATGACAATACGTTTATTATTGATATGTAAGATATACGGGTCTTCCTGTGGTCGTTGTGGCTGTTCTACTGGCTGATCATCTGATAATGTAATATCTACCGATTGAGTAGCCTCGTCCCAATTAACAATACCATCAAAGTTTTCACTCACAAAACGCAATGGCATATATGTACGGTCTTTATACATAAACGGTGCAACATCCATACCAATTTCTTGACCATCCACTAGAGCCTTCATTGAATCAATTGTTAAATCAACAGTTTTACCATTACGATAAGCTGATGCTGTCAACGTTTCCTTATCCCAAGATACACTCGCACCAACTGCTTCATATAATGCACGCATTGGTAATAGTAAAAAATCTGACTTGTTTAAGATAGGATCATAGACATTAAGCGTTTCTCCATTCACCGTAATTGATACATTATTTTTTATTTGAATCCCCTTGCTACCAGAAGCTGATGCAGACGCTTGTCCTGGCAAAATTGTAGCCAAAGCAACTGCTGTTACAATACATGTAGTCTTTAGTTTCTTAAACATTCTAATCTCCTTTTTTTCACATTCAAATAGTCTTTATCATCTTAACACGAAAAAAACCTAAAATGTGGGATTTTGCCGAAAAGAATAGAATTCGGTACTAGAGTGCTAACTTCTCTCCTTCAAAAGCTTTAGTTAGTACAAAAAGTTTTCTAGCATTGCATGAACATTTTCTACCAAACTTATTAAGCTCTATATATGAGTGAATGTTTTACTAGTATAGCCGACTATTCTCTTAAAAGTAGACTGATAATCAACCTAAAAAGTTACATGTTTTTAAATTCTTTAATGATTAATATTCCTTTGTAACCTTTATTTTTCATCCAACGAAAAAAGCTGATTTGTACTAAAAAAGTACAAATCAGCTTTTGTATAAATTATTATAAAGATTTAGTTATGACTATTTAACACATCACTACTCGTAATTCGTCCTTGTCATTCAATACTTTTTGAATATTAACGGATTGATTTACTTCACCTAAAATTGAAATATTCACTTTACGATGTGGGGCTGCCTGAGGATGAATAGCTTCAATTTTCGCTTGGTAGCTACAGTTCTTTCCAATCACTTCATGCATCCAGCCGCTATAAAAGGCAGGAATGAAACCTAGTTTATTTCCATTTATCGACATTACAATAACAGCTTTATGATCCTGCTTATTTTCAGGATCTACTACAAGTTCGACGATATCTCCCGCTCGTAGTTGATTCATTACCTGCTCGCCATCATAATAACGCCAGCCTGCAATAAAGAAATCAAAAGCAAAGACATTATTTTCGACAATGATTGGTGAAACAAATTCATAAGAGTCTGTTGCCAAAATACCGCCTGTAGCTCGCAAGACATCCATTTCACTGCATTCTGCTGAAAGCCCTAACTCCTGAAGTACTGAAGTATAATCAGGTCTCCGAAAATCTGGTAATCGGCGCGCAAACGGTCCAAATAATGTATGAGAGGTATAAACCTTATCCGTATTTGGGAATGCCAAATGAGGTCGATAGCCATTGTCCATAGCTTCGTCTAACTTTCTTCTATAGCCATGTTTTTCATAGGAAAAAATATACACACCATCTTCATGAAATAGCCTACCCACGTGATAGCGTTGACGAGTTTCATTATTTTGCCAAATTAACCATAGCTCAAACGGTCTCTTTCTCATACTTTTTCACTCCCTTCATACCAATTAATTATCCACTCTTTCCGATACATTAAAAGACGAATAACCCATTCTTTATCTAAATCACTCATTAAGTCAACAGGTATATTATGAACAATTGTAGCTATCATCTCTTCGTTCAATTTACGGATCTTTGCTATGGCCATTTCCAATTCTAAGGGTAAACATGTATGAAGAAACGATAGTAATTCAAAATGCTTAGGTCGTTTTCTATTAGGTAACCCGATACTTGGTCTACCCCTATTACAAAAACCAGCAAGCATATAAACATCTGTCAGCATCTTTTGTTTTTTTTCAGTAACTTCATTAAATCCTAGAGAGGAGCCATTATCATAAATAGGAGCTAAGCGATACCCTTTAGAACTGCTTAAAAGCCCCCAATTATCACAGTGCCGATCATTATTAGCAATCAACGCATCAAAAATTGGAATATCAACAAAACTTTTCTCTAAATCATATGCACCAAGAAGCTCTATAATATGGGGTAATTCATAGTCAATTAAAGAATGTCTTTGAAAATTCTCAAACTGTGCTAGGAATAAGTCACCACCTTCATATAATTCCTCTGTCCTCATTCGAAAATTTTTAGAAATTGTACCTATAACACCTTTATGCATTGCCAATTCTACCTCAGCAGTATTAAACCCCAACTGGGCACCAATTTTACTTGCAACAAATTCAGCCCAGTGACCGCCAGTTCCTTGGGTAGGCACTTTAAAAAGGTACTTTGTAATATTTTGTTGATCAGCTTCTGGTTCGAGTAGCCAAAACTTTGTTCGGGTTCCTGAAGCTTGGCTTTTTTCATCTCGTTTCCAGAGCGAAGTATCAATCATTTATTATCGCTCCTTCAACTAAAATTATTATTATCTATAAGTATATAGAATATGTACACATTTGTCATTTGGCACATATGAACCAACTTAATACAACATCTTACTGATTGTTTCCATGTAGAATAACAACAATAAAATCCTCGTTTCACTGCATAAACAATAAAAAATGTGTTACGCTAACGATAGCAATATAATTTTTTCTAGAAGGAGTGTTAAAGATGGTTGGCGTTGAAATTGATATGGTTGTCACAGATAGTTTAAAGGCATTAGCACTATATGAGAAAATTTTTGATATTGAACGTGTCGAGGTAACAGATTTTTCACCTGGAAAGAATGAAGTAATATTTAAGCTATACGACGTACGATTCCATATGTTAGATGAAAATCCTGAATACCAAATGATTGCTCCGAAGCCAGATGATCCAAAGCCAATTTGGTTTAATATTTTAGTACCAAATATCGCTGAAACATATGAAAAAGCAATAAATGCAGGCTGCAAAGAAGTTCAGCCTGTCACAAAAATGCCTGATTTCGGCATATCCAACGCTATGTTTAGCGATGAATTTGGCTACCTTTGGATGCTACACGAGCTACATAGAGTCGTGAGCTTTGAAGAGCGCGTACAAATTTTAGCAGACGAAGGAAATCAACATTAAAAATAGAAAGCGAAAACTCCTTTTTTGGGGTTTTCGCTTTTTTGTATGTATTTCCATTGAATACTTCACCTATTCAATACAATCATTTGAGAGTATCTAAAAATCAAGTAGATAAAAATTCATTTTATAATTTCACTTATTTTGGTAAATTATAGATAAGGAGGCACATATTCATATAAATTTTACATATCAAGATGCTTTATTCAGATGATCAGCAGAACAACGATAGATATTCCAATAAAAGTGAAATGCTTCTAAGACAAGTAAAACAATCGGAGGTGTTAGTATGCGCTTAGCAGTAAAGCCAGCGGATGTACCATCAAAAGAACCAAACGTATTTTTAAATAATGGCAAAGTAAAAGGATACTATGATAAAGATGCTACACGCTATCAAAGAATAACAATTTTACCTGACTCTATCCTATCAAAAAATCAAATGGAAGATTTATGGATGATAAAAAATCTTAAAGAGCTTGCAAGGCTAGGTTGCCTTGAAGAAATAGCTAACGGCTATATCGTAAAGCAGCCTCTTTTTGGAACGCCTAGTGGTACAGTTGCCTTTTCACTAGGTTTAGATGGTCCTCCTTATCCTAATGGCTATCTAGAGTGGAAATTTGCAGATGGGAAAAACCTAAAGGAAAAGGGCTAATCCATTCCGTCACAAAAACGCCTGATTTCGGCATAGCCAATGCTATATTTAGCGATGAATTCGGCTACCTTTAGATGCTACACGAGCTACATAGAGTCATGAGCTTTGAAGAACGTGTACAGATGTTAGCAAATGAAGGGTATCAACATTAGTAGTAAATAACCCAAAGCGAGCACGTTTATTATGGTAGAAATGTTTTCGCTTTTTTCATGAATAAATATGATCACTTTAAACGAATGGAGGAACACGTTATGGTCCAATCACTTAATGCAGAGTTTTTCGAAAGAGCATTAGATAAAGATAACCAAATATTTAAAATAACGCCGTATTCCTTAGATGGCATGCTGTATGCCCTTCCTACAGATAGTAGTGTAGACTTTCATATACATATGGCAGCAGCAATTCTTTCTTATACGCAAAAAATACCTTTTGAAGAAGCTCTGAATTCTCTCGATAAAGATGCTTATCAAAATATGGGTCGCATTCCTCACACGGATTTAAACAAGGATAAGTGTGTTGATATGGTTACGTTAACAATTAAAACCTTTGTGACATTAACCAAAAATGACAAACTACCATCATGGCATTATTTATTTTTAGGCTGTCTTTCACGGCTTATTGCATCGTTTGAAAGTGCCGTTATTATGTTGAAGTTTGGTTACTATATTGAGGTATCCTCAATTTATCGAGTTATATATGAGCAATTGTCTTGGGCTTGTTTTTTATTACAGGCGAAAGATGAAGAAGAAGTAAAACGTAAAAAGGTTACAGATTGTATAAAATATTTAAAAAAGCTAAATCCAAAATACGGAAAGCTATATGGATTATATTCTAATGAGGTTCATTTAAACCTGTCAGAAGTAGCTAGTTACTACCATGTGGATGGCTCTCAAAACATCTCTATACAAAGTCGTTCTGGAAAAAAATCTACTGAAAAAGAAATTGATTTATATGCTTTGAGTAGAATCGTATTAGAGGTTATACAGCATAGTCTAAAGTTTCTACCATGCAGTGACGACAATAAAGAACTAATTTTAATGCTATTAAACGCTAATGATAAAGCTATTCAAAAATTCAGTAGGGACCTTAAAAATTTGAAAAACACAACTACGTAAAATATGTAGTTGATTATAATAGATAAAAAAGTAGCGTAACTATGAACTGCCCTAGTGATTTGAGACAAACATAAAACACCTTTTTATTAAATAATGTTATTTATGCTCTAGTGGCTTGACATGGAGCCTCTGCGGGCATAATTCTTGAGCCATAGCGCCAGCTTGATAGAGCTGGCTTTGCCCAACTAGGCTATCATGCCCGCCACTCCATGTAAAGCCGTTCTTCGATGTATGTTTAAGATTCCTTTTAACCGAACATACTGTTGTTAACCGAATTATTTGTTTTAGGCTACTTGACGACTAAATTCAATAGGCGTTAAGTAGCCTAATTTTTCTTGAATTCGTTCCTCATTATAATATTTGATATATGCATCAATTCGTTCTCTTACCTCCTCGATATTTAGTGAATTAAATTTAGTATATTGGAATTCTTCTGTTTTTAAGTTTGAATGAAATGACTCAATAACCGCATTATCCCAACAGTTTCCTCGTCGAGACATACTTCCTACTAAATTTCTTTCTTTTATAAGGTTTTGATAAGCATAAGAAGTATAGACACTACCTTGATCTGAATGTACAATGACGCCTTTAGGATAATTTCGTACTTTTAAAGCCTCTTTCAACACGTCCATTACTAATGGTGTTTGTTGGTGGTCATATAACTTATAAGCTATAATTTCATTGTTATAAAGGTCTAATATAGTTGCTAAATAAAGAGTAGTACTACCATATTGAATATACGTAATATCCGTTACCCATTTCTCATTCGGACTTACTGCGATAAAATTACGAGCCAATATATTCGGTACAATTACTTCTTGTCCACTTTGCGATTTCCACCTCCGCTTGCGTTTAATACGACACTGTAGATTATGTTTTTGCATCAAGCTTTGTACCGTATTTCGATTTAATTCTATATGATATTCCTTCTTCAATAACGCCTTGATTTTCCTGTGCCCATTTCGATATTTTGTACGTCTACATAATTCTATCAGTATGATTTCAGTTTCACTTAATTTATCTTTAATTCCTTCTTTTAACCAGCGATAATACGTAGAACGTGGAATCTTTAACACTTTCAGAATCATCGTCACCGTATACTTTTCACTAAGCTTCTGTACAGTTGGCAATACTACTTTACGTTCAACTCCTTTGCGATTGCCATAAACTTTTTTAAGATTTCGTTCTCCATTTCTAAATGCATCATTTTACGGTTTATTTTATCTGTTTCCGATTGTCCTTCTGGTCCATGTCCGTAAGTATATTGTTTACCAATCGGTTGATCAAAACGATAAATCTCATTGTTCTTATACCAACGCATCCATGTCTCAACCTGTGATTTATTTTTAATATCATATTTCTCCATGATTTGTTTCGTTGTTAACTTACCACTTAATTTTTCTTTTACTACTGCCCACTTAACTTCCGATGAATATACATTTTTGCCCATGCAAAAACACCTCCGAATAATTTGTACATATTTTCCAATATGCCCCATTCGAAGGTGTTTTATGTTGTCTTATAAAATTAGGTTAGTCCACTATATCTACAGTTTACGCTACTTTTTTTACTGAAATTCGAGGATACCATCAGTTACGTTTCATGAGGTATCTTTATGGCAGTAGTAAATATTCTTTTAAATAAACCAATGGTCCATTAACATATTTAACAAGTAAGAAGCATTTTTTAGAATTGTACCATCGCCACTACAGCCTGCTTTAACTGCTCAAGCTTTTGCTCTGTTTGTTCAGCTGTTTCTCCAACAGCGCCAATATAAAACTTACATTTTGGCTCAGTGCCAGATGGACGAATGGCAATCCATGAATCATCTGCTAGTATAAATTTTAAGACATTTTCTTGCGGCAATGTAAGCTGCTCTACCGTGCCATCTACAAATGTAGCTGTTCTAGCTAAATAATCTTCTACACATGATACAGTTAGACCAGCTACCTCTCTCGGCATATTATCACGCAAACGCTGTAATATTGCCTGCATTTTTACTTGCCCATTTTTGCCCTCGAATTGCTGAGAAAGTAGTGCCTCTTTGTAGTAGCCAAATTCTTTATACAAATTCTCTAGTTGCTCTAGCAATGTATAGCCCTTTGTCTTATAGAAAGCAGCCATTTCAGCAACCTTTAATGCCACTTGAACAGCATCCTTATCGCGTACAAATATTTCAATTAAATAGCCATAACTCTCCTCATAGCCAAATAAATATGTGAAATCTCCTGTTTTCTCATATTCCGCAACCTTTTCAGCAATATATTTAAAGCCCGTTAATGTATTGACTGTTGCAACACCAAATGCTTCGGCAATATGTGTACCTAGCTCAGAGGTCACAATCGTTTTCAGCATTACGCCATTGTGAGGTAATGCTCCTTGCTGCTGTTTTGTAGCTAATAAATAGTGTAACAGTAATGCACCCAGCTGATTCCCTGTTAAAAGCTCATAATACTCGCCATTTTTCACAGCTACACCTAACCGATCTGCATCAGGGTCCGTTGCTAGCAGTAACTCTGCGCCTACCTGTTCACCAAGATTCATCGCTAGCTCAAATGCCTCTGACTCCTCTGGATTTGGATACGGTACAGTTGGAAAAGCACCATCCTGTACTGCCTGCTGTTCTACAAGATATACTTGTTGAAAGCCAAATGCTCGCAAGCCCTCAGAAACAGGTACTAATCCCGCACCATGCAACGGTGTATAAACAAGCTTTATATTACAATCAATCGCATCGTTACTCTTTAATGTTAAAAGCTCTGTTAAATAAGCCCGGTCTAAATCATTAGCAAGCCATGTAAAAGTTCCTTGTTGCTCCAACTTAGATAATGTCGCCGCTTCAATTGCAAAAATATCATCAATTTCTGCCATATGAGCTACAATTTCATTCGCAAATTGTGGTGTAAGCTGTGCACCATCCTCACCATATATCTTAAAGCCATTATATTGCTTTGGATTATGACTTGCTGTGATTACAACACCTGCATAGGCATTTAATTGTCGAACAGTAAATGATAATTGAGGCGTTGGTCTAGCTTCCGTATATACATACGAGCGAATGCCATGTGCGCCTAGTACACTTGCAGTTTCGCAGGCAAATTCATAGGAAAAATGGCGTGTATCATAAGCAATGACCACACCTCGCTGTTTAGCTTCTTCGCCATTAGACATAATATAACAAGCAAGCCCCTCTGCCACGCGACGGATCGTATAGATATTCATACGATTTATTCCAGCACCTAGCACACCTCGCATACCGCCTGTCCCAAATGATACATATTGATAGAATCGATCTTCAATAGCCTGTTCATCAGAAGCAATCTCTGCTAATTCCGTTGCTAAGTAATCAGGCAATGGTTGCTGTAGCCATTGTTTATATAATTGTTGCACGCTCACTCTTTTACCACCTTTTCTACCTTCAATAATTCCAGCATTTTTTGCTTATATGCCTCCACACCAGGCTGATCAAAAGGATTTACTTCTAATAAACAAGCACTCATAGCACAAGCCTTCATAAAGAAATAAATTAAATAGCCAAGATGATAGGCATCTAGCTTTGGCAATTCAATTTGAATAACAGGTACATCGCCCTCTGCATGGGCAAGTGCTGTACCTTGCTTTGATATAGCATTGATTTCATTAAATGTACGATTGGTTAAATAGTTAAGACCATCCTCATCACGCGCATCATAAGGAACGGCCATATCTCCCTCAATCTCATGGAAATGTAATAATGTTTCAAACATAATACGACGGCCATCTTGAATATACTGTCCAATAGCATGTAAATCTGTTGAAAAGCTGACCGTTGAAGGATACAACCCTTTGCGGTCTTTCCCTTCACTTTCGCCAAAAAGCTGCTTCCACCATTCATGAAATTTACTTAAGCCTGGTTCAAATGAAGCCAAAAGCTCCACTGAATAGCCTTGCTCATGTAAAATATGGCGCATCACTGCATACTGATAAGCATCATTAAACGCTAAATCAGATTGCGCCAGCTCTGTTGCCGCATGTCGAGCACCATCCATTAATTCAATAATATCTACTCCAGCAACA